>CALXAN010000001.1 GCA_944386305.1 uncultured Clostridia bacterium
ATACATACCGCTGCATACAGGCCGCTCTGAAGGCAGCGGACTCCGACCACCGCACATCAGTCAAGACGTCCATCATATACCCTTAAGATGTCAAACACTGAGGGGGCGGCATTTTTGATAAACCGAAGTGCCGAATGCACGGGGGCGCTTATGACGCGAAAGCGTCATTTATATAAAAAAGATGGGAGAAATGCAAATGAAACTTATCTACGGAGTGCAGGACAAGCCTAAATTCGGCAAGCTGATTATTTACGCCTTTCAGCAGCTGCTGGCCATAATTGCGGCGACGGTACTCGTGCCGTACGTGGTCAATTCTTCTTCCGGTACGGAGATACTCAGCCAGTCGGCAGCATTGATGGGGGCCGGATTCGGCACGATAGTATATCTTCTTTTTACAAAGTTCAAGAGCCCGGTATTTTTGGGTTCGTCTTTTGCCTTTATTACTCCGCTGACCGCGGCCGTAACGTTTGGGTACTGGGGAGTAATACTCGGAGCTATTACGGCAGGACTGGTATACGTAGTGATAGCCATAATAATAAAACTTGCAGGTTCAGGCTGGGTCGACAAGCTGCTGCCTCCGGTCATAATAGGGCCGGTAGTCGCCCTTATCGGACTTGATCTGTCCAAATCCGCGGTCTCTAACCTTGTGAGCGGAAACGGAGGAGAATACAATCTCGGAGCCATACTTATAGGCGTCATAACTTTCGCCGTAACCATACTCGCCTCGGTCAAGGGCTCGAAAACGCTGCGCATGCTCCCGTTCGTCACAGGCGTTGCGGCGGGATACGCCACCGCAGCCGCAGTGACGCTGGTCGGCTACCATCTGCTCGACTACGAAGCCTGCAAATACATAGATTTCAGCATATTTACACAAGTCACCGATATAGAGAAATGGATGCCGAACATCACGTTTGCGCATGCCTGGGACTTTGATTTCAAAAACCTGCCGACGATTATAATAGCCTTTGCACCTGTCGCACTGGTAACTTTGGCGGAACATATAGCGGACCACAGGAACATAAGCTCGATAATAGAAAAGGACCTGATAAAGGATCCGGGCCTGCACCGCACCCTGCTCGGAGACGGCGTGGGATCCATGATCGGCGGGTTTTTCGGAGGCTGCCCAAACACGACCTACGGAGAGAGCGTCGGCTGCGTGGCCATAACCGGAAACGCATCGGTAAGAACAATCGCGGCGACGTCGGTGATGTGCATAGTTCTGTCGTTCTTTTATCCGTTCATACTGTTCATAAACTCCGTGCCCACATGCGTAATCGGAGGCATATGCATAGCTTTGTACGGGTTCATCGCGGTATCGGGACTGAGAATGTTTAAACACGTAGACTTGGACGATTCAAGGAATCTCTTCGTCGTCTCTGCCGTGCTTGTGGCGGGCATAGGCGGTCTTACGCTGTCGTTTGCAGACATACAGATATCAAATATAGCCTGCGCCCTGATACTGGGTGTGATAACCAATCTCCTGCTCAAGCCCAGGAAAGTCAAGGTCGTCAAGACCGTATCCGCCGAAGACGGACAGGCGGAACAGGACAAGTCGATGTTCGACGCGGCATCCGAATCTCAGGAATCCTCCGACGGCCGAAACGAGCAATCAAGATAACGCGGCGGGAAATAATAGGCAAACGCACGCGGCGAATACCGAATGACGTATAAATAACAAAAAAACATGCAAATATAAACATTAACTCCGCCCTCGCAGAAAAGAATAAGGGCGGAGGCGGAGAACGAGGCATATGAATACAAAAAAAGCTCGCAAATACACTGTAAGAATACTTTGGGGCGCGGCGGCGGCGATACTCGTTTTGGCGCTGATACTGAGATACGCGGCCAAGATAATATTCCCGATACCCGCGACGGTCGCAGTGATATGCGGGTCATGCACCCTGGCGGCCGCAGCGCTGATATGCCAGTCGATATTCGGCAGGTCTAAGGAAGAGCCTAAGGGCCTAATGCTCACCAAAATAATCGCCATCAGCGTATGCTGGGTCGCGGTAATATACAACGTGATAAGAGTCGTGCTGTCTCTTGCGTAAAGCCATAAAGAGCCGGGCGGCGCGCCTAAAGGCGCGCCGCCCGGCTCTTGTTATAATCATACGTCCGAAAAAATTAGCCTTTTCAGCCGAATGCGGCCAAACTGATCAGTCCGCAAATTCACTCACATTTCCGCTCAGAGCGGCTTCGAATTCCGTCTTGACCTGTTCGCTGTTCAGGTCAGCAATTCTGCCGTCTACAAACAGCAGCTGAGCATCGTACGACATGCTGCGGCCGCCTGCGACGACGCTTATATTCACGCTCCCGCACAGTTTGCCGTCACGCACGACGACTTTAAGCCCGTCATAGGCAGCCAAATAGAACCGGTATCTGTTCTCTCCGAGCTGTTCGGCGCGTTCCGTCCATTCCTGCGTATAGTCCCCTGCCGCAGGTTGCTCGGGCGTCCCGTCATAGAAATAGACATATTTCGACGCTTTGGCATAGTCCTGCCTGCAAACGGCATCGAGGTATTTCTCGGCAGTAAGCTTGCCGCGGAACGAGACGAAATCGAACGTACAGTTCTCTTTAGGAATAAAAAATACTACGGCGGCGATAAATATCACCGAGCCAAGGCAGATAAGGACGACTTTGAGCGCCGTACGGCGCGGCGGCGCGACGGAAGAGCTCACGTACACGCACCTCCTGCATAAGATTCCGACATGTATGTGCGACAGGCAGGCGCCTGTCGGCTTGACAACACAGCGTTTATATAAAACAGTATACTACATATATACCTTTAAAATCAAGCTATAACCTAAAAAATCCAATAAATCTCCACATACGCAGCGCAGCTGCCGTTGATTTAAGCACCGAAATATAGTATAATTACAGTAAAGTAACTGCTGTGCCAAAGTATGCAAACACGGGGCGCAGGCTCTTAGGCAGAAAGCCGACGAACCATGCATACGGAGCGATAAAAACATGCGGCCAAGGGCGCTGCAAAATAAGAGGCGGACAGATGAACATTACCGGGATAATTACCGAATTTAACCCGCTGCACCGCGGGCATGAACATATCCTCAGAGCTGCGCGCGAAAACGGGGCGGACGGAATAGTGTGCGTAATGAGCGGCAACTTTGTACAAAGAGGCGACGCGGCGATTTTTAACAAATTCGACAGAGCCGAATGCGCCGTACGGGCCGGAGCGGACCTTATCATAGAGCTGCCGGTAGGATATTGCCTGTCCTCGGCGCAGACGTTTGCATACGGAGGAGTGGCGCTGCTGGAGTCGCTCGGGTGCGTGGACACGCTCATGTTCGGCTCGGAATGCGGGGACATAGAACTTCTAAAAAAAACCGCAGCAGCTCTGAACTCAGTCGGGCATAAAGACATAAAGCGCAACATGAGCCGCGGCGTAAGCTATGCAGCCGCCGTAGGCGCAACGCTCAGGGACAGGGGCTTGGACTTATGCCGCCCCAACGACATACTTGCAAGCGAGTACCTGCGAGCGGTCTCAAAACTCGGCTCGAGCATGCAGCCGCAAACCGTCAAAAGAACCGGCTCATACCACGACGGAGGCGAGGGAACCAAGGGCGCGGAGGAAATAAGGAACGCCGTATACGCCCGAAAAGCGACGGACGAATACCTGGAAGAGCATCTCGCGGCCTCATCTTATACAGCATACAAGCGCCTCGTCCTCGCAGGGAAAGCGCCCGCGGAACTGAACAACGCTGACAGGGCCGTACTGTACGCGCTGCGTTCGAGCGACCCCGCACGATTAGAAGATATAAACGGCATAAGCGAGGGCCTGCAGAATCGTATCGTGTCCGCCGCCGTATCCGCGCGCTCGATACAGGAGCTGTTTGAAAACGTAAAGACTAAGAGATACCCAATGACGGCCGTCAGGCGAGCGGTACTGTGCGCCTGGCTCGGCATAAAAAAAATCAGCGCTCCGCCCGCATACGCAAGGGTGCTGGCCCTTAACGAAACAGGCGCTCAAATTCTCAAAACGGCAAAGCGCCGCGCCGATATACCCATAACGGCGTCTTTGGCTAAGGCGGCGCGTACGGGAGCAGCCGCAAAACAATCCGCCGAAGCCGAAATAAGGAGCGGCGAGGCGTACGCAATGCTTACCCCCGCAATAGGCAGCGGACGCGAAGAACTGACGCGCAAGATACGCATATGCGAATAAGCCGTAATTTTTATTCGGATATGCCGGACCGGGACCGAGACTCACGGCAGAAATGCGCGTCTGAAGACGCCGCATATTCCCCTCCCTTTCCGCCAAAATAAATATGCAGACGCTGAGGCTTGAGAATAACCGTTTCTGTCAAAGCAGCGATAAAAACGCCCTATACGCGCTCAATTCCGGGCACATGTCGAAATATATACCCAAAAAACGACCGTCACGGCAGCGGACGTAAAAGCGGGATATGTAATAAAATTGAGAGATATTGAGGCAAAGCTATTTACTTTTGATGGAATTTAGTGTATTATAAATGACAGGAAAGAGCAGGAGGATAGTGTGTGCGATGTCCGATATCAAATATAAACGGGTACTCATAAAACTCAGCGGCGAGGCCCTCGCTGCCGCCGGAGGATTTGGATTTGACTTTGACTTGGCGGCAAAGGTATGCGATAAAATAAAGCAATGTACTCAGCTTGGAGTACAGATAGCGATAGTTGTGGGAGCCGGCAACCTGTGGAGAGGCCGTCAGGGCGGAGACATGGACCGCAGCGCTGCCGACCAAATGGGGATGCTGGCCACCATGATCAACTGTTTGGCGCTCAAAGAGACGTTCCGAAGCATAGGCTGCAGGGCGGAGGTGCTGTCTGCGTCGTTTATGCCGCAGTATGCGGAACCGTATACGAAGAGCAAAGCCTGCGAATATCTTGACGACGGGAGGATAGTGATATTCGGCTGCGGTACAGGCAATCCGTATTTTACCACAGATACTGCCGCGGCACTCAAGGCTGCGGAGATAGAGGCGGATATCGCGCTGTTTGCAAAGAACATAGACGGAGTATACGACTCAGACCCAAAACAGAATGCCGGGGCCAAGAGATTCTCGCACCTGAGCTACACGGACCTGCTCTCAAAACACCTAAAGGTTATCGACGCCACGGCGGCGGCGCTGTGCGAAGACAACGACATGCCCGTTCTGATATTCGAACTGGGTGACGGCAGCAATATAGTCAAAGCCGTGACGGGTAAGGATATCGGCACGGTGCTGAACAATAAAAAACAATCGGGAGGTAAACTCTGATGAACGACGAATACAAGCAATACGAATCCAAGATGCAAAACACCATAGATGCGCTGGCTAAAAACTATGCGGCCATACGCGCGGGCAAGGCCAACCCCGCGGTACTCAACAAGATACACATAGAATATTACGGCTGCGCCACTCCGGTAAATCAGGTGGCCACGATATCCTCCCCCGACGCACGCACGCTTATGATACAGCCTTTCGACCCCTCCGTGCTCAAAGAGATAGAAAAAGGCATACTCGCCTCCGATATAGGCATAACACCTCAAAACGACGGGCGTGTGATAAGGCTTGTATTCCCGCCCCTGACGGAAGAGAGAAGGCGTGAAATTGTAAAAGGCATAGCAAAAACTGCTGAAGAGGCTAAAGTAGCCGTCAGGAACATCCGCAGAGACGCCATAGATAAATTCAAGGCCATGAAAAAGAAGAGCGAAATGACCGAAGACGACGTCAAATCGGCTGAAAAAGATATCCAAAACCTTACGGACAAATACTGCGGCGAAATAGACTCTCTGACGGAAAACAAGCAGAAAGAAATAATGGAGCTGTAACAAGCTCTTATCATCACATAAGGGACAGGAGCACGAAAGTCTTTTGTCCCTTTTCAATAAGGCGCGGATAGCCGTCATTAAACAGTACAGCGGCGGTTTGCACCGCTGCCAAAAAAGTCGACGGACCCCGCCCGGCCGAGGCATATATTTTATATCACGCAAAGGACCTGATCTATGAACTACGAAGACAAAACTGCTCTGCCCGCGCATATAGGCTTTATAATGGACGGCAACGGCAGATGGGCCACGAACCGCGGCCTGCCCCGGAACAAGGGGCACGAGGCCGGCGCGGCGGCGATGCAGAGGATAGTAGAGTATTGCTACAATATAGGCATAAAACATATCACGTTTTACGGCTTTTCGACAGAGAACTGGTCGAGGCCCAAGACCGAAGTCAACGCGATAATGAATATTATCACAACGT
This sequence comes from uncultured Clostridia bacterium, assembly GCA_944386305.1. Lineage (GTDB taxonomy): Bacteria > Bacillota > Clostridia > Oscillospirales > UBA644 > CALXAN01. The sequence continues at coordinate 6,234 of CALXAN010000001.1, forward strand.
TTCTCAATCGTATGATAGAGAAGTTCAATTCGGGCACCGGGATGTACAGACGCACCAACGTCAACTTCATCGGGGATCTGTCAGTATTTAACCCTGTACAAAAATCGCTTATGAAGACCATCAGCGACCGCTCAAGGACCATACGGGGCGACATGACGCTCAACATAGCCATAAACTACGGGGGAAGAGCCGAAATCGTAAATGCAGTCAACGCATTTATAAATAAAAATCCCGGCAAAACGCTGAGCGAAAACGACATAAGCGGGCTTATCTACACTGCCGGCCAGCCTGATCCCGATCTGATAATACGCACTGCTGGAGAAATGAGGCTGTCCAACTTCCTGCTGTGGCAGTCCGCATACGCGGAACTGTACAGCACGCAGACCTATTGGCCCGACTTTGACGAAAAAGACCTGGACGCGGCCATAGAGAATTATCTCGGCAGGACGAGAAAATTCGGCAACATATCCGAGGAGAAGTAAACTATAAAATACAAGAGTTGATAATATGAGAGAGCGAATCAAATCCGGCGTCATAATAGCGTCGCTTTTCCTACTTCTTGCGGCGTTTTCGGGCAACAGAATAACCCTGCGCATAATACTCGCGCTTTTATCCGTCATATCGGTCTACGAGGTCCTTAATGTCACCGATCGGGTCAAAAGCATCCCGTCCATGATTTGGGGAGGGCTGTGCGCCATATGCATCCCCATCCTGTTTAGGGATTTCGGTTCAAGAACTCAAAACCTGTGGTTTTTAGGTCTGTCGGTAATAATGATAGCCGCGTGCGCTCTGCTGCTCAAACACAGGCACAAACGTTTCGCCACGTCCGCAGCAGCGGCAATATTATCAGTGATAATACCGTTCTTTTTCACAACTATAGCGCTTATCAGAGAACAGCCTCACGGGGCGTATCTTTTCTATGCGGTATTCCTCTGCGCCTGGGGCACGGATACGGCGGGTTACTTCTTCGGCTATTTTTTCGGCAAATGGAAGATGACTCCGAGGATAAGTCCCAAGAAAACCATCGAGGGAGCCATAGGCGGTCTCATTACGTCGGCGGGAGCGTTTGCGATAGTCGGTTTTGCAGCTTATATGAACACTGGAATACATATAAACTATCTGATAACCAGCGTAATAGGCGTAATATGCAGCGTGGTATCGATTTGCGGTGATCTGTCCGCATCTGTAGTCAAGAGATGCTACGGAGCAAAAGACTACGGACATCTGATACCCGGCCACGGCGGAATAATGGACAGATTCGACAGCGTGCTGTTCACCGCGCCGATGTTATATTTTTCGTCGATGGCCCTGGCATTTTTTGACTTAAACATTCTCGGATAGGAGTGCAGTTATATTGAGAAACATATTCGTCCTCGGCTCGACCGGCTCCATAGGCACGCAAACCCTTGAAGCTGCAGAGCAAGTGGGATGCGGTATAGAAGCGATCGCCGCTGAGGGATCCGACATAGAACTTATGGAGCGGCAGATACGCAAACATAAACCGAAAGCTGCAATAGTGATCCGTCCCGAACGGGCTGAACGACTCAGGCAGGCCGTAGCAGACACGGCTACCGAAGTATTGAGCGGGGCGGAAAACCTGTACGAGAGCATAAAACAGAGCACCTGCGACACTGTGGTAAACGGTATCAGTGGAATGGCGGGAACCCTGCCCTCGATATACGCCGTCAGTTCGGGCAAAGACCTGATAACTGCAAATAAAGAGGCTATAGTAACCTGCGGACAGATTATAAAAAAGCTTGCGGCCGAACACGGGGCCGAAATAATTCCCGCCGACAGCGAGCATTCGGCTATCTTTCAATGCATCGACGGAAAAACTCCGCGCAAAAGGATAAAGAGACTGATACTCACAGCTTCAGGCGGGCCGTTTTACGGCATGAGCGCAGAAGAGCTGCGAGGGGTGTCAAAGAACGACGCGCTGAGGCATCCGAACTGGAAAATGGGCAAAAAAATAACCGTCGACTGCGCCACGATGATGAACAAGGGTTTGGAAATCATAGAGGCGTGCATGCTTTTTGACGTCCCGGCCGAAAAAATAGACGTACTGATACACAGGCAGAGCATTATACACAGCATGGCGGAGTTCTGCGACAATACCGTTATTGCACAGCTGGCAAGCCCCGACATGCGCCTGCCCCTTCAATATGCGCTCACCTACCCCGACCGGCTGCCGTCAAGGGCAGAGGAGCTCGATTTTGACAAGCTTATGACCCTTACGTTTGCAAGACCTGACATAGAAACTTTCAAATCGCTCAGACTTGCCAGGGAGGCGCTGAAAGAGGGCGGCACAGCTCCTACGATACTGAACGCCGCCAACGAAATCGCGGTCAGAAAATTTCTCAGAGATGAAATATGCTTTGCAGATATAGCCGATTTTACGGAGCGGGAGCTTGAAGCCACGCCAATCATACACAACCCCTCCATCGAGCAGATATTGCAAACGGACGCGGATATACGCCGCAAATACGACGTTAAATAAAAATATGCAATTCTTAGGTTGTTATCACCGGTTGCAGAGTGGTATTAAAGCTCTCCAAAAGCTTAGAAAACAAAGAGGTTCACCTATTTCTGCTTATCCTTTTTCTTTTCTCTTGAGGTAATTGTAAGTTTAAATACAGGAGAAAATACATGGAGTCTGACGAGCAAAACGGCTTGAAAATACAGTATTTTTTCAGAGAGCTACTAACATAAAATAAAAATTCAACTTGCATTCTCGGAATATTCGGCTCCTGCGCGCGCTAAACTGTATACGGGAGCAATAAATACGACTGATTACGGAGGTTAAAGCTTTGGACTTGTTTCTGCAAATACTTTATACGGTTCTGCTGCTCGGGTTCCTTATACTCGCGCATGAGTTCGGGCATTTTATAACGGCGAAGCTGTTTAAAGTACAGATAAATGAATTTTCCATCGGCATGGGGCCTCAGCTGATAGGCGTGCGGGGCAAAAAGCTATCGTCGATATTCATCAAAAAAACCGAGGATCAGGATACTGCCGAAGACGAACATAAGACCATGTACTCACTGAGGCTGCTGCCTATAGGCGGCTATGTAAGCATGGAGGGCGAAGATTTTGACGAAAACAACGACAACCCCGACTCATTCTTTGCCAAACCCGCGTGGAAGAGATTTATAATCATTATCGCCGGCGCGCTGATGAATCTTATCATCGCTCTGATATTCACGCTGATAATAACGCTTAACATGCGCATCCCGTCCACAACCGTAGGCGGATTTACGGAAGGCGCGACAAGCATGGACTACGGCATACAGGTCGGAGATACTATAACGCAGATAAACGGCGTAAACATAAACACTTATTCGGACTTCTCGTACGCATTCCAGTCCGCCATGGGGCAGTCATCGGTCGATGTGACGGTACTGCGTGACGGGAAGGAAATCGAACTCAAAGACGTAGTATTTCCCATGTATTACGGCACGACCGGAGAGCTTGTGACTGAGCAGTCCGAGGCCGAATACGCGCAAAAGGGCGAAGACCCGATGAAGATAATGCTTAACGACTTTGCGGTATACGAGACACCGAAAACTTTTTCATCCGTGATAAAATATACATTTCAGAGCATGTTCTCTTTCGTACAGACTACCTACCGCACGCTGGCAGATCTTGTGACAGGCAAGCTCAGCTTTGAGTACGTATCGGGGCCTATAGGAATGTCGTCGTCAATCAAGACGGCTGTACAGAGCGGCGCGACTACGCTGATGTATTTTACGGCGCTGATATCCATCAACCTGGCGGTGATAAATCTGCTGCCGCTGCCGGCGCTCGACGGAGGGCGCGCGTTCTTCATACTTCTCGAAATGATAACGCGCAGGAGACTGCCCTCAAAAATTGAGGGCTACATCCACGCAGCAGGCATGGCCGCGCTTATGCTGCTTATGGTCGTAGTGGCGTTCAAAGATCTATTCTTCCCAATAATATAGAGACATTAAACGGGCGGCTCCCTGACAGAGCCGCCCGTACTCAGAACCTGGAGGGTTACAAGCTATATGAGCAAAAGAGTCGTTGCTGTCGGAGGCGTGCATATAGGCGCTGGCAATCCGGTCACCATACAGTCCATGTGTTCCGTGCCGTTTTCAAGATTCGATGAGCTGGCCGCGCAGGCCCTGCGCCTGCAGGAAGAGGGCTGCGATATACTGCGGGTTTCCGTACCGGACAGGGCGAGCGCGGACAGGTTTGCAGAACTCAAATCCATACTGAAAATACCCCTGGTGGCAGACATACATTATGACGCAGAGCTTGCGATATCGAGCATACGGGCGGGAGCGAACAAAATAAGAATAAACCCCGGCAACATGCCCGAATCCGATATCCGCAGGATAGCGCAAGAAGCCAAAAGCAGAGGCGTCCCTATAAGAGTGGGTGTAAACGGGGGCTCTCTCGAAAAGGACCTGCTGAAAAAATACGGCTCACCCTGCGCGCAGGCGCTGGCGGAAAGTGCGGACAGAAACGTCAAGAGGCTCGAAGAATGCGGATTTGAAGATATAGTAGTATCTATAAAAACATCGAATGTTCCGATAATGGTAAGCGCATACAGACTTTTCGAATCAAAATACAATCCAAAAGGTTATCCGCTGCATCTCGGAGTAACAGAGGCGGGCACGCTCAGAACGGGTATGATAAAATCCGCCGCGGGAATCGGAGCGTTATTGCTGGACGGTATAGGCGATACCATACGAGTCTCCCTTGCGGCGGATCCGGCGGAGGAGGTAGCCGTCGCTAAATCACTGCTGCGCGCGCTGGGACTGAGAGAGGGCGGGCTTGAGGTAATCTCCTGCCCTACATGCGGAAGGACTACGGTAAACTCCATAGAACTGGCTGACAGGATAGAAAAGGAATTTGCGGACGTACAGACCCCGATCAGGATAGCCGTCATGGGCTGTCCCGTAAACGGCATCGGAGAAGCCGCGGAATCCGATTTCGGCGTGACGGGCGCAAACGGCAGATATGTACTGTTCAAAAAAGGCAAAATAATCAAAGATATATCTCCCGACAAAATATTTGATGTAATAAGAGCAGAGATAGATAATGTAATACATAACCGTAAAACTAAAAGCGAATAAAGCATAAAAGCGGGCCGGTGAACGTTCACCGGCCCGCTTTTATGCTTTATTC
>CALXAN010000002.1 GCA_944386305.1 uncultured Clostridia bacterium
ATTCATTTTAATCATGATATCAAAAGGACGCGGAGAATGTATAGGGGGTTGCGACAATTTCATTTAAAATGACACAAAAATCGGAAAAACTATTTACCTTTCGAAAACACGTGGTTGCCTATGGTCATGCTTATGGGAAGGGTACGGATCCAGGCGCTGGTCGCAGTTTTGGGATTATAATAATAGATACAGCCGTTAGTCGGATCCCAGCCGTTGAGCGCGGCGCGGGCGGCGTTGTATGCGCTTTCATTCGGAGTCAGATTTATCTGCCCGTCGCTCACGGCGGTAAACGCGCCGGGCTGATATATTACTCCCGCTATGGTATTGGGAAACGAGGGATGATCCACTCTGTTGAGCACGACCGCCGCCACGGCCACCTGCCCCACATAGGGCTCTCCCCTAGCCTCACTGTACACTGCCCTGGCAAGAAGGTTGAGGTCATTGGAGCTGGTGCTGGAAGACGAGGAAGACGACGAAGATATACCCATGGCCGCCAAGGTCTTGGGACCGACTATGCCGTCGACGGCCAGGCCGTTCTTCTGCTGGAAGCTTCTGACGGCGCTGAGGGTCTTGGAGCCGAATATGCCGTCGACTTCTCCGGTATAATAACCCCAATTTTTAAGCTTGGTCTGTATCTGACGCACCTCAGAGCCTGTAGAACCGTACTGGGACAGCACCTCTGCGGACTGTCCGGTAACGTCGGCCATGCTCTGAGAGCAGCCTGTCAGGACCGAGCACAGACACAGGGCAAAGACGACTATGAGCGCAGCTTTTTTACAAAAACGCGAAAACATAATTTTTCCTCCGTAAAGAGATAGATTCGTTATACGCGGATATTTTTCGCGCATTTTCCTTATTTATGCGCCGCTGATGGAAAAATTCTCTTGAAATCGATCGGATAATGTTATATAATTAATAATACGCTATCGATCGCGGACAGGCGCGATCGTAGGAAATACAACACGAAACGGCTCGGTAGAAATATGAATGAAACCTTTCAGGCACTAAGACGGCAGATACTCCAGGACGAATACGCTCAGCTCAACGACATGCAGAGGCAGGCGGTATTTTTTACCGACTCTCCGCTGCTGATACTCGCGGGTGCAGGCAGCGGCAAGACGACGGTAATAATAAATAAAATAGGCTATCTTATAAGATACGGCCATACCTACCAGGCAGAACCCGCCGCAGAGCCGACAGCGCAGGATACGGATTTTCTGAGGCAATGCCTGCAGGATAAACAGCTGCGCAAAACGGACAGGTATATGCAGCTTATGCAGGAAGACCCGATAGCCGCCGGCAACATTTTGGCGATAACTTTTACAAATAAAGCCGCACAGGAGATGCGGACGAGACTTCAGACCCAGTTCGATATTTCGGCAGACAGGCTTTGGGCGCTCACGTTTCACTCCCTGTGCGTGCGGATTCTGCGCAGCTTCATACATCTGCTGGGGTTTGACCGGAGCTTTACCATATATGATGACGCGGACTCCAACAAGCTTATGGACGGTATAATCAAAGACATGGGCCTGGACGAGCGATACGACGTCAAGGCGGTAAGGTCGGCCATATCCCGCGCAAAGACCGCGTACGTATCCGCAGAGGACTTCGACCTGGTGCTGAAAAACTCGCAATATCCCCAAACGGGCCGTATATATAAGAAATATCAGGACGAGCTGCGGCAGGCCAACGCACTGGACTTCGACGATCTGATATTCTTTACCGTCAAGCTGCTGAGCGAATATCCCGAAGTCAAACAGAAAGTAAACCGGAGATTCAAATACGTCTTGGTAGACGAATACCAGGACACCAATCCGCTGCAGTACAAGTTAGTGTCGCATTTGGCTTCGCACGGCAACATATGCGTCGTGGGAGACGACGACCAAAGCATATACAGATTCCTGGGAGCTACGATAGAAAATATCCTCAGCTTTGAGAAATCCTTTGAAAATGCGCGGATAATAAAGCTAGAGCAGAACTACCGCTCTACCTCCAATATTCTCGACGCCGCAAACGCCGTCATATCTCACAACAAAGCAAGGAAAGGCAAAAACCTGTGGACGGCCTCGGGACAGGGGGAAAAAATAAAATACCGTCTGCTCGAATCCTCGGTAGAGGAAGCGGAATTTGTGGCAAAAACCGTGCTTACGGGCGTATCCAAAGGCGAAAAATACAGCGACTTCTGCGTACTGTACAGGACTCACTCGCAGTCCAGGCAGATAGAAATGGCGCTCAAGGGCAACGGCATACCGTACAAGGTATACGGAGGGCTGGCGTTCTTCAAACGTAAGGAAATCCAGGATGTTTTGGCATATCTGAACGTTATAGCCAATCCTTCGGATAAAACCAGGCTCACCCGAGTGATAAACGTGCCTAAGCGCGGCATAGGAGAGACTACCGTCAAAAAGGCTCTGCAGCTGGCGGAAAGCAAGTACATGAGCATATTCGACGTGCTCGAGCGTGCGGACGAGTTTCCCGAGCTGGCCAGGGCCGCGGACAAGCTCAAGGCTTTCGCGCAGCTTATAAACCACCTGCGCGAACAGGTCACGCAAATGTCTCTGTCGGAATTCTATCCTTATCTGCTGGAGGCTACAGGCTACAAACAAATGACCGAGGGACTGGAGCTGAGGGAGAAACTGTCCAGGCAGGATAACCTGCAGGAGTTTCTCAACGCCATTACAGATTACGAAACTCGGGCGGAAAGGCCCTCGCTGGTACAGTTTTTGGAAGAGATGTCGCTGATAAGCGCTGTAGACGACCTCGACGAGGGGGACAACTCGGTAGTGCTGATGACCATGCACTGCGCCAAGGGCCTGGAGTTCAACAACGTATTTATAACGGGATTTGAAGAGGGGCTGTTCCCGTCCGAACGCTCAATATGGGAGGACGGCGGCGAAGAGGAAGAGCGCAGGCTGTGCTATGTGGCGATAACGCGCGCAAGGAAGATACTGTACATGACCTCCGCCAAGCTGAGGATGAGGTTCGGAACGGTGAGGCCGAGCATGCCGTCAAGGTTCTACAAGGAGATACCGCAGCAGCTCATAGAAGCGCAGGAATCACGCCCGGCCGCAAAGACTTTTGCCGCACCCGCGCCTTACCGCCCGCCGCAGACGGCGCACATACCCGCGGACATATTCGGCTCAAAGCCCAAGAGCGCAGAGTGCCGCTATCAGCCCGGAATGCGCGTGATGCACAGAGTTTTCGGCGCAGGCACGGTCAAGACGGCCACACCCATGGCGTCGGACACAATGCTCGAGGTCGAGTTTGCGGCAGGCACAAAGAAACTCATGGCCAACTACGCAAAGATGGAGATACTGCCTGAAAAGGCCTGAGTTTGAATAAACGACGGTGATATAGATATGATATACTTTGACAACGCCTCAACCACAGCCATGCGTCCCGAGGCCGTCAGCGCAATGGCTGACGCTCAGGCAAACCTGTACGCAAACGCCTCGTCTCCGCACTCATTTGCCCTTAAAGCGGAAAAAGCGGTGCGGCAGGCCAGGCAGATAATAGCGCAAAGAGCTGGAGTAGAACCTGAAGAACTCTACTTTTCGCCAAACGGGACTCTTGCAGACTGCACGGCCGTATACGGCGCGCTTGCCTCGTGCAGAAGCGGGCGCATAATAACCACAGCGTTTGAACACCCGGCGGTGCTGCAATGCTTTAAAAAGCTTGAGAACAAATTCGACGTCATATATATTCGGCCGGGCAAAGACGGCCTGATACACGCGCAGGACGTGCGGGAGGCGCTGACGCCCGACACGCGGCTCGTCAGCATAATGCAGGTAAACAATGAGACGGGCGCGATATCGCCTCTGGCGCAAATAGCTGACGAGATAAAGCGCAGCGGCTGCGGCGCGCTGATGCACACCGACGCAATACAGGGCTTTCTAAAAGAGCCGTTTGCATACAAGACGGTAGATATGGCCTCGTTCAGCGCGCATAAAACCCACGGGCCTAAGGGACTGGGCGCGCTGTATGTGCGCAGGGGACTGAAACTGAGGCCGGTGTACGACGGAGGCGGACAGGAGGACGGCCTTTTCAGCGGTACGACCAATGTGCCGGCCATAGTAGCCTGGGCCGAAAGCTGCCGTTTGGCAGACCCTGAGGCAGAAAGAGAAAGCGTATCGCAGATATCCCGCAGACTCAGGCGCGGGATAACCGACCTGGGCGGGCGCGTAATATCTCCGCCCGAGGCCAGTCCGTATATAACCAACGCCGTATTTGAGAAATATTTAGCGGATAATATAGTAAATTACATGTCTGAGCGCGGCATATACATATCCCGCGGGTCAGCCTGTTCTTCAAAGAAACCCAGCCACGTATTTAAAGCCCTGGGCATGGAGCAATACGGCAAGCACGCGCTGAGGATAAGCCTGAGTTCGACCAATACCGAGCGTCAGGCCAAGGTATTCCTCGATACGCTCGGACAGGCGCTGGCCGAGCTGGCGCACTGACTTAACCGCTGATATACAAATAGGTATGATACAAAAAAAATAAGGAGGGTCGCAAATGCCCGACAATAAAAAATTCTATATAACCACTGCCATAGCCTACGCCTCATGCAAGCCCCACATAGGCAACACCTACGAGGTCATACTCACGGACGCAATCGCCAGATATAAGAGAGCCAGGGGATACGACGTATTCTTTATGACCGGCACGGACGAACACGGCCGCAAGGTAGAGCAGCTGGCCGAGGCGGCGGGCGTCGAGCCGCAGAAATACGTAGACGGTATATCCGCTCAGATAAAGAGCATATGGGACCTCGTAGGCGCAAGCTATGACAAATTCATACGCACTACGGACGATTACCACGTCGAGGCGGTAAAGCATATATTTGAAAAACTGTACCGTCAGGGCGATATATACAAAAACGAGTACGAAGGCTGGTACTGCGTACCCTGCGAGTCGTTCTTTACTGACAGCCAGCTGGGCGAGGGCGGCGTATGCCCAGACTGCGGCAGGCCCGTGTCGAGGGAAAAAGAAGAGGCATATTTCTTTAAAATGAGCAAGTACAGCGACAAGCTGGTAGAATACATGGACACTCACCCCGACTTTATACTGCCCGAATCACGCAAGCGCGAGATGATAAACAACTTCATTAAGCCGGGTCTTCAGGACCTGTGCGTCAGCAGATCGACGTTCAAATGGGGCGTGCCCGTCAGCTTTGACGAAAAGCACATAATATACGTATGGATAGACGCGCTGTCCAACTATATCACGGGGCTGGGTTACGATGTGGACGAACAGGGGCCTTTATACAAAAAATATTGGCCTGCAGACCTGCATGTGATAGGTAAAGACATACTCCGCTTCCATTCTATATACTGGCCCATCATTCTTATGGCGCTCGGGCTGCCGCTGCCGAAGTCGATACTGGCGCATCCGTGGTTCAATTTCGGCAACGACAAGATGAGCAAATCAAAGGGCAACGTCATATACGCCGACGACCTCATAGACGTATTCGGGCGCGATGCGGTAAGATACTATTGTCTGACGGAGATGCCGTATTCCAGCGACGGGTCCATAACATACGAATCGGTCATATCGCGCTATAACACGGATTTGGCCAACATATTCGGAAATCTTGTCAGCCGCACCGCAGCCATGACCGAGAAATATTTCGGCGGCCTTATCCCCTCGCCTTCCGCAGGGACGGAATATGACGCCGAACTGACAGAAACTGTCAGGCAGAGTGTGGAAAAATACGTACAGAGCATGGACGCATACAAGACCGCGGAGGCAGCGGAGGCGGTGTTTGCGGCGCTGAGGCGGGCAAATAAATATATCGACGAGACCATGCCGTGGGCTTTGGCCAAGGACGAGTCCAAGGCCGATAAGCTGTCCACTGTGCTGTACAACCTGCTGGAAACGATAAGGATATGCGCGATACTGCTCGGGCCCTTTATGCCGCAGACCTGCGACAAGGTACTGGCAAGGCTGGGCACGGACAAAACGGAATTCGACACGGTATTCAAATTCGGCGCAATTGAAAGCGGAGCAAAACTCGGAGCAGACACGGGCATGCTTTTCAGCCGCATGGACGAAGCCAAGACGCTGCAGACGCTCAGCGCCGCACAGACAAAAGAACCACCCGAGGGCTGCGCGCAGATAGGCATAGACGACTTTATGAACGTAGAGCTGCGCTCGGCGCAGATCACAGACTGCCAGCCCGTACCCAAGTCCAAAAAACTGCTGAAGCTGCAGCTTGATTTGGGCTATGAACAAAGGCAGGTGGTGTCGGGCATAAGACAATGGTATGAGCCGCAGGACCTCATAGGCAAAAAGGTCATAGTCGTGGCCAATCTCAAGCCCGCCAAGCTGTGCGGCACCGACTCCAACGGAATGATACTCGCCTGCGGAGAAGATAATGTGCGCGTAGTATTTCTCACAGAAGACACGCCGCTCGGAGAAAGGATAAGGTAATGAAAGAAGTCATACTGCTCAAATACGGAGAACTTATCCTAAAGGGGGCAAACAAGCACAGATTTGAGCAGCTGCTGCTCAAGAACATACGCGACGCGCTCAAGGGCATGGGCCAGGTAAGCGTAGAGAGCCTGCAGTCTACCGTATACGTAGATTTTGCAGACGAGGCGGCCGACCTGGACGAGGCGATGAAAAGGCTGTCAAAGGTATTCGGCATATCGGCGCTGGCAAAAGCGGCGGTATGCCCGTACGACCTTGAGCAGACGTGCAGGCTGGCGTCGGAATACCTCAGGCCGCGTTTGGCTGCGGCACGGACGTTCAGAGTAGTGGGCAAACGAGCGGATAAATCCTACCCGATAAAATCGCCCCAAATCGGCGCGATAATGGGCGCGGAACTGCTGCGGGCGTTCGGACATCTGAGGGTCAGTATGGATTCACCCGACGTGACCGTATACGCTGAGGTCAGAGAAGGCCACATATACGTCCATCCCGACGCAATAAAGGGCGCGGGCGGCCTGCCGTGCGGCTGCGGAGGGCACGGCCTGCTGATGCTCAGCGGCGGAATCGACAGCCCCGTAGCGGGATACATGATGGCCAAGAGGGGCATGCGCATATCGGCCATTCACTTTGAAAGTCCGCCGTATACCAATGAGCGGGCGCGGCTGAAGGCAGAAAAGCTCGCAAAACTGCTGAGCGCGTATTGCGGCAAAATAAGCATGTACATAGTGCGTTTTACCGATGTACAGACGCAGATACGGGACAAGTGCAGGCAGGAGCTGTTTACGGTAATTATGCGCAGGATGATGCTGAAAATAGCCTGCCGAACGGCGGAAAAATGCGGAGCAAAAGCGATAATAACGGGAGAAAGCCTCGGACAGGTGGCCAGTCAGACGCTGGAAGCGATAGTCTGCACAGACGCCGCGGCCGACATGCCGGTTTTCAGGCCTTTGATAGGCATGGACAAAATAGATATAACTAAAACAGCCATGGATATAGGCACATATGAAACCTCTATAGAGCCGTACGAGGACTGCTGCACGGTATTTACGCCCAGGCACCCGAGCGTAAAGCCTGAGCTGGAGTCGGTACTGCAGCAGGAAACGCTGCTGGGCGAACATCTGCTTGACGATATAGAAATCGAAAGAGTTGATATAGAATGAACAATGCCGCGCCTTTGGTAAAGCTGCTGAGGGCAAAAAAGCTGAAGATATCTTTGGCCGAATCCTGCACGGGCGGCCTGCTGGCAAAGCAGATAACGGACGTGGAGCATGCCTCCGAAGTTTTCGAATGCGGGTTTGTGACATATTCTGACAGAATAAAACAGGACGTACTCGGCGTAGACCCGCGGATTATAGCTCGGCATACGGTCTACAGCGCGCAGGTTGCCGCGGCGATGGCTGAGAAGTGCGCGCAGATAGCGGGCGCAGATATAGGCATAGGCGTGACCGGAGTGGCGGGTCCCGGCGACGAGGGGCAGGTAAAAGCAGGCAGCGTATGGTACGGACTGTACACGGCCCGGGACGGCAGGACCGTCACCCGAGCGCTGGCGCTGCAGGGAGACCGCATACAGGTAAGGCAGCGGGCCGCCGAGGAAATATTCGGGCACTTATGTGAATTATTGAGCCGTTAAGCGCGTATACTCTTATCGTCCGAAGCGCGGCTCCGCCTCGAGCGGCGCCGATGAGGACAACTATACAAAGAGGAGACCGCGCATATGAAAAACGGCCGTTATCCGCGTAAACCGTCCAAGAAAGACAGAAACACGCCTCAAAACATGGCGGAATCGTTCAGTGCGCCGGACAGAACCGATATATTGGGCAGCTGGACCGGAACAGGGTTCGACGAGGACGAACCGGTACAGGACGCTGACGATTTGTAAAAAACACATACGTGCCTGCGCGGCGTATGCCTCGCAGGCACGTAATCTTTTACTTAAAAATACAAAAAATTTGCCAAAAGCTGCGCGCTGTTCTGAAAAATACATCCTATACGCCGTCGTCCGAAAAAATGCCGAAGAACAAATAAAACGGCCGATATCAACCGCACCGTCCGGTTATTCGGCTGCATTAGATTTCTCGGCTTTCTAAAAAAATAAATTGTTTAAATGAAAAGTCAAACAATACAACGAATAAATTTAAACGTGGTTTCAACGAAAAAACACACAAAAATTGATTGAAAGAGATATTAAAGAATTTGTCGTAAACGAATATCTATTATATATCAAATAACTCTGACACGTTATGATATAATAGACGGCAGCGATACAGAAGTAATTATAACACCATCGTTATCGTTCGGTGATTCTGATGCGTAATATAACATTTGTTTTTTAAAGTTATGTTAAATCTATTTATTTTTGTAATATTATGTGGTAGAATATGACTGCATGCGGCTATGGATACGCAGAGATAACCGAATGTTCGATTTATCAAACCTAGCGTTAAAAAAACAAATCTGCGGCCAAACAGGCTTATAGGCATAATCGATGCTCTCCCGCCTCGGAAAAGGGCCTTTTTCAGCGGCGGCACAGACAGACGGCAAGCGCCGAATGACGGCGCACTGCGCATTTAACTGCGTTTTATTGCATTAAAATTCACTCGACAGAACAGGCGCCCGTGAACGGCGGCTGTAAAAAAACATCTACAAACAGGGAGACAAATCTATGGAACTTGTTATCGAAGACATACGCAAAAGTTTCGGAGAAAAGCAGGTTTTGAAAGGCATATCCTTTTCGGCCGGAAGCGGCAAAGCTTTCGGCGTGCTGGGCCGCAACGGCGCGGGCAAGACCACACTGATACGCATAATCATGGGGGTGTTCCCCGCCGACGCGGGCAGAGTACTGACAGACGGCAAACCGATAGACTATGACCAAACAAAACTCGGCTACTTACCCGAAGAACGCGGCCTTTATCCTAAAAAGCAGATACGCGACCAGCTCATATACTTCGCCCGGCTCAAAGGCATGAAACAAACGGACGCCGCGGCCAACGTAGACAGATGGCTGGGCAGACTGGGAATGAGCGAATATGCAAACAAGCGCCTAGACACGCTGTCAAAAGGTAATCAGCAAAAAATCCAGCTCATAACGGCGCTGGCCCACGACCCTGAAATAATAATATTAGACGAGCCGTTTTCGGGCCTGGACCCGGTAAACGCCATGCTGCTCAAAGACGTGGTAAAAGAAGAGCTGGCGCGCGGCAAGACGGTGCTGTTCTCCAGCCATCAGATGAATTATATAGAAGAATTTTGCGACAGTATAGCTATACTGAAGGATGGCGCGATAGCCGTGGGAGGGAACCTCGAACATATAAAGCGCAACTATCCGAGAAACAAGCTTATCGTGCGCTCGCCTCAGGCAGAGCTGATACTCAGGGACATGGCGGACGTCTGCACCCGACAGGACAGGGGCGAGCTGATGCTTGTACTGCCCGCGCCCGAACGCAAGCAGGAATTTATGCGCAGGCTGGCGGACAGCTATGACATAGACGAGATAAAGGTATTCGAGCCGTCTTTAAACGACATATTCGTAGAATATGCCGGAGAAAAAGATTAAGGGGGAATGCGGCAATGAGACAGTTTGCTACTATTCTCAGTTTTGAGCTTAAAAACTATTTTAAAAATAAGATATTTGTGGGAATAACGGTATTTCTCGTACTGTTGTGCGCGGCGGTCATGTTCTACCCGAGCATAGCGCAGGCGTTTGAATCCGACGACGGCGGACAATCTGCCGACGAGATGCAGAAGCCTGTAATGCTGGTCGTACCCGAAGACAACGCAGACGAACAGCGGGTACAAAGTCTGAAGCAGGCGTTTGAGTCGGCATTCGCAGGCTATGAGGTGCGGGTAGAGAGGCTGAGCGCGGAGCAGATACGCAGCGATATAGACAGCGGGCGTATTGAATGCGCATTTGAAATAACAAGCCCGACGACATATACCTATTATGTCGAAAACCTGTCCATGTACGACCAAAACTCATATACAGCCGACGAAGTGCTTAAAAATCTGTATCAGATAGCCGCAATGGAGCAGCAGGGCATATCCGCCGAGCAGGCCAATCAGATACTGACCGAGCAGATAACCCATGAGACTCTGAACACCGGCAAGGACCAAATGCAAAACTTTTTCTACACGTATATAATGATATTCGCCCTGTATATGGTCATAATTTTCTACGGGCAGATGGTAGCGACCAACGCCGCGACGGAAAAGAGCTCCCGCGCAATGGAACTGCTGATTACGAGCGCCAAGCCCGTGTCGATGATGTTCGGCAAAGTTATAGCTGCATGCATCGCGGGACTTATACAGCTGGTCTGCGTATTCGGCTCGGCTATACTGTTCTTCAACCTCAACAAAGCGCAGTGGCAGGACAACCAAATAATAAACTCCATATTCAACATGCCCGTCAATCTGCTGCTGTATATGATACTGTTCTTCATACTCGGATTCTTCATCTATGCGTTCATGTTCGGCGCGACGGGCTCGATGGCGACCAAACTTGAGGACGTAAACACGCTTGTGATGCCTGTTACTCTGCTGCTGGTGATAGGATTCATAGTAGTCATCTACAGCATGTCAAGCTCCGACATGGACAACATCGTCATGAAGATATGCTCTTATATACCCTTTACCTCGCCGATGGCGATGTTTACGCGCATAGCGATGAGCTCCGTGCCCGCATATGAGATAATCATCTCGGTCGCAATCCTTATAGGTTCGGTGATAGGCATCGGAGTACTGGCCGCAAAGATATACCGCGTGGGAGTATTGCTCTACGGCACGTCTCCCAAGCTGGGGACCGTACTGAAGTCGGTGTGGAAAGCATAAGATACAAAAAATATATTATAAACTAAGCGTCGATATCATAAGATATCGACGCTTTCTGCATATTGCGGACGAGCATCACATCTCCTTCAGCCCGCGGCAAAAGCTCACTATACTGCTCACGATAATGAGCACAAGAATACCCGCGCTGGTCACCGAGGTCAGGGCCAGCATGTCCTCGCCCCCGCCGTTAACGGCTATGAGAGTATTCTGCAAAGTCAGTACGGATACGAGCGCTTCTATAAAAGTCAGCAGCCTCAGTTCTCTGACGAGGACGTTGCGGTTCCTGCGCGCTTTTCTCATATTTATCTCTGCGGCTATGACCTTATACGTAGTGTAGGCAGCCATAGCGATAGACGGGATAAGGCCGACGTTTACGGGCGCGCGATCGAGGACCATAAGTGAAATAGGTACGCAAAGCGCCGCGTGCATGAGCATAAGCACAACGCCGGTATATATAAACGTACGGCGCCGCAGTTTGCCCGCTGCCGGCTCGTCAAGCGCGGAGCAGCGCCTCTCGCTCAAAAGAATCAGTCCGCGGATAAAAACAAGAAACAGGTAATAGACGCATATGCTGCCGTGCCACACCGAGCCGCTGATTATGCCTATATATCCGTTATACAGTGCAAACATCACGGTTATACAAAAGGACAAAACGGCGGCGATTATTGTTTTGAACGTATAATCTCTGCGCCACCTGCGCACCTGAGATTTTATGCGCTCTTTCATACGCCCCTCCCCGACAATAAACTTAAACCTTCCCCACCTCTATGCGCGAACGCAGGACCTCGATTTCATACGAATGTCCATAGCTGCGGAACAGAAACACCGAACCGTCCGCAGGGGTACAAATAAAACAGAGCAGCTCATTTATCCCGCCGCGGCGCCCCATACGGTGACGATACGCCTTGTGCCGCGCGTCGCATGCGCTGATCTGAGAATACTTATAATACCGCCCGTTAAACGGCGAGATGCGCACATAGAAGCCCTCGGGCCTATTATAACCTTAAAACAGAAATAGCCCGCGGCATTATAGACAAACGCCGCCGCGGCGCCCGCAAAGCACATCCATGCATAAGCCGCAGCGATGCAGGAGCCCAAAACGTCCGAAAACACAGCGGCCGAAGTGACGATAGCAGTATGCCGTCCATGATACGCTCCCCGTCTGCGCGGGAGTCAAACGCCGCAACGGCCTGAACGCGAGCGGCAAGATACTCCGCTGCCTGCATGTCCGCGGGCAGCATGAAAAAATCTAAAAGCTCGCGCGTTTTAAAGGTACAGACGGCGGAACTCGAGCTCCCTGCCCCGAACTGACCTGCGCGCCGGAAATATCGCGGTACGAAAAAAACGGCCGGGGCGCAAACCGCTGCGGGAATAAAAAACCCGTCTGCACCTATCAAC
>CALXAN010000003.1 GCA_944386305.1 uncultured Clostridia bacterium
GACAGACTGGTGTCAGCTGCGGGGCTCATAAGCTCTGCCCTGCCCATGGCGGTCGTGGCCGTATGCATAAAGGCGGACAGCGCGGGACCGGTTATCTGTAAGCAGCAAAGAGTGGGCAGGAACGGCAAACTGTTTACGATGTACAAGTTCCGCTCCATGTATGTATCGGCGCCCAGGGACTGCGCCACCTACGAGCTGGAGGATGCGCAGAGGCAGATCACCCGCGTAGGCGCGTTTATAAGAAAGACAAGCCTGGACGAGCTTCCGCAGCTGATAAACGTGCTGAGGGGAGACATGTCCATCGTAGGGCCGCGCCCGCTGATAAAACAGGAAAAGCTGATCCACACGCTGCGCATGAACAGCGGGGTATACAGGCTGCGCCCCGGGATAACGGGCTGGGCGCAGATAAACGGCAGAGACACGGTATCCATATCCCGCAAGGCCGAGATGGACGCATACTATGTACGCAACAGGGGCTTTGCGCTCGACTGCAGGATACTGTTCCGCACGTTTTTCAAGGTGATAAAGCATGACGGAATAAAAGAGGGAAAGTGAGCGGCCTTTAGGGCCGACGCTACATATTTTTTTTTGCGATAAAGGAGACCGAAGATGAACAGAGACGCATACGTATCCCCGCTGTCTACAAGATACTCCAGCAGGGAGATGCAGTACATATTCTCCGAGAGATTCAAATTCACGACCTGGCGCAGGCTTTGGGTCGCGCTGGCAAAGACGGAGCGGGAGCTGGGGCTGGACATCACTCAGGAGCAGATAGACGAGATGGAGGCCCACGTGGACGACGTCGACTTCGACACGGCCCAAAAGCGCGAAAAAGAGGTGCGTCACGACGTGATGGCGCACGTATACGCCTACGGCAAGCAGTGTCCCAAAGCCGAACCGATAATACATCTCGGCGCAACCTCCTGCTATGTGGGAGACAACACGGACGTAATTATAATAAGGGAAGCCTCGCGCCTCGTTCTCAAAAAGGCGGCGCAGGTGCTGATGAACCTGGTCAAATTTGCGGATAAATACAAGGCGATGCCGTGCCTGGGCTACACTCACCTGCAGCCGGCGCAGCTGACTACTGTGGGCAAACGGGCAACCCTGTGGGCATATGAGCTGACCATGGATATCGAAAACCTTGAGTACCAGCTCTCGCGCCTCAAGCTGCTGGGTTCAAAGGGCACCACAGGCACCCAGGCCAGCTTTATGGACCTGTTCGGCAACGACGAGGCGAAGATAAAGAAGATGGAGGCGCGCATTGCGGAGCTGATGGGCTTCGACGGCGTAGTCGCGGTATCGGGGCAAACGTATTCGCGCAAAGTGGACGCATATTTTCTGTCGGTACTGTCGGGCTTTGCGCAGAGCGCGTATAAATTTGCAAACGACCTGAGAATACTGCAATCCTTCGAGGAAGTGGAGGAACCTTTTGAATCCACGCAGATAGGCTCTTCGGCTATGCCGTACAAGCGCAACCCCATGCGCAGCGAGCGCATATGTGCCCTGGCCAGGTACGTCATCACGGATTCGCTCAATCCCGCGTTTACGGCCGCCACGCAATGGTTCGAGCGCACGCTCGACGACAGCGCAAACAAGCGCATATCGGTAGCCGAAGCGTTTTTGGCAGTAGACGCGATACTCAACATATACATCAACGTCACGGCCAACCTGGTAGTATACGAAAAGGTCATACACAGGCGTGTGATGGAAAAGCTGCCGTTCATGGCGACCGAAAACATAATGATGGAGGCGGTCAAGCGCGGAGGCAACAGGCAAGAGCTGCACGAGGCCCTGAGAGTGCATTCGCACGCGGCGGCGGCGAGAGTAAAGCTCGAAGACGGAGTCAACGATTTGGCCGACCGTATAGCCGCCGACCCGCTGTTCTCCGTATCAAAGGAGCAGATAGAGCAGCACCTGAACCCCTCGCTGTATATAGGCAGATGCGTATCGCAGACCGAGGAGTTTATCTCCGAAGTGGCGCGGCCGATATTGGACAGGCTGTATGAGGGAGAAATACAGTCTGAGCTCAAAGTTTAAATACAGAATCGTAAAAATACTTCGGACAGGCATTGCCTGTCCGAAGACTTTTTTTGCAAAAAAATATATGCGACTTTTGACAGAACCTAATAGTCCTGTCTAAAGCTGTGTGTTTATCGCATTGTACCTCACGTCTCTCAAACCGCCGCGTCCCAAAAGATATAACACGCCGCCGGGACGCGTACGGTGGGTACAGGCGCATTCGGAGCGCCATCGCGGAATATCATGGTTAATCAGGCACAGCGCATAAGTGAGTTGATCATGAAGCGTCTGATTTGGAGCGCATACTGCATTAAATTTTAATCCAAAAGGATGTCTTGTCCATACAAAAATCCGCCCGCTTAAAACGCACCGAAAAACGGCGAGGAGCGATTTTTAGCTTTGCAGTCCTGCGGGATTACGTCAAAGACGCCGCAGCAGCGGCGCATTTTTCGGCATATCGTGTCCAACTCTCGGCAGCTTAACCTTGCGATAAATAAACGAAACTCAGAACAAAAATACAAAATCGACCTGTATATTGCCGAGTCTTAAACTCATAATAAAACTGCAAGCGACACAGATAACATATGTCAAAAGGAGCGTCATATCTTGAGACCAAATATAGACGAAGAAAACAACTATTCCGTAAAGCTCAAATACTGCCCGGGCAAACGCCGAAACGTAGTCATTAAGACCATGAACGGCATAAACAATGAAATATGCATGGATGGCTCGGAGTGTCCCGGACATAACGGCTGCGCGCACGGCTACACCGACGACGCGGTGCATTTAAACTGAAGCTGAAAAAACAGACTGTCAGGCCGTAAAATAACAGCAGCAAAAAGCAGCCGCTTATACTCATATATTTACGGCAAAAAAACATTGCCCGCAGATACCTGCGGGCAATAATTATAATATACAAAAACCGTTTTTGCTCAAAGTCATGCTTATACGCCGCGGTTCCGCGCCGCCTCTATAAAGCCCCTGAACAGCGGGTGCGGCTTATTCGGGCGCGACTTGAACTCGGGATGGAACTGTACACCTACATAAAAATCATGGCCCGGCAGCTCTACTGTCTCCACTATATTGCCGTCGGGGGACTGGCCGCTTATCACGAGCCCGGCGGCCCGGAGCGCGGCCCGATACTCGTTATTGAACTCGTATCTATGCCTGTGCCTTTCATGAATAAGCGAGGCGCCGTAGCACCTGTCCATCACGGTACCCGGAGCTATGCGGCAGGGGTATGCGCCGAGGCGCATCGTGCCGCCTTTATGCATATCTTCGTACTGGTCGGGCATAAAATCTATGACCTTATGCATGCTGTCGGGAGCAAATTCACCGCTGTCGGCGTCGGCATATCCGCAGACGTTGCGCGCAAACTCGATGACGGCTATCTGCATGCCGAGACAAATGCCGAAATACGGCACGGCATTGGTCCTGGCATATTCGGCAGCGGCTACCATACCGTCCACCCCGCGGATACCAAAGCCTCCGGGCAGGATTATGCCGTCGCATCCGGCCAGTATCTCAGCGGCATTGCCGCGGTCAAGCTGTTCGCTGTCCACCCACGATATACGTACCTCCGTACCCAGCGCATACCCCGCATGACGCAGCGCCTCAGCCACCGAAAGATATGCGTCGTGGAGCTTTACATACTTGCCTACCAGCGCGATATTGACAGACCTGCTGCGCGCATAAATGCTCTGCACCATATTCCGCCACTCCTCAAGGTCGGGCGCGGGCGCGTCTATGCCCAGTTCTCGGCATACAATGCCGGAAAAGTTCATTTTCTCCAGCATAAGCGGCGCTTCGTAAAGGACGGGTACAGTGACGTTTTCGATGACGCAGTCGGGCTTGACATTGCAGAACATCGATATTTTGTCAAAAATATCGCGGTCTATGCGCTCGTCGCTGCGCATGACTATTATATCCGGGTTAATACCCATGCCCCGCAGCTCTTTTACCGAATGCTGGGTGGGTTTGGACTTATGCTCGCCCGAGCTCTTAATGAACGGCACGAGCGTGACGTGTATAAACAGGCTGTTCTCACGGCCGACTTCCAAGGAAATCTGACGTATCGCCTCAAGGAAAGGCTGGCTCTCTATATCCCCCGTCGTCCCCCCTATCTCGGTTATGACCACGTCCGCTTCGGTTTTGCGGCCGACTTTGTATATAAAGTCTTTTATCTCATTGGTTATATGAGGTATAACCTGTACGGTCTGGCCCAAATACTCGCCCCTGCGCTCTTTGTTGAGCACGTTCCAATAGACCTTGCCCGTAGTGAGATTTGAATATTTATTGAGGTCCTCGTCTATGAACCGTTCATAATGGCCCAAATCCAAATCGGTCTCCGCTCCGTCTTCGGTAACAAACACCTCGCCGTGCTGAAACGGGCTCATCGTACCCGGATCTACATTGATATACGGATCCAGCTTCTGCGCAGCCACCTTAAGCCCCCTGCATTTAAGCAAACGTCCCAAAGAAGCAGCCGTAATGCCCTTGCCTAGCCCCGACACTACCCCGCCCGTAACAAAAATATACTTGCTCATTCGTTCTCTCCCCTCATTAAAAATACCGTCCGCGCACTGCCTCTCGCATATGCGAGCCGAGGACACCGCGCTTGCCTGTATGAATAAAAATAAAAAAAGAGAGTTTTTTTTTAACCTTTTAAAATAAGGTTATAAAAAAACTCTCATTACTTCGCCCGGTTATTTTAACGTTAAAATTATACTCTGACAGAAGCGGTTTGTCAAGGCCGATACGGTCAAAAAGCGGGACGGGAAATGCGATTTTTGTAATTTTAAAACAATAAGTCAAAATTTTTCAATCGATTTCATGTATATGCATACAAAATTAAAGAGAACCTCTTGACATTTGCTTTCCGTTGAGTTAAAATATGGCTGTAAAGAAGATAGTCGATATTTAATACATCCTTCATTTTTCCTTTTTTCCTTTTCCGAACCGAGACGCCAGCCGATCACCGTCGGCTGGCGTCTCGTCCTATTCAACAGGGCGCAGCGCAATTCAACGCTTTGGCGGCAGACTGCAACGCGAACAAAAAAAGATCGGCGCCCCGCCCCTGAGGCGCAAACGGACAATAGAAAAAGCCGCGCCCCTATGGCAGAATAAAAGGAACTGGACGTCTGTCTTTTTCAGCTATAAATGACATCTTAGAAGCGGACAGGGAGTCGGTCTGCCCTTGCGGCTATTGCGAGAATATTTACTTTCGATGTTTAGGGTGATATAGCCCAAAAGAGAGGTGTGGTTCTTATGTGGTATTATATTGTTCTTACCTTCTTTATTTTCGCATCGTTACTGATCACAAGATTAAATACACCATATCACCCAAATCTACTGTTAAAGAAATATATTATTATTAAAAACCCTAAAATTCAACTCCTGACTATCTCAAAAATCAATCCCGAAGACTTCAACACAAACATCCCGAAAAAAAATCAGAACAAGTTGTTGTATCTCGGAATGATTTTCTATATTTTATGGGCGCTGGTTTTTATTTTTACTCTGATTATGTGGCTGGTTGTCCCTGATATTCCTACGGAACCGTTCTTGTTTGACGATTACTTGGGATACTACATATCTACGTTAAATCAAATTTTACCGTTTAAATTATGGCTCACATACGGTATGTTTGATATTTCGTTTTTATCGCTGAATATTGTAAAATGCAATCGAGATATAAAAGAGAAAAAGGTAATCAATATCATATGGATAATAACCGTTATATTTTTCTTCGCACTGTCTTTTATTGCCGTCGGATATATCTTTGCTTCGTTTTTTAAAGGCAGTTTTAATCTTAACTTATGTCTATAATATCGAGCATCGGATTTTGACGCCAAAATCCATATAATCAGCCGAAAAAGGCTCCCTCTGACGAGGGAGCCTGCGAGCGAAAGCGAGGGAGAACTCCCTCTCAGTCACCTGCGGTGAGGGCGCCCCTGACAAGAGGAGCCTGATTTTTTTTGACACTTCAAAAGCTTCTGCGAGGCGCCGCCCGTCGTCCCTTATTCCCTGGCTATAATTTGGCTGATCTCACTGTAATATACGGGGTCTATCAGATAAGCCCTGAACGGGATAAAGGACTCGTCACCCTCATTTGTATACGAAGACAGTATGTACATCGACCCGTCCTCAGCCGTAAATATAAAGCCCATGTAAATGCTGAAAAATTCGCCGCTGCTGAACGCATACAGATAAATGTAGGGCATGGACGGATTTTTTTCGACCGAATCGTATTCGACATATGCGTCGTGATCGCTTATCAAAGCCTTGAACATATCGCCCAAGGACTGCGGGATATCTACCGAATAGGCCCTGCCCGACGAGTCGCGCCCCTCAAATTTGTAGCATTCGAACGAGGCGTTCGTAATATCGCTTTGGACTTCCTCCGCCCTGTCGCTGCGGCAGTACAGGCTCGAGGCCATATCCTGCGTATAGGCGTGCAGGAACAGGCCTTCGGGGTCATCTTCCACAGTATAGATATGCATCCATGTCCCGCCGTCGGAACCTTTGCCCTCTATGGTCGGATTGTCCGAGACGAGTTCAAAATCGTTGACCTTTACGCTAAGGTCGTACAGCTGCCGGTATTCGGCGCCGTTATATTTAATCGTCGTCATATCCTCCGACACGGAGATAAATTGATCCGTATGCGTGCATGAGCATACGGCGGCCACCACCGCCGCGCACAGCAAAACCACCAGCGTCTTTTTCATACA
>CALXAN010000004.1 GCA_944386305.1 uncultured Clostridia bacterium
CAAAAAAGACGTGATATAATCAAAGCATCTATCGTCGATACTCGAGGCAAGATTCTCCGGGCTCTTTACCGTCACTTTACGCACGCTGTCAAAGCGCAGCTGGATATCGTCGGTATAATAATCGAACTCCAGCAAATAGCCCTGAGTGAGGTCTATTATATACGTATCGTCCTCTACTATTACGGTCGCTGTATGCCCGTCGTCGCTGATATATGCGTTGTCGGGATCTGCCGCCATAAGGTCAGAAAGATATTCATATTCAGTGTCATTGCGGCTGTTATAACGCTTGAGGGCGACGTCAATCTCATCCTCCAAATCATATATATTGAGCCGCTGCTCGTCTATCTGTATCTTTTCGCATACCATATAATTGCCGAGATATACGCCGTTCATGTACAGGTCTACATATCGGTACTCGCAGGTAAAACCAAACTCGAGCATCTCGGACAGATCGAAGCCTATCGCATTGCGCACAAGACTGGAATCATCATAATTGGCCAGCAGTATCCAGGTCTTGGCCGAACCCATACCCAGCACGTCGCGCTTGGAATTAAGCTTTATCATATAAGGCTTCTTATCACGCTTCCAGGTAGAATTACCCCTGCCGCCTATAGTCATCGTACCGTATTTTTCATACGAAGAATCCGCATACAGCGCGCCCGCAGACCCGTAGCATTTTACGTCCTGATCCGCGTTCATATCCTCTATCTTACCCTGAGACTCGTCTATCTCAAGGAACAGGGCGGGAATATCCTGAGAGAACATGACGTACAGATACTCGTTCTGCAGCTTTCCGTCCTTAAGATACTCGAACTCCAAGGCGTACACGCCGCCTGAGGGAGTAGAATAATCGTAAAGGTCTTCTATATTAATCGTAGACCCGTTCTCGAAAGGCACGGACGATGCAGATTCGTCACCGTCGCCTCGGCGCACAAACACTTGGGTGCCGGTATAGTTGTCATAATACAGCGTGAGAGCCGATATATCCGCACTGGAAGGCAAAAACATATACTGTTTATCCCGCACCTCTTGTGCTACGACTTTGTGATCGTCCCTGTCGGATATATAATAAAGCTTGGATGGATAGAAAATATCAGTGCGAGGCTTGGTCTTGAAGAATATATTTAAAAACGGTATCTCTGATTCGGGAGAAATAAACGTATAATATACAAAGCATCCCGCAATAGCGACAAACAGCACTATCATGGGTATGATAAGAAAGTACAAACGCTTCTTCTTGCTTGTAAGCACTTCTCAGCCCCCTCATCTCAAATTCGCTTTATTATACATAATTTGTCCTGCAATGTCAACATGCCCAATGTTTACCCCCGCCCATACGGCAGAGGCCTATATACATAAATCATCTAAAAGCATTATACAACGCCGCAAATAAAGTCCTCGCTTCACATACGACAAGTATTACAATAATACTGTTCCGAAAAAAACACGCAGAATCAAAATCGGACTCGCACGTCAAAGCGCTTCCTGCAGCACGGGCAGCATACGCTGTGCCTGCCTTTTTTTCGAGGAAGTCTCAGCACCGCTCCGCAGTGCGGACAGGTACGGAATCTGTGAGTGCGTATAAACTTTATGCGGTTAACAGTAAGATTAAAACCCGCTTTCACTTTCTGCCTGAATTTAATAAACGCAGCGTTCTCCCTGCGCCTTTTATCAATATTTTTGGACAGCATACGAAATATCATCCAAGCGTCTATAGCTATTATAAAGACATAAAACGCATAAACAAGCCAGCGCCATACAGGCAGCAAAGTCAGCAGCAGCGCGACTATGATAAAGACAAAATTAAGCTTTGCGATAAAATTATATAACTCATCCGCCCCGTATCTGCCGTACATGAACCGGACAAGCTTCTCTCTGAATTTTGACATAGCGTCATCTCCTGTAGAATCCGTTACAACAGAAATTGCAAACGCAATTGGCCAAACACAGCGCCGAGCATATCCTGCCCGCATCGCATTCCTGTACTCTGCGAGCCTCCCTGCGGTTCGTATACGTCGCTCCGCGCGACTGTATCCTGCCGAGGAACACCCTGTACTCATAGTTGAGCGGGTCCATATCTACCGCTATACGCGCGTGATTGGCCGCAGCGACCGTGTCCCCGAGCCCGTAATGCGCTACCGCGCTGAAATAATACCACTGCGCGGTCTTGTCCTGTATTTGAGCAAGAATATTGAGAGCGTCAGAGTAAGCGCCGGATCGTATACAGGCAGCAGCAGAACTCATTCGAGGATCGGAATAATTTCCGTATCCGCCCGACCAGTCATATGTCGGACCCGAATATGTGCCTGCGCCCGAATTAGCACCTCCGTACTGCGCCGTACCGCTGCGAATGGCCGAATAGGCCTCGTTAATCTCGCTCATTTTTTTAGCGGCGGTTTTATCACCGGGATTTAAATCAGGGTGATATTTTTTCGCAAGCTTTCGATATGCCTTAGTTATCTCATCCTCCGACGCCGTCGGAGAAACTCCGAGGACCTTATACGGATCCTGAACCATTTGACTTCCTCCCCCGCCGAGCGGGTCTCCTTCCCTTGTCCGCGCGCAGCCAAACGCCGGAATATAATACGTTGTCCACTATGCCTCTGTTTCTTGTCATACCCAGCGCCTCATAAGCATCCGCGCAGTCTGCCAAAAGCGCGGTCAGGATCTCATTTCTGTCTACATTTACCACGCCTGACAGCGGATTGTATTTTCGGCGCCTCAGATCTGACTTAAGGTCGACAAAAGCGTCGAGTATATAGATAAATTTACCCAAACTGAAGCCCAAACGCCTCAGACGCTGCGCATACTCGTCTTCATGCATGGCAAATATTTCCGCCAACAGCCTGCCGAAGCAAGCGGCCGGCACATCAGGATTCAGTTCACCCCGACGTTCTGCCTCAGACAGCTCGGCCAAAGCGCCGGCCGCAGCTCGAGACTGACGCGGATATCTGTCAGATATACCGTCTGAGACCTTTTTTAACGCAGCGGCCGAAAGGGCTGCTGAGATATTTTTGTCGTCATGCCAGTCGTCAAGCAAATTATAATACGTCAACATAATATTCATATCAGCGCAGTAATCTATCGTATCGTTGACTACGAACGGATGATCCGTCCGCGGGTGCAGGGAGCATCTCTTGTGCCCGAACTCCTCTTCTTCGCAATACAGAGAAGACAGCAGCACCGCAAGAAAAGTCATATCATACGTCAGTGTAAGTCTGCACATGCTGCCGCCTCTGCGTCCCAGCGCTCGGCACAGACCGCAGTAATACGAACGATATACAGCCAGCTCGCCGTCGCTGAGAGACGAAACATCGGCCATAACATAACCAAACATCCGCTCCTCCTCCGAATAGAACGGCGCCGCATGATGCAGCGGCAATGTCAGCACGGCAGCGGGCGAAATCACATAGGATACCAATATAATAATACCAGCCATTTGTGGTGCTTTTTTGAGCCGTCCCGCCGCAATACACTAAAATATACAGATGCTCTCGGGGTACATTCGCGCACAAACGCGGAGAAAGTTCTCCGCAGCTCTTACTTATAAGAGCAATAGCGGCGGAATAGACTATTAACGCTGCCGACAACCAACAGTACCTGTCGTATAAAAGAAACGAAGCGAAATCGTAAACATGCGATTCCGCTCCGATACGCAAAGTCTTTAAATCAAAACGCCGTGATATATATGCAGATATTGTATAATATCGCATATCGATTCAGAATTGAATCCACAAACCCCGCGCTCCAAAAGCTCCGCATGCAAACCGATATAAGACAAATACAATCAGCGCTTGCTGAACTGAGGCGCACGACGTGCGGCTTTGAGGCCGTATTTCTTACGCTCCTTCATACGCGGGTCTCTCGTAAGCAGGCCTCCCTTCTTGAGAAGCGCCTTATAATCGGTCTCGTTTATCTTGACCAAAGCACGGGACAGCCCGTGTCTGACAGCGCCGGCCTGACCGGACATACCGCCTCCGACGACATTGGCCACGATATCAAACTTACCCAGCGTACCCGTAAGCTGCATGGGCTGACGGACAATGAGCTTAAGCGTCTCAAGACCGAAATAATCATCTATATCTCTGCCGTTTATGATGATAGAACCGCTGCCTTCATAAACTCTGACTCGAGCTACGGATTTCTTCCTTCTGCCGGTAGCATAAAAATACTCTTTCTTGGATTCGTACATTCTTCCGTCCCTCCTTAGTCGATATTGTATACTTCAGGCTTCTGAGCGGCATGAGGATGCTCCGAGCCGGAGAATACGCGCAGACGTCTCATGCATGCGCGGCCGATGGTATTGGAAGGAAGCATACCTTTGACAGCCTTTTCAAATGCGAACTCAGGATTCTTCTCCATGAGCGTCTTGTACTTGACTTCCTTAAGATGTCCTACCCAGCCGGTATGATGCCTGTAATACTTCTGTTCGAGCTTATTGCCCGTAAGTACAGACTTATCCGCGTTAACGACTATAACGAAATCTCCGCAGTCCGTATGCGGCGTGAATGTAACCTTGTGCTTGCCTCTGAGCAACGCCGCGACGTCGGCCGCGACACGGCCCATCGGTTTGCCCGCAGCGTCAACGATCCACCATTTGCGGGTCACATTGCCTGCGTTAGCCATAAATGTTGCCATATCTGTATTCCTCCCGATATTATTCCTCCGATATAAAACAATCGCACATAAAACGCTGATCTATACGGCAAATAACGGCTTTAAGCCGTCAACGACTGAAATTATATCATGCGCGACGGCATTTGTCAATAGTTTTTCGGCAAAGAAATCAATTCCTGCCGCAAATGCTCCGATTTCCTTTAAATATCTCGCTATTGCTCCGATTTTCTCAATGTCAATTTTATTTTTCACTAACTTCTGCCGACGATAAACTTCGCGCATCCGATAAAACCGACGGCGCAGCCGTAAAGCATGCGCCGCCGAAATACCGCTATTCCCTGCAAATATCAAAACAGATAACGATGCAAATAAGGCCTCAATTATATCCCTATATGCAAAAATTATTTGACCTCAACTTTAAGCTGGCCGTCCTGCACGGACACTAAGACCTCGGAGGGCACAGATTCGTTATCATATATATCCCGCACGATCTGATCCTCTATACGGTTCTGTACGATACGCCGCACATTCCGTGCGCCGTATTCGGCGCTGTAAGATTCGTCAGCGAGCATCTGCACTGCTTCGGAGGTATAACTGAATGCGATCTCTTTCTCCTCAAGGCCTTTAGCCAAATCCGAAAGGAATATCTGCACAATTTGAGGAAATACCTCTTTGGGCAACGGATCGAAAGTAATAATCTCATCGACGCGGTTAATAAATTCCGGGCGGAGAAAGTCGTTGAGAGCCTTCCTCGTTTTTTCGGAAGAAAGCATTTCCGCAGATTTATTGAATCCGGCCGCGCCGCCCTTGATATTGGAGCCGGCATTGGAAGTCATTATTATCACAGTGTGCTCAAACGACACGCTTTTGCCGTGAGCATCCGTGATCCTGCCGTCGTCCAAGACCTGCAGCAGGATATTCAAAACGTCGGGATGAGCCTTTTCTATCTCGTCAAACAATATGACCGAATACGGTTTGCGGCGGATCTTCTCCGTAAGCTGCCCGGCCTCGTCATATCCGACGTAGCCCGGAGGCGAACCGATAATCCTTGAGACGGAGTGCTTTTCCATAAACTCGCTCATATCCAGGCGTATAAGCGTCTCCGGAGAGTCGAACAGTTCCCTGGACAGCACCTTGACAAGCTCGGTCTTGCCCACGCCCGTCGGGCCGGTAAAAATAAAGGATACCGGGCGGGTACGAGGGATAATGGACAGGCGTGCGCGCCTGACGGCGTCGGAAACAGCGCGTATGGCCTTATCCTGTCCGACTATGCGCTTGCTCAGGCTGCTTTCCAAATTGCGCAGCTTTTCCGACTCGCTGGCCTTGATGCTGGAAGCCGGGATACCCGTCCACAGCTCTATTACCGTAGCAAGATCATCTAAAGTGACAGCGCACTGCTCCACCTGTGCGGAATATTCCTTTTCCTTTTCCTCCAGCCTGTACTCAGAAGCCTTGAAAGTCGCTATATCCTCATAGTCCTTGTCGGTCTTCTCTTCCTTATTCTCTATCTCGGCTATCGCCCTGCGGGTATTGTCGAGCTCGGTACGGCATACAAACAGATCGTTATACACCGGAGTTCTCAGCACCGCGTTGGAGCAGGTCTCGTCAAGCAAGTCTATGGCCTTATCGGGCAGATATCTGTCGTTGACGTACCTTTCGGACAACTCCACAGCCTTTTGCACAATCATCATCGGTATGTGTATATTATGATACGACTCGTAGTAGCCTTTGACTCCGCGCAGTATCTCGATCGTATCCGCTATAGACGGTTCGTTGACTATCACCGGCTGAAAACGCCTCTCGAGCGCGGCGTCCTTCTCTATATATTTGCGATATTCGGTAAGAGTGGTAGCGCCGATGACCTGTATCTCACCTCTCGAAAGAGCAGGCTTGAGCATATTGGCCGCAGACATAGTGCCCTCGCTGTCGCCCGTACCGACAAGGTTGTGGACTTCGTCTATTACAAGTATGACGTTGCCCACAGACTTAATTTCTTCGAGCAGGCCCTTGACTCGGCTCTCGAACTGGCCTCTGAACTGAGTGCCGGCCACCAAAGCCGTCAGGTCAAGCAGATAGACTTCTTTACAGGCAATCTTTGCAGGAACTTCATTTCTGACTATTTTAAGAGCGATGCCCTCAGCGATTGCCGTTTTTCCGACTCCGGGCTCGCCTATAAGACAGGGATTGTTCTTTGACCTGCGGTTTAGTATCTGCAGGACCCTCTTCATCTCCTGATCACGGCCTATAACTTCGTCAAGCTGTCCGTTGCGGGCTTTTTCGGTAAGGTTCATGCAGAATTGGTTTAAAAATCTCAAATTGTTTTTTTGCGGCCTGCTCTTTTTGTTCTTATCTTTAGGCGGGGTTCTGCTCTCGACCAGGCTCTCAGACGGATCTACGCCCTGATCGGGAGTCATGCCGCCCATTTTATTCATCAGACTGTTCATGAATTCCATGCTCGGCGCACCGCCGGGAATAAAATTTTCATCACCCAGCTGATCCATGACATCCTCCATCTGATCGGCTATCGTATCTATATCATCCTCGGTTATACCGAGCTGCTGCATTATGTTGTCTACATTGGGCAGCTTCAGTTCCTTGGCGCACCTAAGACACAGCCCCTCGTTCTTGGGTTCTGAGCCGTCCATGCGCGTCACAAAAATGACCGCGGGATGCTTCTTGCATATAGAACACATAACCATACTTTAAATATCACTTCCATAACTATAATAACGTTTATAATCAAAGTCCGACTTTACCGCATATGAAACCATTCTGCGAAAAGCCGTTCTCACAGCTCAACCATGCAGAAATAATCTGCTTAAATTACTCGTTGTCAAACCACTCTCCGAAAGTCAGACTGAGAGGATTCATCTTATATACAAATTTATAAATCGTTGTACTTTCAAATATCTGCGTGCGCTCGCTTATCGGCATGTTCCTCAATATATACGGCGAACTCAGATGAACCATCGATACGAATATAAACGATATAAGTATGCCTATAACTACTCCTATCATTCCTCCGCCGAGTTTATTAAAGCTCCTTATTATAGGAAGTTTAGTGATGACATGTGATACAAGTGTGATGAGCTTTACGGCTATCAGAGCAAGAATATATATAATTATAAAAGCTATGACCCGGCTCACAGCATTAGATATAGGCTCGACCATAACGTCGATTACGGCGCTTTTAGCCTGCTCTTCGCCGTTGGCGCGGAATTCCTCATACCGCTGATTCATCTCCTCTATATCTATATTCATATATTCGCATAAATTTGTAAAAAATTCCGGTCTGTTCTCAAACAGGTCCTCCATATCGACGTCCTCTATCGACGTATCGCTGTTGTCAGGGTCGGACGTAAGCTGATTGACAGTCCAGTCATACAGCGGCGTTCTTATATAATGGTCGTTGAGATACGTACCGAGCTGTACGGAAAAGATCAGCGCTACCACAAGCGCGGCAATATTGCCCACAAGAGAGATCAGGGACTTGACGAGTCCTCTCTTGACACCCGACACGATAGATATGACCAATATGGCCGCCACAATGATATCAAGGCCGATAGCTATAGCGATTCCCATAATCATTAATCTCCTTACTGTTATGATATTTCCAAATCGAGCCTGTACGCTTTATCCGCGTCGAGCAGCACGAAAACTTCGCCGTCCGTAATCAGACGGCTCGACTCTATGTCAAGTTCCTTTTCAAGAACAGTGTTGCCAAGCGTGTCGAGTATCATCAGACGCCCGTCCGAAATAAGCTGCACATACCTGCCTGCAGAATGTATATAGCTCAGCTCCTCAATCTGCAGGGCAAACAGCTCCTGTCCGCTAGAATCCACCAGCACTACCGTACTGGCAGGACTGTAAGAATACTCCGAATAAGAATATATAACAAAGTCTTCGTTTTGTATCAATCTTTCCGGCGCGTAGGCAAAGGAATACACACGCTGCATACTATCGACGTCCACGATATATATCCCGTCGTCCGAAACGAGCTCAAACTCGCCCCCGCTCTTGACAGCCCATGACAGCGGCATGGCCGAAGACACGATATTTTCGCCCACTACCTTGCCGGACGTATAATCTATGCAATGTATGTAAGTATCGATATACGCGCCGTTAGGTACTATCGAAACCGCATATATCATATCATCTGCAAAAGCGGCGGACATAAGATAGCAGTCTGAACTGTCCCAAAAAAATATCTCCCGCATATCCTCGTCGTATACCGTAAGCCTGGCTTTGTAACCGTAGCTTTCGGTAACAGTATACGTATATCCGTCTTCCGACATGCCCGCATCTATGATTTGGCCGTCCGTTGCGAGAGTATGCAGCAAGTCGAAAGAATCAGCGATATAAGCTACCGTCCCCCCTCTGTCAAAAGCGAGGATATAGGTATCGTTGACCTTAAGCACGGGGGTATGCAGCACTACCGAATGAGCGGAATATCTGTATAATCCCCTGCTGTACACAGCTAAGGTATTGTCCGTGAGGGTTACCAGGCCGCCTTTGAATATATCGGCGCCCACAATATCTTCGTCCCAAAAGGCAATAGTATCGTACGACTTGTCTCCCGACATAGCATAGCGCAGGTCATATATGAACCTGTCCGCGTTATCGGCGGAAAAAGACGAAGCTTTTATAAAAAAGAACATCAGCACATACAGCAGTATTACTACAAAAAGTATTCTCTTGATAAAATAAAGCTGTTTGAGCTTATTTTCGTCCGACGTCATACGGTCCTCCGTAAAGCAAATCAATATACGACCTTGTTAAGAAACAGTCCCCTGGCGGGAGCCGTGCGGCCGGCAACAGACCGATCGCAGGCCGCGATTATATCGGGCATGGCCTCATACGGGATCAGCCCCGAAGCCATATCAAGCAGAGTGCCCGTTATAATGCGCACCATATTGTATAAAAAGCCGTCTGCGGATATATAGAATCTTATCTCGTCTTCCTGCCGGGTAAAATACGCATGCTTTACCTCCCTTACATGATCCCTGACGCTCGCGCCCGAATTGGTAAACGACGTAAAATCATGCCTGCCCTCTATACATTCTGCCGCGCGGTTAAGACGCTGCAAATCTATGACGCCGGGATACAACAGCGTATACCTGTCGGTAAACGGATCTCTGAGAGAAGAGTTTCGAATACGGTACATATATTCCTTTTCTGTCACGCTGTATCTTGCGTGGAAATCTTCTGAGACATACTGACAGCCGAACACGACTATATCGTCAGGCAGCCAGGCATTGAGAGCCCTGACTGCGGTTTGAGGTTCAAGCCGTTTTTCCGAACGGAAAGAGGCTCTGTAATCAAGCGCATGCACGCCGCTGTCCGTTCTCGAGCAGCCTGCCAGCGACGTCACCGAGCCGAAGGTCCGTCTAAGCGCACCCAACAGTTCGCCGCCCACAGTGCGGCCGTTGGACTGGGGCTGGTAACCGCAGAAGTCTGTACCGTCATATCTGAGACGTATCATATAGCATGTCATATATAGCCACCAAATCGTATCCTGTTAAGGAACACAACGCACACGATAACGAGGGCAAGAACAATCAGAGACACCCAGTCGCGCATATGCAGCGAATACTTGACAAACCTCGTCCTGCCCTTAACGTCGCCCGCATAACACCTGCACTGCATGGCCGTGGCCAATTCCACCGCGTGGCGGAACGAGGAGATAAATAGAGGGATTATCACGGGGATCACAGCCTTGATCCTTTTAAATATACTGCCGGTTTCAAAATCTGCGCCCCTGGCTTTCTGTGCGCTCATTATCCTCGACGTTTCGTCGGTGAGAGTAGGTATAAATCTAAGGGCTATCGTCATCATCATAGAAAAGTCGTGCACGGGTACCTTTATCTTTTTCAGCGGAGACAGCAGTCTCTCTATTCCGCCCGACAGCAGTATAGGCGACGTGGTATACGTAAGCACGGAAGAGGACGCTATCAGCAGCACTATCCTCAGCATGAGCTTTACCGCAGTGACAATGCCCTCGTCCGTTATCTTAAATACCCAAAACTGAGCCAGTATCTCTCCGCTGGAAGAAAACAGGATATTGAACACGCCCGTAAACGCGATGATAAACCACAGAGGTTTAAGGCTTCTTACATACATACGCATCGGGATGCCCGACATTACCATAATAGAAACCGTACACACGGTCAAAAACAGGCAGCTTGCCGCAGACTTCATGACCAAAAGAACGACCACATACATAGTGGTAAGAACTATCTTCATTCTCGGGTCGAGCTTATGCAGCAGCGAGTTGCCTGGGAAATACTGCCCAAGTGTTATATCAGTTATCATTATTTGCCTTTCGAGGCAGCCTCGACTATGATATCGACGGCGCGGTCCAAGCTGTAAACCGCCGTATCAACGTCGTAGCCGCTGTTTTTTAGTTTTATAAAAACCTTGGTTATCTGAGGGACGTCCAAGCCCATAGCCGTAAGCTCCTCCGCGTGAGAAAAAACGGCCGGAAGAGTATCGAACATAACGGCCTGGCCCTCATGCATTACCAATATCTTGTCCGCGTAGTCAGCCACGTCCTCCATACTGTGAGAAACGAGTATGACCGTAGCGTTCTCGGAGTTTTGGTAGTCTTTGATGTAGCCCAGTATCTCCTCCCTGCCCCGTGGGTCAAGTCCCGCAGTAGGCTCGTCCAAAACCAAAACTTTAGGTCTCATGGACAAAATACCGGCTATTGCTACGCGGCGCTTTTGGCCGCCTGACAGCTCGAACGGGGATTTGTCCAAAATATCCTCCGAAAGCCCGACCGCCTTGATCGAGCTCAAAACGCGCTGATTTATCTGCTCTTCATCCAGCCCCATATTGTGCGGTCCGAAAGCAACATCTTTCCTTACCGTCTCCTCGAACAGCTGGTATTCAGGGTATTGGAACACTAGGCCGACGTCGAATCTCAAACTTCTGCGTGAAAAATCCTTGGCCCATATATCCCGTCCCATATACTCTACTGTACCGGACGTAGGCTGTATCAAACCGTTAAGGTGCTGGATCAAAGTCGATTTGCCGCTGCCCGTATGGCCTATCAGGCCTATAAAATCGCCTCGGCAGATATCGAGATCAATATCATGTATGGCGGCGCATTCGAACGGTGTAGACATGCCGTATATGTAAGACAGGCCGCGCGTGCGTAAAATCACTTCAGACATTGCTGTTCCTCCATGGGTATGCGCCCGTCTATAATATCGCCTAACACAGCCGCGCACTCTGCCTCGTCAAGTACGGACAGCGGAACTTCATAGCCCTTTGCGCGCAGACGGAGCATAAGCTCGGTCACGGCCGGCACTGCCAGCCCCGCGTCTTTGAGCAATTCCGCGTTCTGAAACACATAATGGGGAGTGCCTTCTATAAGCATCCGGCCGTCGTTCATCACGGCTACCCTGTCGGCACGCGCGGCTTCCTCCATATAGTGAGTGATAAGCACAACAGTCGTACCTGCGCGGTTAAGGTCCGTTATTATATCCATTACATCTTTCCGTCCGCCCGGATCAAGCATAGCCGTAGGCTCATCCAAAACCAATATATCGGGATCCATGGCTATTATCCCCGCTATCGCAACGCGCTGCTTCTGCCCGCCGGACAGCTTATGCACCGCGTGCTTCGCATAAGCGGACATACCTACCTTTTGCAGAGCCTGCGCTACCCTTATATGCATCTGTTCGTATTCTACGCCGAGATTCTCCAAAGCAAAGGCGACGTCTTCCTCGACTATGGTGGCTATAATCTGATTGTCCGGGTTTTGAAACACCATGCC
>CALXAN010000005.1 GCA_944386305.1 uncultured Clostridia bacterium
GTGTCAACTTGTGCTATATGCACATTTGAATGTCTGCGAAGAATTTCGGACGATGGAATGCAGGGAACGGCGATTCAATTTTGTTCCAGGTAATGTATACGTTTTTGTCTTCGTTGCAGAACTGGAAGTTTCCTTTAAAGTTTGAGTCGAATTTGCCGTAATGCAGGGAAACGAATGAAAAGGGTACGAAAAATTTGATTTTCCACCCGTTGTCGTCTATATGCTTCTGTATCTTAAACGGTTCGTCGGTATGAGGGATATAGCGCCTGTCATCCTGTGTTCCTTTTTGTATGAGCAGTGCGCCGCCGAGAGACTGCTCAAAGTTCAGATAATTCAGAGGATCGGACATGTCCGGCGCAAAGAAAAATTCCACGCAGCTGTCCAGCCATGCGGGCTGGTTTGCCGTCCAGTAATTCGTCGTGGGATTTTTTTCGTCCGCTTCAAATCTGACCGTTATGCCGTCTTCTGAGCAGAGAGCCTGCACCGTGACCGTGGGGTTGTCCGATTCGGGGCAAAAGAAATTGTCCAAACTCTGCTTTTCGGCCGTCTCCCATACTGCGTCGTCCAGGCCGGGGGCTGACGCCGTTCTGCGTATGACATATTTTTTTTCCATAAAACTTCACTCCGTTCCATAAGCATCGGATAAGAGCTCTGACATAAAGGTATTCCGTCTAATGGGTCCGTTCAGCTGTCGAACTCATAAAAAGCGGTGCCTTTTTTGTCCATGCTCTATTATCCGCCGGGCGCATATGCGCTTTTTTACGGAAAAATTATAGCATAAGCGTCTGAACCTTGTCAAGCAAACATGGTCTTATTGCGTTTTTGGCATGCGGCTTAAAAACGTGTTTTATCTAAACCCTCGCGCAGCTTTTTCTTATGTATTTTTCTTGCAGTTGTAGAATTATTATATCATTTAAACCGGACAATAATTGTCCGGTTTATAGTTTTTTATTCAACATGGGACTGTTAATAATAATGCATAGTGTGTTTTTTTTGTCGATATATGTATAAATGTTATATATAAATTCGATTTTATATATTGTAATTCGATGAAAATAGGATGTGACATATGAAGTATATTTGTGGTATAATAAATTATAAAATCAATTATATAGACATATTTATATTATAATGTTATAGTGAAAAAAAATTATAAAATTTACGGGGTGAAGTAAAATGAAGAAAAGATTACTTATGCTAATGTCTTTAGTGTTGTTGTGCGCTACAGTTTTGTCATTGGGCGCATGCACGGATCCGAAGCAGCCGAATACTTCGGAACCCGGCACAAATGAGCCGAAGACTTCCGTTAGTACTTCTGAGGAAAATAATAACACTTCCGAACCTGAGACAGAGGAATATGTCGAACCGATGTACGACGGACGTAAGGTCTCTTTGCAGACTGTAGTTGAGACCGATTTTGTGCATCCGGCTGGATGGACCCTGCGGTTTAATAACGGTTATTGTCGCTTTGAAGATGAAGAAAATTTGGATGATCCCGGCAAATGGCGAGTTATAGATTATGAGGGCAATTCGCTTTTGCCCGATGATTTCAGAGCAGCGTCAGTTTCAAATTACAATAAGGACGGGGTCGCGGCTGTAGAGGGTTATATGCTGGAATCCGGTAAATATGTTGAAATAGACTCAAAAGGGAACGTAGTAAGGGAAATTACCGGACAGGACTACAGCGACTTTGATGATGATAACGGTGAAAATACATATCATCCCACCGATATGGGATGGTACGCTGAATCTACGGAATTCGATGAAAACGGAGAGGCAAATAATTATAGCAATTTTCACTATTTCGATAAAGACGGAAATATATTGTTCGACGGGCAGGTCATAGATTATATTTCGTATTTTTCGAACGGAATCGCCGTATATGAACAGGACGGAAAAATAGGTCTTGTCAGCGATAAAGGCGATATATTGTTCCCCGCTTCTTTAGAAGGTCATTCTTTTCCCAACAGCGGGCCTGTAATATCCGAGGACAGAGTCGTAGCTTTCCGCATAGAAGATAATACGGATTATATGGTCATATACGAAGTCGTAAGCGAGTAAAATTCAGGCGCAGGGACAGTCCCTGCGCCTGAAAATTTAAAGCAGCTTACCTGTAATAATCAGGATGTGCATAACTTCCTATATAGTAGCCGCTGTAAGAGCTGGGGAATGTACAATATCTTACACGGAAGTCTTTTCCTTTATAACCCCAATTGCCGTTGATAGTTTGAACATTGCCGTTTGAGTCAGGTTTTGATGAGGCTAAACCGGTATGACGATATCCGCCTGCGTTTCTGACAAAGACAATATCTCCGGGTTGTATCCCGGAGATCCCCTCATGAAGTCTCGACGGATAATGCTGGGCAAACCAATTGCGCATTCCTCTTGTA
Source organism: uncultured Clostridia bacterium (assembly GCA_944386305.1). Taxonomy (GTDB): domain Bacteria; phylum Bacillota; class Clostridia; order Oscillospirales; family UBA644; genus CALXAN01. The sequence continues at coordinate 2,391 of CALXAN010000005.1, forward strand.
CTGCTTTCATCGGGAATATTTACATTTTCATAATACATAGAATTGTCATAAATACAAAATCGCACAAAATCAACGCACCATGCGCCTTCAGTCAGTTCTATGTAAGAATCTAGTTCTTGAAGTTCTTCACGTGTCATACCCAAAAAATATTTTGCAGATTCTACAACTAAATTCGCTAAAAATGACCAGGGATAATTAGGTCTACTTACAGTTTTTGTGGATGACTTTGAGCTATAGGTATAGTAAACCATAGCTGCTCTGTTTTCTTTCGACGCACTCGCGGCCACGGCGTCTGAGGCAGCAGGCTTATCTGTCTGAGGCTCAATAAGCATGATGCTGTCACTGCCTACGCCTATGGCTACCACACCCGCGTTGGCGTAGCCTACGGCATCTCTGTAAGTGCACTCGTTCCAGCCCATGTAGTCGTCCGACAGCAAGGTATTGAGAATCTGATTGGGCGTGCCCTGGGGCAGGGGCGTGCCGCAGTTGCGGAGTATCTCTCTCACCGTAGTCAGCGAATCCGCTTCCGCGGGCAGCTGAGTGAGAGTATAGTCTATAACGTTCTTATACTGTGTAGAAGTCATTTGTTATTCCTCCTCTTTCTCCTGCGTATTGCCGTCCCACATCAGATCGAGTACGGACTTATCTCTGCCGTATACGCAGGCATAGTCGATGAGTTTGTAGTTCTTGGTTTCAGTCTGCCACAGCGCTACGTCCTTGGCCTCTATTGCAGAGGGAGCGTAGGGTTCCCATGCCTCGGGTTCGCCTGCAGCAGCGGGAGCGGTAGCCCAGCATGTGGCTTCGCACTTGGCCTGTACATAGTGGCTGAACTGTCTGTCGAAGTTGAAGTTGACGGAGGAGTCGGTATTTCCTATAAAGCCGGTCTTATAACCGTTCCTGAGCAGTGTAATAAAGAAATTTATCATCCAGTTATGGTTAACGGTCCAGGAATCGTCGATGGCGGCGAATACCGTCACATCCGTGGTATCAGGCACGCCGAGTTCTTTCAGGGCTTCTACTGCTTTAAGTCCTTCATCTTCGCCGAAATTGGTTGATACCTTTTCCTCGGTAAGGTTGTCGTAGATGAGGGCTATTTTGCAGTTTTTGGATTTGAGGAAGTCTATTTCCTCAGCCGTAAGCTTTTTGCTGCCTGTGAGCGAGCGGGCCCAAAAAACGGGCGGGCAGTTCATACGCATGATCCACTCATAGAGAGTGTAGCCGTTGGAAAGTTTTTTGTTTGCGGGTACGGTTGAGCGTGCCCCGAAGATAAAATCTTTCATGACATTTGTTCCTTTCGCATGTATTTCGTACTTCTTTTGCAGCTGCACGCTCATTATATCACTTAAACCGGACAACCACTGTCCGGTTTACTTCGTTCAATTATTCCTTTGTCGGACAGCGATTCTTGATTTTTTCTTTATGCTGTGGTATCATATAAATATGGATGTCAGGCGTATTTCTGTTGTTTCGAGCCTGCTGCGGCAGCCGTTTTTTCTGCGTGCCCGCGCTGAGGCGGAGGCTTGCCGGTCGGGGGTAGACGAACGGAACTTATTTTGCAGGGGAGGTATTCTGTATGTATGATATTGCAGAGCGCGACCAGCTGATGCTTTCAGAGTTTTCCACACCTTTCGGAGATAAGCTTTTAGCTTCCGATCGCTGGGTGCGCCTTGCCGGCAAGATAGACTGGGAAAAGGCTGAGAACCGTTATGCCGAGCACTTTTCAAGCTCGGGGAAGAAAGCCATAAGCTGCAGAGTGGCATATGCCGCGCTGATAATCAAGGAAATGCTGTCTTTGTCTGATAAAGAAACCGTAACCCAAATTCTTGAGAATCCGTATTTGCAGTATTTCTGCGGTTATAAGAGAATGCTGCGGCGCAGACCGTTCAGCGCTTCGTCGATGAGCAGCTTCCGCAAGCGTATTCCCAAAGAGGAATATTCAAAAAAATATATCAAGTCTTTGATAAAGTGGTGACGCTTATGAAATACGATATAAACACCCGTCTTGAGCTTAACAACGGCACGTCGATCCCGATTTTGGGATTCGGGGTATGGCGTTCAAAGTCCGGCGAGCAGACGCGGCAGGCAGTGACCTGGGCGCTTAAGCACGGATACAGGCATATAGATACCGCCGCTTTTTACGCCAACGAGCAGGATGTGGGCGACGCTTTGCGTCAAAGCGGACTGAGACGCCAGGACGTATTTATAAATACTAAGCTGTGGAATACCGATATGCGCCAGCACAGGCAGTTTGAGGCGTTTCAGACAAGTCTGCAGAAGCTGGGCGTGGACTATGTAGACTTGTACCTGATACACTGGCCGGTCGAGAATTTTATGGAATCCTGGCGCTGCCTTGAGCGTATATACGAAAGCGGAGCGGCCAGGGCCATAGGCGTGTCCAATTTTAAAAAGCACCACCTGCAGACGTTGCTGGCCGAGTGCAACGTGGTCCCTGCAGTAGATCAGATGGAGTTCAGTCCTTATATGCAGGATAGGGAAGCCTTGGAGTTCTGCCGTGAGCAGGGCATAGTTTACGAGGCCTGGAGCCCGCTGGGCGCGGGCGCGTATACGGACGACCCGATAATCAAGGCTGTCGGAAGCAAGTACGGCAAGAGCCCCGCGCAGACAATATTGAGATGGGTAATACAGCAGGATATAGTTGTATTTCCAAAATCTGTGCATGAGTCGCGTATAGCAGAGAACGCCGATATATTCGATTTTGAGCTGTCGGAAGAAGATATGGCCGAAATCAGTTCGCTCAACGAGTTCCGCCGTACCGGCTCCGATCCCGACACGTTTACGTTCTGATAAATCGATTAGGCGCGCAATAGTTTTAATAAAACGGCTCCGGCCTTTTTCTGAGACCGAAGCCGCTGTTCTTTTTTCAGACCGAGCGGGCGCCGCTCGTCATTTCCACCTGTACACGGATTGTTCGGCACCCGGGAAGTAGAACTCGAGTATTTGGGAGTAATCCTCCGTTTCGGCTTTTATGTTGCCTTCGGAGATATCCATGCCGACCGTGCCCTCGTATCCGAAGCAGATAAACGTAAATATATCGTCCTTCAGCGTGAAGGTGAAATCGTCGGATTGCAGCCCAAGCACCAGCCCGAGCTTTTCGCTGTCACAGCGCACGCCCCCTACATCGGCGCTCAGAACCCTGCCCGTATCGGAGTATTCTATATCTGTTATCCACTCTTCAGGATTGTCCGAAAGCGTGCTGTCATCGAACAGCCCTGAATTTTCGATCATGAACTTGAGTATGCCCGCCATACACTCCGTTTCCATGCGGTAGGAGTCCCCAGCTGATTTGTCTGCCGTTATCATATACGGACAGTCTTTGACCGAGAATGTATCGGGTACGAAATATACCGCAGCCGCAGGCCGGCCTGCGTAAGATATCGTTTTGCCTCTGACCTGACGGATGCATTGAGTTACCGTTTGGTAGTAATCTTCACCGTGCTTCTTTTTGGCTTCCGCTGTGGATATAACCGGGCGGCAGTGCGTTTCGTCAGCGCATATGTCCGCTCCTTTATGAGCTTCTTTGAGGTTTTGGTGCGAGTAGGCAAGGTATGAATATTCGCACACGGCCATTGCTTTTATCAGTTCCGCGTTGTATCTTTTGTCAGATAGGGCTACTATCGAGTTGCATATGTATTCTTCCGCGTTCATGCTGCTCGTCGATCCGTCTTTGTTCAGTACGGTCACGTCGTATTCGGAGATATCGACGACCGCCGGCGTCATGCCCAGCGTGGACAGATACGGTATAAATACGAAAAATATGCATGAAACGGCTACTATCACGGCGTGTTTTTTCATATTTGACAACCTTTCATTTGAAAATACATTCGTATTGACTATTACATAAAAATGGGGTATAATGTAATATACATTAACAGTATATTGTGCGCATGCTCTATTAATGAATAGCAGGGAGGCTAAAGCGTGGCGCGAGAAGCTAAAAGTTTTTCCGAAATGCTTAAAGAGAAGCTTAAAAAAGGGCCTTTGGGAAAAGTGGCCGCTTCTTTTCGTGAACTGAAATATAAGCGCAGCGTCGGCGCTGCGGTCAAGACCGAGACTTCCGATAAGAAAACGGGGTCGGTAGTCAAGAAGCGTAATTATTTCAAGATTGGCTTCTATTCATTCGGCGTGGCGTTTATTGTGATAGGGATAATATATATATTGATTTTTATCAATATTCAGGACCCTTCTCTGTTCGGTTCGTCGAGGAAATACTATGACCGTGCCAGGCAGAGTATGCTCGAGGGTGACTACGAAGACGCCGAGAAATATCTTGATAAATGCTTAAAATCAGACAAGACAAATTCGGACGCCATATATCTGCTCGCCGAGCTGTACGATACACAGCAAAGATACGACGACGAATTGTCGCTTCTGACGCAGGCCGTGCAGGATTCTGCTCACGAGGCTAACTCTACGTTTTATCGCAGGATACTCCAAATATATGTCATACAGAACAGGATGGACGAGGCTTTTGACCTAATCAATAATTTGGATGCCTATATGATCGCCAGCCTGTCTTCGTCGCGTCCGGCCAATATACAGGCGTCTCCGGACGGGGGAGTGTACGATACGTCGGTTAACGTGACTTTTGTCGTTCCTTCGGGCTCCGTGATATATTATACCACGGACGGCTCTACGCCCAACCTTAACAGCTCCGTGTACAACGGCGAGCCGATAAGTATAACGAAAGATACAGTTACTGTCAGGGCCGTGGCCATAAACGACGCGAACCTGCCCAGCAACGAGTATAGGGCCCAGTTCCGCATATACAGCGACAATACTCCGTATGAGTTCGAAGATCCTAAGGTCGAACAGATAGTCCGGGCGATTTTAGACAAGGCTTCCGGAGACGTATATTACAGGGATCTGACCAGGATTACCTCTTTTTCAAATAATATATCGGGCGTTTCATCGAGCCAGTCCATAAAGACTCTGTCGGATCTTACAGCGCTTACCAATCTGCGCACCATAGAGCTGTCGGGCGAGTCGGCTATAGAGGACTATTCCGTGCTGTCTGCGATAAACACTTTGGAATCCATATCCTTGACATCATGTAAGCTTACGTCCGAGAACCTTTCTCAGCTGTTTACTCTTACCAATATTAGTAAACTATATCTGTCCGGCAACAATATCAGTTCCGTTGACGGCATATCAGCTCTTAATCATCTTACAGAGCTGGACCTGTCGCAGAACAATATCTCGTCGGTATCCTCTCTTTCGGGATTGAACAGCCTATCTGTTCTTGATTTGTCAGGCAATGTTATTACCGATCTGTCGGGGCTTTCGTCGCTGTCGTCTTTGTCCGAACTCGACCTGTCGGATAATTCTACGCTCACAAATCTTAACGGTTTGTCCTCTCTGACAAGGCTGAAAGTTCTGCGTATAAGCAACTTGGACATATCGTCGCTCTCTCCGCTTTCCGCCTGCACCGGCGTGGAGGAGATCTATGCGGACGGATGCAAGATATCTGACGTCGATGCGCTGGCGACTTGCCGCAGCCTTAAAATTCTTGACGTCAGCAATACCGGGGTGACGAGCTTTATATCTCTTGCCCAAACGCCGATAAGCCAAATAACCGCCAACAATTGTCAGGTAAACAGTTCCGCGGCGTTCTCAGGCTTGTCCTCCCTGACTAACCTTACTCTTAAGTCCAACGCATTGACCGAGGTCCTTACGCTTGCATCTCTCAATATGCTGCAGAATCTCGATATTTCGGGCAATCCGATAACTGACGTGTCAATGCTGATTGACTGCGTATCTTTGAAGTATCTTAACTGTTCGGGCATCGATGTGAGCGGGTCGGTCCTGTCTCAATTCGAGGCCAAGGGCGTCATGGTTGTCAGCTGACGGATAATATATGATGTACGGCAGGGCGCCGTCAAAGGCGTCCTGCCGTACATATCGGTAAAGGGCGGCGCGCTGCCTTTTGGCCGAGCTGCTTTGATGATCGGGAGGGTGAAATGTCCAAATCAAAAATATTAAAATTCGCCCAGGCCGCGGCTTTGATCCTGATTTTGGCTCTTACGGTAATCTTTTGGCCTAAGCTGAAGGATATGAGCGTAGATGATTTCCTTGCCCATACGTCTGCGAACATATGGGTCACTGCGCTGATATTTATGATCTTCTACATACTCAAATCCTTTATAATAGTCATCCCTGTGCTCGTGCTGCAGATTGCCGTCGGGATAATATTCCCGGTCCCCGCGGCATTGGCCGTGAACCTGCTGGGAATGATAGTCACCTTGATGATATCGTATTATTTGGGCAGATTTACCGGGCGGGCATATGTAGAAAAGCTTATAAAAAAATATCCCAGGGCGTCAGCGATTAAGGACATTCCGTCCAGGAATGAATTTGTATTTTGTTTTCTTACGCACAGCATGTGCCTGTTTCCGATGAATATAATAGGCATGCTTGCCGGATCTTTGGATATAGACCGTATAAAGTATCTTTGCGGAGCGTTTTTGGGGTCGTTTATCAGAGTAGTTTCGGTCACTATTATAGGTACGTCCGCTATGGATCCGTCGTCTCCGGAATTTATACTTTCCGTAGCTGTTACTGTGCTGGTTTCTATAGCGTCGTTTCTCATGTACCGGTTCCGGCGCAGACGCTCGGGAGAAGCTGATAATAAAAAATAACGTGTGCGCTGCCGATTGTGAGAGCCGTGTTTTATCGTCGCGGCATATATAAGGATCACGGAGAAGTATAGAAAGGATGATAAGCATAAATATTCTTGTTACATTGAACAGGGGATATGTCGGCCCTCTGACGGTCATGCTGAAAAGTCTCGTATCCTCCCATTGCGGAGAAAACATGGACGTATATGTAATGAATTCTACTTTGTGCAGTGAGGACTATGAGTCCGTAAGATCCCGAATTAATTGCGATCGGTGCCGTCTTATAGACGTAAAGATAGACGATTCCATGCTCAACGACGCCCCCGTGACGGACAGGTATCCCAAGGAGATGTACTACAGGATCTTTGCTTCAAAGTTTCTGCCCGAGGATATCAGCCGTATACTTTATCTTGATCCGGATTTGGTAGTTATAAAGGATCTGTCGGAACTTTATAATATGGACATGGACGGATATCTGTTCGCCGCGGCCACGCATGTAAACAGGCCTTTGCGAAAAATCAATAATCTGCGTATCCAGTCCGAAAGCGACGGCCCGTATATAAATTCGGGCGTAATGCTCATGAATATAGAAGCGCTGCGCCGAGAGCAGGACTTCGATACCGTATTTGAATATATCCGCAAAAGACGGCGCATGCTGTTTTGGCCCGATCAGGATATTATCAGCGCGATATATTCCAACATGATACTGGATATCGATCCTTATATATATAATATGTCCGAGAAGCTGCTTTTCCTCAGGCTCGGAGACTACGGCGTCAAGGGCGGCGTGGATTTGGAGTGGGTAAGGCAGAACAGCGCCATAATCCACTACTGCGGACGCAATAAGCCGTGGAAAGAGAATTATTTCGGCCTGCTCGGAGAGTTTTATTTTAAATACGAGAATATGCTTTTATAATATTGTACCGCGGTAAACCTATTTTGACGGGTTTTGCCGCGGTATTTTATACTGCAAGATCGTTTGAATTCGGCTCGGGTTTTAGTTCGCGGCCGGTTCGCTTTCGGTACTTGTTATATCCTCGGTGTATGCATACCTGACAGGTTTAAAGCTTGACGTGCAGGTCGATTTTTGGTATACTATTTCTATATTGTGAGGTGCGTCGGTATGAGATACAGCGATTTGACTATAATGATTTCGTCGTCAAATCTGCAGACAGCATGCGATATACTGGATATGCTTGATTTTGGCGGTATGTATATAGAAGATTATTCGGATCTGACGGAATGCGAATTAGTTAAGCAGGTAGGTCTTGTTGACGAACAGCTTCTGTCCAGGGATACTCAGTCATCTAAGATCCATGTGTACTTGGCCGAGGGCTCGGATATTGAGGAATGCCTGCTGTACATAGCAGATAGGTTTGCCGATGCGGGTATCGATTATGAATATTCTGTGAGTACTGTCGATGAGCAGGATTATTCCGAATGCTGGAAAAAATATTATAAGCCTTTTCGGGTGGGGCGAAATCTTGTGGTAGTGCCGGAATGGGAACCGTACGCCTCCGAACCCGGAGATATCGTACTGCGCATCAATCCGGGCATGGCTTTCGGGACAGGCACGCACGAGACTACTAATATGTGCCTGAGGCTCTTGCAGCAATATGTTGCAGAGGGTTCGTCCGTGCTTGACGTAGGCTGCGGCAGCGGCATTTTGTCGATAGCCGCCCTTCTATACGGGGCTGCGGATGTTACCGCCGTAGACATCGATCCGAACGCCGTCAGGATAGCCGAGGAAAACGCAGGATTAAATAGCTTTGACGGGAGACTGACCGCAGTGTCGGGAAATATACTTGATAGGGGTTCTGAGGCTGATAGGGCCGTACAGGGCCGCCGCTTTGATATAATCGTGTCTAATATAGTCGCGGACGTTATCATCAGCCTCTGTCCTCATATATACGGACTGCTTGCCCCTGACGGTGTTTATATTATGTCGGGCATAATTTCGGGACGGTTTGCCGATGTCAAGGCCGCTTTGCGTGACAGCGGGTTTAAAATATTGCAGACTGCAGAACAGAAGGACTGGATCTGCATCTGCGCCGGGAAGTGAAATATTATGATCGCACAGAATGAGTTTGTCTGCCTGCTCGGCCGGGCTTTAAGCGCGAACGAACTTTCCAAATTTGACAGGCCTACGATTTATGAACGGTTCTATCGTCTTACTTCGCGTCTGCTTTCGGCAAATAAACATATGAACCTTACTGCCGTTACGGATGTACATGATATAGTTATAAAGCACTATGTCGACTCTATTATGTGCGCAGATATGCTTCCGCTCGACGCTTATGTGGCGGACATCGGTACAGGCGCAGGCTTTCCCGCACTGCCTTTGTCTATTATGCGGCCGGACTTGAGGATAGTGGCAGTTGATTCCATAGGCAAGCGTACCGAATATTTACGCTCGGTCGTAGCGGATTTGGGTCTAAAAAATGTTTCGGTTTTAAATGCAAGGGCGGAGGAGCTCGGTGCAGACCCTGACTACCGACAGAAGTTTGACGCCGTTTGTTCCCGTGCCGTGGCGGAGCTGCGCGTTTTGAGCGAGCTTTGCCTGCCGTTGGCTAAACTCGGCGGGCGAATGGTAGCTTTAAAGGGTGCAAAGGGCCATGAGGAACTCGATTCTGCCGCTAACGCTATAGAGACGCTCGGCGGAGAGGTCAAGTATGCCTCAGACTATACCCTAAAGTCTTCCGAAGACCCTGCATTTTCTGCGGCGCGTACAGCAATAGTCGTTTATAAGTTTTATAATACACCCGATAATTACCCGCGCAAGTATTCCCGTATAATAAAGGATCCTCTTTGATATCATATTTATTGTTTAGCTTACAGACGCCGTCTGCCAAAATCATAATTGGCAGACGGCGTCTGTAAATATGGAAAAATGTATAAACAGGCTTCTATTTTAGGATTTGGCAGAACTCGATCTCTTCGCCGCTGGGACCGGCTATCTTGAAATATCTCACGCCTTTTTCAAATACGGTAGGTATGCATTCGATAGCATTGGTGGTAATGGTGTAGCCTTTATCAATGCAGTATTTGTAGTCTGCCTCTATATCGTCCGAATCGTAGGCTATATGGTCTATTTTCTTCGCCGCCTGTTCAGACAGCGATTTGTCTTCATAACATTCATAGACCATTGTTCCGTTTTTGATAAACACTATGGGTGTCTTGCCGTCCGGGGTGCAGGTTTCATGAATTACTTCGAAGCCAAGGACGTCTTTGTAAAATGTTACCGTCGCGTTGATGTCGGGGGTTGCAAAGCCTAAATGTTGAAATTCAGCATGATTTACCATAAACGCTCATTCCTTTCAGTTTTTTATTCTTGAGCCCGTATATTTATATACCATATAGATATTAACATACATCTTACTTAAAATCAATCCTATATCCCGGTCTTTTTCTTTACATTTTCATTTTTTGCGGTCAGACAATATCGGTATGTAAAAAGTATTTCGACAAAAATAAAAAACTTTCGAAATGAGTATTGACAAGGAGGAGGGGGTGTGATATAATATACAAGCTGCCGTTGAGGCGGCGGCGAATGGACCTTGAAAATTAAACAATGATACGACCCTGTTAATTAGGAAAAGC
>CALXAN010000006.1 GCA_944386305.1 uncultured Clostridia bacterium
CAGTGAATATATGGATCGGTATGCAGACGCCGAATAAATCCGGGGATTGTCTAAGTAGAATTTTTGAATAAAAAAATCGGGGACTTGTTATGGCCGGAACATTGAATTTAAAAAAACTTGCGAGCGGTAAATCCTCAGAGTTTGAGGCTTTTACTCAGATATACGCATCGCCTGTATATAAAATATGTATGTCTGTAGTCCAGGACGAGCGGACCGCACGTCAAACCGCAATCGCCGCATTCGTAGACATGTACAAGTCTATTGCGGAGGTAATGTCTTATAAGACGGACGAGTGGGTATACAGGAAGACTTATATATTTGCAAAAAATTATGTCCAGGAGCAGGGTTATGCGGCTCAGCCGGTTTCCGTGCCTCTGTTTACCGAGGCCAAGCTGTATGATATAGGTGACGCGCCGGTGATGCTCGACGTGCAGACGGATATCGTGACTGCGCTGGCCGTATTGCAGGACGATAATCGGGAGCTGATATATTTGCGGGATATGTTTCAGTTCGATTACAGGCAGATAGCATCTATGACAGGCCTGTCAGAGGGCGTTATAAAAGCTCGGATAGATTTTGGGCGCAGTGCGATAAAAAATATATTGATCCACAAATGGAGCGCCGGACATGGGCAGGAAGAGATATGAGCACATGTAAAGAATTTCAAATGTATATAAACGATATGATCGATTCTACGGCTTCCGACGAAGTCAGGGATTCGTTTATTGAACATATCGGTAAATGCGCTGCGTGCAGGCGTAAGTATGAGATAGCCATGCAGATCAGGCAGGTGCTTATCATGCGCGCGCCCGAGCCCGACGCAGACTTTGCTTCCGACGTCATGCGGGCGGTCAGGCGCTTGTCCCGCCGCCAGTCCCAGCCCGATATCTCGCGCCGCAAGTATAGGCTGCGCAATGTGCTTATATGCGCATGCGCGCTGCTCATAGCCGTTATATCTGTAGTATTTGCATATTTTTCTGATATCGGAAAAACTTTGCAAAACGACGACGTTGCCGTTTATAAATCAGCATGCAGAATTATAGCGGCCGAAGAGTCGAACGATTATGTACGCGATGAGTTTTTTGAGGAGATAAATTTCGGCTCAGATCCCATAGATTCAGTATCGCTCTTGGCCGCTTTGGCCGATAACGGTTTTGAAATCGGACAGGGGCCGTATGCATATGTAGCGTTGGTCAAGCTTAAAGACACGGATATTATAAACAGAAATTATGACATATCATATATCAGGTCGAGCAATACCGGCAGTTATTCTTTTTATATCTGCAGCGGCACTTATGAGACTTTGGTCACTGAGCTCGAAGATGCGGACGAGCTTTGTATATTCCGCAGCGATTCAGCCGGCCCGGGCCTTGTTGTGGCCGCGCCTGCGGACGACGAGGCTTGATGATAGAAACATTTTTTAATATACCGATCAGCACCGAGGGATCCCGATTATATCGGGATCCCTCGGTATTTTATATAACAAAAGAAATAAGCGCTCGGCCGAAAGAGTTTAGTCGATAAAGAAAATATTTGCAGCATCAAACGAGGATTTTTAAACGACTCTTTACCTATATTGCTAAAGACTTACTTCATAACTGCAGACAAACGATTGAATAAATTTTTTTATAAGGGGGAATATATGTGTATAATAATTTTGAATCAAACGGACATAAGTTTACAATGCTCTCCCAACGGGACATGGAGGACGTATGAGTAAGTTTTACAGGAGCAGATCAGGAGCGGTCAGGGGATTTGTCAAGGACAATGCATTTTATTTGATACTTGCGTTGACACTGGCGGCATGTATAGGTTACGGCGCATTCGTGGTCACGACCAAAAGTGACGACGGCAGAGGATCGGATATATATAATGACGGGGATACAGACAGCACTCAGGATGCGCAGAAGGATCAGTCGGGCGTGCAGGTAGAGATAGATACGCCCGAACCTGTACTCACCGAAGAACCATCCACAGCAGAACCTCTGACTGAGCTTCCGCCGCAGACCGAACCCATACAAATAACTTATATACCACCCATCATTGTGGAGGAATCCGCGCCGTATTCGGGCGACAACGCGGTATATTCCGAGACATTGAAAGACTGGCGTACACATCCCGGCATAGATTATTCTACCGAAAATGAAGAACCTGTATACTCCGTGGCCGAAGGAACGGTAAAATCCGTAACCGACGAGGGTATTATGGGCCGCACCGTGGTCATAGAGCATCCGGATGGAGTGTGCAGTATATATCAGTCGCTTGCGGAGAACGTCAAGGTCTCCGAAGGAGAGCAGGTCGTACAGGGACAGTTTATCGGATATACAGGCGATACTGCTTCCGGAGAAGCGGAAAGGGGCAGGCACCTGCATTTCGCCATGACGTATGAAGGCAAATATATAGACCCTCACGAAAAATTCTGATAAAAAGAAAAAATGCCTTTGACTTTTGCATATGTCAAGGGCATTTTTGCAGGTTGTATTTAGTTGATTTTGCATAAATTATTACAATTCTTAAATTTTACTGCAGACAATGTATTTGTTTACAAAAATAAAATAATATGATATACTGATAGTATACCGCGTCAGGGCCTTGCGGCCCCGGCATTATAAATTTGCATATATCTTAGGAGTGATAGGCATGCCTACAGAATCGGAACGCCAAGCGCGTATAAAACGCAGGCGCGCCGCTAAGCGGCGCAGGAATATAAGACTGGCCGTATTGGTATTGTTCGTATTGGCGCTCGTTGCAGTAATAATAGCGTTAATAGTCAAATTTAATAGAGAAAAAGATGATCCGGAAAAGCCGCCTAATCTGCGCCCGGGACCGAACAGGAACCTGTACCTACCCAAGAGCCTCAGACTATGATACCCGAAACTTCACAGCCGCAGACGCTGCCGCCGCAGACTCCCGACACGGGCGCGGCCGAAGGCTCAAGCCGTTCGGACTGGAATTTGATATTAGTAAACCCTGACACATATATCCCCGACGGATACGGGGAGTCTGTCAAACTGGCCGTCGCTCAAACCAACTATACGGGCGTATACCAGGTAGACGAACGTATAGTAGAGGATCTTCAGGCGATGATAGAGGCCGCTGAGGCCGACGGCATAGACCTGGTGCTTAGATCTGCTTTCAGGACCAATGAACGTCAGCGCCAGCTGTATAACAACAGGGTTTCCATCCTCGAGGGCCAGGGCTATTCTCACGAGGAAGCGCTCAAAGTAGCCGCAACT
>CALXAN010000007.1 GCA_944386305.1 uncultured Clostridia bacterium
CGATTACCCGAGCGGCCAAGCTCGACGTCGGCGAAGTAATAAAAGAAGTCATATCCTCAGACAGCGTAGACGTCGCGGACGGAGTGAGCTACGAGCAGGCGACGTTTAAGACCGAGGACGGACGAACCGTAGCGGGATTTATCCTGGACACAGACTACGGCGCCGAGGGTTCAAATCTTAAAATAGGCGTGGGAATGCCGTACGGTGAGACGGAATTTGCCATGCAGCCCGTATCGGAACAGATGCGCTACGCCGCCATTGACGGCCGCAACGTGCTGGGCGGGGTCAACGCAGACTTCTACAACATGTCCACCGGCGAGCCGACAGGCCTGTTTATCCAGGACGGCGTAGAAATCCACGCATGGGACGTGGACAAAAACGATTCAAGACTCCCCTACCGTACATTTTTCGGAGTTCTCAAAGACGGCACGGCCGTCATAGGCGATAAAGAAGACTATGAGCTGTACAAAGACGAACTGCAGCAGGCCGTCTCCGGCGACTACATAATGGTAGAAGACGGAAAGGTAACGGATTTTGCAAAAGACGCATCGACGACCTCGATGCCCGACAACCCGACGGGCCCGTATCCGCGCACGTGCGTGGGCATACGCGAGGACGGGTCGGTATTCTTCATATGCGTGGACGGCAAGCGCCCCGATACCTATTCGGCGGGTCTGAGCCTGCTGGAGATGGCGCAGTTGATGATAGAGAATGGCGCGGTGCAGGCCATGAACCTGGACGGCGGCGGCTCCGTCACCATGGTCATCAAAGACCCCGAGACGCTGGAATACACGCTCAAAAACTCACCTTCCGACAACACCAGCGGCCCCACCGGAGGTACGGAGCGCAGCGTGGCCAACTGTTTGTATATATATAATGACGAAAAGCCCAGCGTCCCGCAGGTCACGCTCGAGCAGGACGTCGACGGCTACTATCTGATAGACAGCATAGACGACTTTGAGCAGATGAACTATGACCCGAGAGCGGACTACAGGCTTGCCGACGACATAGACGGAACCGGCAAGGCTGTAACGTCGGTAAACTCCTTCAGCGGCACGCTCGACGGCGACGGGCACTCGATAAACAATCTCATATTCGACGACCCGAGCGCCTCGGGCCTGATAGAGCTTTTGGCGTCGGGCGCGACGGTAAAGGACCTGACCATAACAAACGCCGTGCTCAATTCTACTTCAAGCAACGTGGGCATAATCGCAGGAACCTGCAACGGCACGATAAGCAACGTCAACGTGTCGGGAACCGTCAGCGGCTCAGGCAATGTGGGAGGACTGATAGGTTCCATAGGCGGCAGCGCCGTAAAGGTCACGGGCTGCAATGTCGTGGCGGACGTGCAGACGAGCGGCTCGTACGCGGGCATACTGATAGGCCACAGCAACACCGCGACAGGCGGTGAAATATCGGGCTGTTCGGCTACGGGTTCGGTCAGCGGAGACCGCGGTATCGGCGGCTTTATCGGCTACGTACTGGACACGAGCGATCTTTGGATACGCGACTGCATGCTGACAGACGCCGAGGTGCAGGGCAAGAATGAGCATGTAGGCGGCTTCTGCGGCATGTCTAAATGCGGCATCGAAAGATGCTTTATCAAAGACGTGCGCGTACAGCAGAACGCGCCCAACTCCAGCAACAAGCACTCAGCCTCCCTGCTTACGGGCTGGCACAACTTCAGCGGCCTGAAGATAGCCGACAACGTAGTTTTCAGCGGCAGCCTCACGGCGGCCAACGACGCTAACTCACACCGCATAGCCGAGGGCAGCGGAACGCGCGAAAACAACTATGCGAGCGAAGAAGTAACGATCAACGGCCAAACACGCAACGACGGCAGCGAGTATTACGAGGGTATCACCAAGCCCGAAAAGGAGCTTATGGTGCAGAGCTTTTACGAAGGGCTCGGGTTTGACTTTGAAGGCCCGTGGACCTGGGACAGCCTGTACAACGTGCCCGTGCTTGCCGACAGCTCGTTTGAAATACCGCAGGCCAGCCCTGCGCTCAAGATGGACGAGGACGGCTATTTCCTCATACAGACCACGGAGGACTTCAATCAGATACAGGTAGACCCCGAAGCGAAATATCGTTTGGCCGGCGACCTGGCCTTAAGTCAGGGCGAGGCCCCGTATGTAAAGACGTTTTCGGGAGAGTTTGACGGGCAGGGACACATAATAAACGGATTCTCCTCCTCTCACCCCCTATTCGGAGAGCTCAAGCCGGGCGCAAGCCTGCATGACTTGTCGATAGTAAACGCGGACGTAGTGTCCGCGGACAGCTGCGCGGCCATCGCGGTAGGACTGTGCGACGGAGCGGCGATAATGAACGTAAAGGTCCACGGCTCGGTCGAAAACACTACCAACAGCGAGAACGGCACGGCCGGCGTAGTCGGACAGCTCATCTCCACTTCCGGTGAATTCCTGGTAGAAAACTGCAGCGCGGAGGTGACCGTATCCGCTCCCGCAGGCTCCGCCGGCACGATATTCGGCCAAATCATAACCGCGGCTAAAGGCGAAGTAAAAGCCTGCACGGGCAAGGGTTCGGTAAGCGGACTGAGCTTCGTGGGCGGACTCGGAGGCAGAATAATGGATTCGGCCGACGCATGGGTACGAGACTGCATAGTCTCCGCAGACGTCAGCGGAGGGCAGCATGTCGGCGGACTTATAGGAATGGCCAAGGGCGGAGTCGAGCGCTGCATCGTTGCGGACGCCGACATCAAGCAGGAAAGCGAATCGAAAGAGTCTAAGCACGCCGCCTCATTCCTGACCGGATGGCACAACTTTAAATCCCTGAGCCTGAGCAACAACGTCATATACAGCGGTAAAATAGAAACCACATACGAAGACAAATCCTACAACATCGCAGACGGAAGCGGAACCCGTGAGAACAACTATGTAAGCCAAACCCTGACTATCAACGGCAAATTCCGCGATACCTCAAACGAGGCGTACGACGGCATAGTAGCTGCCGAAGAGCAGCTGACTGCCCAAAACTTTTACGAGGGGCTCGGCTTTGACTTCGGCCAGGACGGTCCGTGGGCATGGGACGAAAACATCCCGGTGCTCAAAAACAGCTCCATAGAAGTACCCGACAAGGTATATAAAACCGAAAACGACGTACTCAATATAGGCGCCGACGAAACTCAAAGGACCCTGACCTGGTACAGCGCTGCCAACCAAGCGATAGAGGTACAGTATGCCCCGACCTCCGAGCTTGCAGACGGAGTGATGCCTGCCGAAGCGCAGACTCTCACGGCAGAACCCACGCCCTCTTCCGTACAGGGCAAAAACATATTCAGAGTAACCTTTACCGGCCTGCAGCAGAATACGGAATATTCATACCGCATAGGCAGCGAGGCCGAGGGGTGGACGGAACTCAGGACATTTGATACCGGCGCTTTCGGAGACTTCTCTTTCCTCTTTGCCGGAGACCCGCAGATAGGTTCGAGCGGAAACGTCGAAAACGATAAAAACGGCTGGAAAAACACGCTGCAAAAGGCGGGCGAATACTTCCCCGACGCCAGCTTCCTGCTCAGCCTGGGAGACCAGGTGGAACATGCGTCCAACGAGACGGAATACAGCGGATATTTGTCTACCGGAGACTTTCAGACATTGCCGCTGGCGGTCATAACCGGCAACCACGACAGCGGCAGCTCGATATTCAAAGAGCATTTCTCCGTACCCAATCCCGTAGAAAACGAGGGCGATACCCCTGCGGGCGGCGACTACTGGTTTATGTACAACAACGTGCTGGTAATGTGCCTCAACTCCAACAACCTCAGCACCGCCCAGCACAAACAGTTCCTCAAAGATACATTAGACGCGCACGGCGACGAAGCCGACTGGAAAGTCGTGGTGTTCCACCACTCCATATACAGCACAGCTTCCCACGCCTTTGACGGAGATATACTGCAGCGCCGCGAAGAACTTGCGCCGGTATTTTCGGAGCTCGGCATCGACGTAGTCCTCATGGGACACGACCACGTGTACACACGCAGCTATATGATGGACGGCCTTACGCCCGTAATCCCTGAAGAGGGCGTGACCGACAGCGTCACCGACCCTGAAGAGGGACAGGTACTGTACATTACGGCAAACTCCTCTTCGGGCAGCAAGTACTACGGTCTGCAAAACTCGGA
Source organism: uncultured Clostridia bacterium (assembly GCA_944386305.1). GTDB lineage: Bacteria > Bacillota > Clostridia > Oscillospirales > UBA644 > CALXAN01. The sequence continues at coordinate 4,142 of CALXAN010000007.1, forward strand.
CTTCAAATTCGCAGCAGTCAAAAACCAGGAAAACGTACCCAACATATCCAAGGTGGACGTGACAGAAAACTCATTTACAATCACTACCTATCGCACCAGCGACATGAGCGTAGTCGATGCATTCACTATCTACCGCACGCAAAAAACGGCCGTAACCGGCGTGACGCTTGACAAAACCGAGCTCGAGCTTGAAGCCGGCCAAAGCGACACTCTGACCGCGACCGTAGAACCTGACGACGCGACTGACAAAACTTTGACCTGGGCCTCCGACAACGAAGCGGTCGCCACAGTAGAAGACGGAGTAGTGACCGCGGTAGCCGAGGGTAGTGCAACCATTACCGTAACTACGACGGACGGAAGCTTTACTGCAGAGTGCGAGGTAACCGTAAAGGCCAAGACGGTCAACGTCTCGGGCGTGACGCTCGACAAAACCGAGCTCGAGCTCGAAGCCGGCCAAAGCGACACCCTGACCGCGACCGTAGAACCTGACGACGCGACGGACAAAACTCTGACCTGGGCCTCCGACAACGAAGCGGTCGCCACAGTCAAAGACGGAGTAGTGACCGCGGTAGCCGAAGGTACCGCAACCATTACGGTAACTACAGCGGACGGAAGCTTTACAGCAGAGTGTGCGGTAACGGTAAAAGCCGCAGACTCTGACAACCCCGACGACGAGCAGAAACCTGACGATGAGCAGAAACCTGACGACGAGCAGAAGCCCGGCGACGGACAAAACCCCGATGATACGCAGAACCCGGGAGAGAATCCCGACGAGAGCCCCGACACAAGCGACTTCAGAGCGCCTGTGATAGAGCTGGTGCTCCTGGCCTGCGCGATATCGGCGGCCGCAGTGCTCAATCGTAAGAAGAAAACGGAAGCATAAAGCAGACGCGCCTCACAGCGGCGCAGTCACAGCGGCGCGTCAATAGGCATAGGCTTTGAGACGCGCCGCTGCTTATATTCAGCAAAAGGTGGTCCGTAAACGTGAACAGACGCAAAACCAAAACCGTATCGTCCATTCTTTCCGACCTAAGCTCGGCCAAGAAGAGAACGCTGGCCTACGCAGCCGTACTCGTGCTTATGGCGGCGGTGATAATCGCCGTAATGATATGGAACAATCTCAATCCCGTCGGATATACCATGTACAACAGTCAATCCATATCATACGATAAGGGACGAGTCGTTGAAATAATTGAAGAAAGTCTGCAGAGAGAAAACGAACATTCCAACCGATATCTCGGCACGCAGCAGGTGCTGGTACAGATGAAGAGCGGCGAGCTGAAAGGCAGCCAAATCCAAGTCAACAACATACTCAGCACCGACCACAACATACCGCTCGGAGTAGGCGATTCCGTGATAGTCAAGGTGGATACCCCCGAGGGTGTAGAGCCGTTTTACAGCATATACAACTATGACCGCACAACGGGCATTGTAATAATAAGCGCAATATTCCTGCTGATGCTGATATTGATAGGCAAAACAAAGGGCCTGCGCAGCGCCCTGGGGATATTTTTCACCCTGTTCTTTATCATAGAGGGACTGCTGCCTATGCTATACCACGGCTACTCGCCCATACTGTGCTGCTTTATTACCGTGCTGCTCACGTCGACGGTATGTCTCACGCTGCTGACAGGCTTGTCCAAAAAGACATTGATAAACCTCGCCTCGGTACTTATCGGAATAGGAATAGTATCCGTGTTCTATCTGATATTTACACAGATACTCAATCTGTCAGGATACAACTCCGAAGAGGCGGAGGAGCTGCTCATAATCTCTCAGAACACAGGGCTCAACATAAGCCAGCTGCTGTTTGTAGGAGTGACGATAGCATCGCTGGGCGCGGTAATGGATATGACCATGTCAATCTCGAGCCCTTTATTTGAAATGAAGCGCCTCAGACCCGATATAGGGTTCAGGGAAATAGTCGAGTCAGGGCTGAGCATAGGCAAAGATATGAGCGGCACCATGAGCCAAACGCTTATACTTGCGTTTATCGGTTCGGCGCTGACGGCCATGCTGGCGCTTATGTCCTACGGGGTCAGCTTTAATCAATTTCTCAGCTCCAACTACATGGCCATAGAATTTCTGCACGGGATAATAGGCGGTACGTCTGTTATCATATCCATACCCGTAACTGTACTGCTGTGCGCGTGGTACCTATGCAGAGGCAAATCCAAACACCCCCTACACCGCAGCAAAGCAAATAAACCGGGAACAAACGAGGAGAACGCCTGAATACGCCGAATGCAAAATCTGCGTCCGACCCGCCTTTGATTAACGGAACGAACGAAAGACCCACAGTTAAGGCCGCCTACAGTCAAATCAAGCTAATCGGCTCGGTACCTCTGAAACATTCCGAATCGAAAATACATATGTCTGAAGAGTTTAGCTGCACTCAGATATGAAGGCGACTTTATCTAATAACCTATCAGTCCGCAGCCCCGCGCAGGGGCGGCGGACGTTCTGCATTTTATTATCAGACACAACGCAACAACGACGTGGCCCAAACATATCTCAAGAACAATATCTGCACAAAATTTTGTTGAATCTTGAGGTAAAATCTGTCAAATACAATATTGACTTTATTTATATTCTGCGTTAAAATCTGTTTGTATGCGAACAATATCGTCCTGCTGTTAAAAAGGAGGGTTGACCCACAATGGAAAAGGACTGTGGGATATGGATCAGCATCCTGTCCCATAAGCTTAAAAAGCGCATGAACGAAAAGATGCAGGCATTAGGACTCACGGGAGTCCAAAGCAGAGTAATGCACTACATTCTTGTCAAGTGCATTGACGGGCAGGTGTTTCAGCGCGATATCGAAAAGGCATTCGGACTGAGCCGTTCTACGGCCACCGGGATCTTAAAGCTGATGGAAAAAAACGGACTGATTCAGCGAGAAAGCGTAGCCAGCGACGCCCGGCTGAAAAGCCTCATTCCGACGGAAAAAGCCGCACATTTGGACGCTCAGGTCCGCGAGGATCTGCGGCAGACGGAGATATACCTTACTCACGGTTTGTCCAGCGAACAGATCGCCATGTTCATGCAGACAGCAGAGATTATGTCTGCAAATTTAGACGCATAGACGCCTCGCATCATATATCCGGCAGCCGATGCTTTCGTACAAAAACGAACGCATTGCGCTTTTGTTAGGAGGAATAGTATAATGGTAAAAAAACTCGCTCGCAGTATCCGCGAGTACAAAAAGCCGGCAATTCTGACGCCACTGCTGGTCATGGTCGAGGTGGTTATGGAATGTATAATCCCGTTCACCATAGCCAATCTCGTCAATGAAATGCAGGCCGGCTGCGATATGGACGTCATTGTCCGATACGGCATACAGCTTGTGGCGATGGCGATAATATCGCTGATATTCGGCGTCGCGGCGGGCAACACGTGCGCGACGGCCTCGACGGGATTCGCAAAAAACCTCAGAAAAGATATGTTCTATTGTATACAAGACTATTCTTTCAAGAACATAGACAAATTTTCGGTATCGAGCCTCGTCACACGTATGACGACGGACGTCATAAACGTACAGATGTCTTTCATGATGATAATACGTGTAGCCATACGCGGACCGCTTATGCTGATATTCTCGTTCATCATGGGGTTTGCGATGGGAGGACGGCTGGCGCTGATATTCCTGATAACCATTCCCCTGCTGGGAATAGCGCTTTTCCTGATAATCAAATTCGCCATGCCGATATTCCGCCGCGTTTTCCGCAAATACGACGCGCTCAACGACTCGGTGCAGGAGAACGTACAGGCCATGCGCGTGGTCAAGAGCTATGTGCGCGAGGATTACGAAAAGAAAAAGTTCTCCAACGCTGCCAGGGACGTATGCAGGGACTTCACTCGCGCCGAGCGCATAATGGCGCTCAATAACCCGGTAATGCAGTTCTGCATCTATGCGGGAATGGCGTTTGTGCTTTCTTTCGGCTCTTATGTAGTAATAAGCAGCCGCGGCACGGAGATAGCGGTAGGCCAAATGTCGGCCATACTTACATACAGCTTCCAGATACTTATGAGCCTGATGATGGTGTCCATGGTATTCGTCATGATAGCCATGTCGATGGAATCCGCAGAGCGTATCGTCGAAGTTTTGGACGAAAAGAGCGACCTGACCAGCCCCAAGGATGCCGTTAAGGAGATAAAAGACGGTTCTATCGACTTTGACAACGTCAGCTTCAAATACTCCGAAAAAGCCGAGCGTATGGCGCTGTCCGACGTCGACCTGCATATCAAATCCGGAGAACTGATAGGTATTTTGGGCGGAACGGGTTCGTCCAAATCCACGCTCGTACAGCTGATACCGCGCCTGTACGACGTGACAGAGGGCAGTGTGAAGGTCGGGGGCATCGACGTACGCAAATACGACCTGGAAGCACTGCGCAACGCGGTGGCGGTAGTGCTGCAGAAGAACGTGCTGTTCAGCGGAACTATAAAGGATAACCTGAGGTGGGGCAACGAGAACGCCACCGACGAGGAGATGCTGCAGGCCTGCAAACTGGCGCAGGCGGACGAGTTCATACAGCAGCTGCCAAAAAAATACGACACATGGATAGAGCAGGGCGGCACCAACGTCTCGGGCGGGCAGAAGCAGCGCCTGTGCATTGCGCGCGCCCTGATGAAGAAGCCGAAGGTCCTCATACTCGACGACTCCACGAGCGCGGTGGATACGCGCACCGACGCCCTGATACGCCAGGGATTCAGAGAATTTATACCCGAGACGACCAAAATAATAATCGCCCAGCGAGTGGCCTCTGTGCAGGATGCGGACAGAATAATAGTCATGGACGGCGGCCACATCAGCGCTGTAGGCACGCATGAGCAGCTCATGGAAAGCAGCCAAATATACCGCGAGGTATACACGACCCAAAACAAGGCAGGTGACAACGATGGCGAAAACGAATAAACAACCTATGCCGAAGACCACGGCAAGAGGACAGCGCGCCCCAAGAGGCGTACTGCGCCGCCTGCTGCGCATGCTGTTTGAATTTTATCCGGTTCTGCTGCCGATCACGCTTATATGCATTTTGATAAACGCTATCGTAAGTGCGGTGCCGGCGATATTTATGCAGAACATAATCGAGCTGGTGGACAACAGCTACAAATCCGGCGACTGGGCAGGTGTTTCGAGCCAAATACTGAGCCTGGTGGGCATATTGGTGATAATGTACGTCATCAGTCTGATAGCCGGCTTTGCATATACGCAGCTCATGGCGATCATAACACAGGGCTCTTTGGAAAAACTACGCGAAAAAATGTTCGGGCACATGCAGGATCTGCCCATCAAATACTTTGACACCAACGGCCACGGCGACATAATGAGCTACTATACCAACGACGTGGATACCCTGCGCCAAGTGATAAGCCAAAGCCTTCCTCAAATACTCATTTCGGGCGTAACTCTGCTGACGGTATTTATCATAATGATGTATTACAGCGTCATTCTGGGACTTATAGTCGTGGTCGGAGTAATATGCATGGTATTGGCAGCCCGCTACATCACCAATCATTCCGCAAAATACTTCCTTCGCCAGCAGGTCACGCTTGCAAAGGCGGAGGCGTTTATGGAAGAGATGATGACGGGACAGAAGGTCATAAAGGTATTCTGCCACGAGGAGGGCGCGAAGGCCGACTTCGACAAAGTAAACGAGGAGATTTATTTCAACGCGCGCAACGGTAACCGCTTCGCCAACATACTCATGCCGCTGCTGAGCAACGTAGGAAACGTAATGTACGTCGTCGTGGCGCTGGTAGGAGGAGCGCTGATGCTCTCGCCCAGCGTACCCGACATCAGCATATCGGGCATGGCGTTCGGCATAAGCATAGTCGTGCCGTTCCTTAACATGACCAAGCAGTTCGCAGGCGCGATAGGACAGGTGTCCAACCAGGTCAACATGGTGGTCATGGGCCTTGCCGGCGCGCACCGTATATTCGCACTGCTGGACGAAGAGCCTGAGACGGACGAGGGCTATGTGACGCTGGTCAACGCCAAGGAAAACGCAGACGGAAGCATAAGCGAGAGCGAGGAACGCACCAACGTATGGGCGTGGAAACACCCGCATCACGACGGCACTATCACCTATACGAAGCTGCGCGGAGACGTGAGGTTCTATGACGTCAACTTCGGCTACACGCCCGAAAAGACGGTGCTGCACAACGTCACTCTGTATGCCAAACCAGGGCAAAAGCTGGCGTTTGTCGGCTCTACAGGAGCGGGGAAAACGACGATTACAAACCTCATAAACCGCTTCTACGATATTGACGACGGCAAGATACGCTACGACGGGATCAATATAAACAAGATCAAAAAAGCCGACCTGCGCCGCAGCCTGGGCATAGTACTGCAGGATACAAACCTCTTTACCGGTACGGTAATGGAAAACATACGATACGGCAATCTCGACGCCTGCGACGAGGAATGCATAGCCGCGGCGCAGCTGGCAGGAGCAGACGACTTTATAAGGCGTCTGCCTGAGGGGTACAATACCATGCTGTACGGCAACGGCTCGAACCTCAGCCAGGGACAGAGGCAGCTGCTGGCCATAGCCAGGGCGGCAGTAGCTGACCCGCCCGTCATGATAATGGACGAAGCCACAAGCTCTATCGACACACGTACGGAAGCCATAGTCCAGCAAGGCATGGACGCACTGATGACCGGACGGACAGTGTTCGTCATAGCGCACAGGCTCTCCACCGTGCGCAACTCCAATGCTATAATGGTACTGGACCACGGCCGCATAATCGAGCGCGGCACGCACGAGGAGCTGCTCAAACTCAAGGGCACATATTATCAGCTGTATACCGGCGCGCTGGAGCTGGACTGACGCACAGCGCCGCATGATAAACGAGTGCAGGCTGCCTAAAGGCAGCCTGCACTCCGGCGTTATATAAACCGGCCGAAACCTTATTTTAGATCTTTCATGAATCAAGCCTGGAACTTAAGCGTTCGGCGCCCTTACGCACCGCCCATATAAGGACCAGCAATATGCCCGCGGGAACGGCCAGGACAGCGGCAAATACGAGTCCTATGCAGCGGAAAGCTTTTGCGCCGCAGACAGACAGTCTCTTCAGGAACGAGCGCCGCCGCATGTCCTTGTCGTATATCTGACGCATAGCGGTTCCTCCCCTATCGACTGCTCAGTCGTCGCTCCTGCGCAGGCCGCCTACTATCGAATAATACGACCTGGAAGTAGCCCTGTACACGATAAAATAAAAAAGAGCAAACACCAAGTAACACACTACCGTAACGGCAATCAGCAGCCCCGTATCGGTCAGATTGAATATAAGCAGCAGCTTCCTGATAAGGGGGAAAGCGAAGGCCAAATGTATGCCCGACATGACCAATGGCATAAAGAATACAAGCAATATCTGGGAATTGATACTTTTTCTTATATCACGCCTGCTCATGCCTACTTTGCGCATGGTGTCAAACCTCGACTGGTCCTCATATCCCTCGGATATCTGCTTGTAGTAAATGATGAGCACTGCGGCCAGCATAAAGGCCAGGCCCAGCATTACCCCCAGGAAAAACAGACCGCCGTACATACCGTAGAACCCCGCTCTTTCCGAAGCTACTCCCTCTACCAGCACGTGGAAGTAGGCAAACTGCTCCTCCGTAGCCTCGACCTCGTCCATATACTCGTCTATCTGCTCCTGCACCGCCATCTGCGTATCGTCGTCGCAAGGCATGTCAAAGCCGTAGTACCAGTGCAGCGACACAATGCCCGTATTGTCGTACATGATATCCAAAAGCGGAGTCACAACCTGCTCAAAGTCGGGCACAAACAGGTACAGCGACGGAATCATTTGGGTGTCGTCTATAGTATTGTCGGCAAAGGACTCTACCTGCTTACTTATCTCTATGGGCTCTCCGCCCTCGATACTTATGCTGTCATAGGCATACGAAGCGCCGTCGGTAGCGTAAAGTATGGCCTGGCCCGGTTGGAGTACTTCGCTGCTGTTCATCATATTGTTATAATCCTGAAGCGATACTATAAATACCTGCCTCATATCGGCCATCGAGCCTACACTGTTGTATATATCGGGATCGCACAGCAGTTCGTCGCCCTGCATCAGGGCGGCAAAGCCGGCGGTGCCGTATTCGAGTTCATTGTCGATATTTGTGCCGTTTTCCGACACTATGCGACTGACCGCTTCTTTTACGGCGTCGGTCTGAGGGCCGTCGAGCAGCTCAAGCTCGCTTACCGCTGCATCAAGATTGATATTCCTCGTATATCGGTTGCGCAGAGTGTCCTCTGCGCCGACGAACAGGCAGACGGTCGAAGATACCATTACCAGCACCATTGTGCACAGAATGCAGATCGACGCAAGGCCCGCCCCGTTGCGTTTCATGCGGAATACCAAAGACGATACGGAGACAAAGTGGTTAGTTTTATAGTAATATTTTTTATTCTTCTGCAGAGCGCGGCACAGCGTAACCGAGCCGGATATAAAAAGCATATACGTGGCTATGATGACCATAATGACAGCAAAGAAGAATACCGTAAGCGCCGTTATGGGGTCCTGTATCGTCACGGCCAGGTAATATGCCCCGCCGAGGAGAAGAAGCCCGAGAACGGCGACGGCCCAGTTTGCCTTCGGAGGCTTTTCACCTATATTTTCGCTGTGCAGCAGCTGGATAGGATTGCTGAGATGTATCTGACGCAGCGCGTTGAGAAATATCAGCGCGTATATGCCTAAGAACAGCGCGGCCGTACGCCACAGGGAATCAAAGCCGACAATAAAGCTGAACGACGCAGTCCCGCCGAGCATCTTTACCATACCCAATTCGGCCAGCTTGGACAACAGCACCCCGAAGAACAATCCCCCTGCAATAGTGAGCAGGGCTATCATCAAAGTTTCCGAAATCAGCACTAAAGCCAAATTCTTCTTATTCAGACCCAAAATGTTGTACAAGCCGAACTCTTTTTTGCGTCTGCGGATAAGGAACGAATATGTGTAAAACAGAAATATGAGCGAAAACACGGCCATTACGCCGAAACCCATAGACAAAAACGACTGCATGGTATCTCCGCCCGGGATCGCGGCAAACACATCGGACGTGCTGAGAAAAGAGATAATATAGCACATCGTTATTGTGCCGATGCAGGTCAGGATGTACGGTAAATACAGCTTTCTGTTCTTCTTGATACCCATCCAGGCAAGCCTGCCGTAAAGCCCCTTTTTCATCTGCGCTCACCGCCCGTCGCCAAAACAGTCAGGGTATCCGAAATCTTCTGATACAGCTCATTGTCGGTGCTGTGTCCGCGGTAAAGCTGATGGAACACTTCCCCGTCGCGGATAAACAGCACTCGGCCCGCACGGCTCGCAGCGTTTACGGAATGGGTGACCATGACTATGGTCTGACCGTTCGCATTGATCTGCCCGAACAGGCGCAGCAGCTCGTCGGCAGACTTGGAATCTAGCGCTCCCGTCGGCTCGTCGGCCAGGACGAGCTTGGGCTGAGTGATAAGCGCCCTTGCCACGGCTGCGCGCTGTTTTTGGCCGCCCGAGACTTCGTAGGGGTACTTCTTCAGTATAGAAGTGATGCCGAGCTGCTCGGAGATGACCTTGAGCCTGCGGCTCATTTCTTCGGGACTTTTTGACGACAGTACGAGAGGCAGATATATATTGTCCTGCAGGGTAAAGGTGTCCAGCAGATTAAAATCCTGAAATACAAAGCCCAAATTATCGCGGCGGAACGTCGCCAGCTCGGACTCCTTAAGCCTTGAAATATCCTTTCCGTCCAATATAACGCTGCCCGAGGTCGGCTTATCCAAAGCCGCCAAAATGTTAAGCAGCGTAGTCTTTCCCGACCCGGACTCGCCCATCACAGCTACATACTCGCCCTGATCGACCTGAAAGCTAACATTTGACAACGCCTGAATCTGATTGGCCCCGAAGCGGGACGTATATATCTTTTTGACCGCGTTGACTTCCAAAATACTCATTGCATGGATTCCTCCCTTTGTTTTTGCAACAAAATGTGCCGCACTTGACAAGGACGAATCGAGTTCGCATTTTTTGCCTCAAAGCCCTGTAATAAGACGCTTTAAGCTTTATCCGTACGGAAAAGTATCCGCACCCGCAGGCGTGAAGTTTTTTTGTAAGATGAGCTGATACAAGCGTACTTATAAAAGTCCGAGGACGTGCAGATTGAGGGAAATCGGTTCGGCCCTGCCATGTACAACACATATTTTACAAAAACAGAGTGAGAACCGCAATCGATTCCCCTTACATACAGGGCGGACTTTCTTACATTTTTGTAAGCAATTCGGTTACTCCACTACCAGTTCTTCGCGGTGCAGGCGGATTTTTACCACAGTGCCGCGTCCGGGAGCGGATTGGATAGAAATACCGTGACCGAGGCTGTCGCATATGCGTTTACACAAATACAGACCCAGGCCGCTGGCCTTTTTATCCCGTCGTCCGTTGTAGCCGGTATAGCTTTTCTCAAACACGCGCGGAAGATCCTCGGGCGCTATGCCTATGCCGGAGTCGCGCACGCACAGAGTCAGGGGCTCCTCGATATATACGGCTATGCTCCCCTGCTCCGTGTATTTCAAAGCATTGGAAAGGACCTGCTCTATCACGAAAGCAAGCCATTTGTCGTCCGTCAATACCTGAGCCTGCGTCGGCCTGTAATCGAGCCGAAGTTTTTTGCGAATGAACTGATCGGCAAATTTTTTGACCGCGCATCTGACTATCGGGTCGAGCTGCTGTACTTTAAAGACATAATCCTTTGAGTTCGAATCCAGGCGCAGGAAAGCCAAAACCATATCGACGTACTGCTCTATACGCTGCAGCTGCTCGGACAGCTGCCGGCACAGCAGCGAATCCTCGTCCTGCAGGGTCAGCCTCATCGCAGCTATCGGAGTCTTGATCTGATGCGCCCAAACGGTATAATAATCTATCATATCTCTGTAGCGCATGTCCGTCTCGTCTATCATACGCCTGCGCTCGTCGCACAGGGTGTTGATGATAGCCTGATAATCCGCGTCGTCCTGACAGCGGATCTGCGGTAGCTCTCCGACGAGCTGTGAGGGCAGGCGGCCTACCCGGAGCAGAGTCATATGCTTGGATTTCTTGCGCAGGATGTCCCATATCAGGCATATACATGCAAAAACCGCACATATCGCGGCGGGATACAGCACCGCCGCGACAGGAAGATTATATAAAATAAACACCACGGCAAAGACAACGACGCACGCCGCGGAGAAAAGTATAAGCCCAAGCTTCTGTCTGAAATATGTCTTTATAAATCCCATATACCCCGCCTCATTCTATCATATAACCGAAGCCGAATTTAGTAACTATAAAATCATTGAGTCCTACCGCCTGCAGCTTCCTGCGCAGACGATTAATGTTGACGGTAAGCGTATTTTCATCGATAAATGAATCGGTCTGCCATAAGCGCTCGATAAGCTTTTCACGGCTGACTATCCTGCCGCGGTTCTCCATAAGCGTGAGCACGATACGGTATTCGTTTTTGGTAAGTTCCAGGCGCTGAGAGTTATAGCTGAGAGTACCGTCGGCAGTATTTAGCATAACTCCGCGGTGAACGATAACAGGCATGGACGGACCGAAATCATACGTCCTGCGCAGCATAGCCAAAACTTTGGCCGTCAGAACGCCGAGGTCAAACGGCTTGGCGATAAAATCATCCGCGCCCATATTCATGGCAGTGACGATATTCATATCATCAGAGGCGGAGGAAATAAAGATAATAGGAACCTTGGATACTTTCCTTATTTGATCGCACCAGTAATATCCGTTATAAAACGGCAAAGAAATATCCAGCAGGACCAAATGCGGGTCATAGTCAGTAAACTCATCAAAAACGTGCCTGAAATCCACCGCGCATTTGCCTTCCAAATCCCACATAGCCGCCCGCTTTTCTATAGACGCGGCAATGACCGGGTCGTCCTCGACAATAAATATACGGTACATGCTCCTCCTCCGTTCGGATATCTCACGGCCGCGACCGCAAAAAAATGATGCTCTTAACCGTTTAGAAATATTTATACTCGTTCTGAAATCATTTAAATTATATCATAATCAAACTTTTCAATCAAGGAGTAAGAATATTAAGATTAAAACCGATAATAAACATGCGCACAAAATTTAATTAAACGGCTTTTAGAGAGCGCATACGCTCCTGCAAAGCCGTTTCGATATAATAAAAAATATTTATTTTATAGGCATAGGCCGCAAAGGACTAATCTGCCCCAAAATCGATATATTACTTCGATTTTTATAAACCTCGGGCCTGTACAAAATTCAAGACATTCATAACCGCAAGCCATATATCCCGCGGCAACATGTAAAGAAGAAGTTATGGGACAGTATAGAGTACCGACCCCGACGCGAGAGGAAAAGGCCTGAACGCAAATTGAACTCAGTCTAAAAGAAACAAATTACTAGCCGTTTTCAGCGCGGGCATGTAAATAAAGAAGTCCGCGGCGGGCAAATTGCCCGCCGCGGGTGTGTCAAGAATCTATAAAAAGATGCTCTTGCGGGCTATGCGGACGGAACTCTCGTGATAGACTTATTTCATCGGCCTGCTTTCAAGCGTTTCCCTTTTTTGTGTCCGACGGCAGCACATCGGTAAATAAAATTAAATTGGACGTGATTTTTTCTCGATCGCTCAAAGCACGAAATGTACCGTTTGCGTAAAGGATATCCATAACCATCAGCGCGACTGCATTACTGATAAATCCCCCTGCAGTCCAACTGAAAATTAGATCTCGCATTTGCGGCGGATAATCGCGGGCAACGGTTTGAGCATATTCAAAGGCGTAATCCGCAAACTGCTTTTTATATTTTTCATCAAGCTCCGGAATCTTTTCAAAAAAATCTTCGGCTTTTCCCTTAACTACCATAATATTTACCTGATTATTTTCAGAAATGAACTGTCGTTCCCGAAGCCGTTTGAATTTATCCGCATTTACGAGGTCATCCGCAATTGCGCCGGTCATGAATTCATAAAGGTATTCATAATCTGACGTCAAATTATTTTTCCAGCTACCCTCGCGCGAAGAGTATCTGCTGTCTATAGACCATGAACAGACAGGATACTTTTCAGAGTAACGCGTCATATTACCGCAAGCCCACATGGGAGGAAGATTCAGTGTGGGAACATAGTCCTTATCGACCTGCGTCCTTTCCGTGTATATCAAAGCAATGTAATTTCCCCCGTCTGTTGTCTTGATATAGTAGGGAGACAAATCCCTTTTTACATCCAATTGACACTTGTTGGCCACGCCGTAAAAAATCGCCGCCGCTTCCAAAAGCTCACGGTTTCCGCCCGGGATATATACCTCATGAATATCGGAAACGGCTTGCCTGACCGATGAAGCATAATCCTTTGCGAGCAACTGAGCTATTTCGAGCTGCTTTTTCAACTCGTTCTCCTGTTTTTCAAGCGAATACGTCGGTGAATCAAATCTTGCATAAGTGGTAAATTTATTGCCGGCTTTTCGTACCAAAAAGCCGTTGCTTTCCAACAGATTGATCTTGTCTTCAATAAAAACAGGGGTAACGCCCAATTCCTCCGCTATTTCTTCTTTTGTCCTGGGAGTATAATACACACTGTAAACGATATTCAGATTTAAACTGTCATTAAGATAAAATTCCGGTCCCCCGTTTGGACCTGGATCTCCGCAGTGACCGATACTGGTTGCTTTAATAGGCTTCATTCCCAGCCTTCCTATTTTTCTTTCCATAACAAATCCCTCCTTTAATTCATTACGTGCTTGATTAAGATGCCATTTTACCGTACCTATCGGGATCCCTAACTGTTTGGAAATACGTGCAATGGACTCATTTTCGTAATAGTATGCATATACAATTTCACGGCGTGTTTTTGTAAGGAACGCAATTTCGCGGCGCAAACGCAAGAATTCTTCCTTGTTGTCTTCGAAGTCATAGGCGTCTTCAAAAGACAGGGAAATCCCATCGATAGAAACGCCTTGATGCTTTTTCACGGACGAGACATATTTGGAGTAAATGTATTCGCTTATGCGCCAAATATAGCCGTCTAAGTTGTATATTTCTTCTGCTTTTATTAAAGATTCATACAACTGTTCAACAATAGCGGCGCAGATATCCTCGGCTTCCGCATAAGAAAAAGCTTTTTTAACGGCGAATCCATAGATTTTAGGGAAATATTCCGTCAGTATTTCATCTGCTTTTTGTTTATCCATACTTAATTACTCCGGTACCGTTTGACTATATAGTGGAAAGAAAATCGAAAAGGTTGGCGATTTTAAAATAAAATATGGGCAACCCATTTTTATTGCATAAGTATATCCATACATCCCCTCTCCCAATACAGCCGTAAAACCAAAGCACGCGCAGCAAGCGTTATATGCGCTTTTTCTTAGAGAAGAAAAAGGAACTCGAACATTCTTCTCCAGCCCCCTTGAGGTGTCCAAGGCCGCCTACTGCAGCTTTATTTCGGTTTTGACCGCTGCTGAGGAAATCCCTGCTCGCTTTTTCGCCCACCGGGCGCGCTCGCTGGCGCTGCCTCCGGTACTCGGGTACGAGAGGCTGTTTTCCCCCAAAAAAGGCCGTATGCCTGTCTTTTCTGTTTGGTAGGGATAGACACTGCCGATTAAATATGAGCCCCTAACTGGGAAAATTTCCTTAATAAAGGCATCGCAAAGTATTTGCTGATATGATCCGCAATGAATATAAAAGCCCCGTTTAAAGTTGGCTTTAACGATTATTCAGCAGCCCGAATTTCTGAAAGTATCTGTTAAACCAGCTGTTTTGCCATTTCGAGCCGCACTTCTTCTTTGTCAGGATCGCTGTTGGTATAACAAAACAAATCGAATCCGATAGGCCGAAACCCCATTGCCAAGTAAAAATCAACGGCATTACGATTGCAGGTCTGTGTTTCCAGTACAATCATCCGTGCATTGCTGTTTTCTGCCGCTTCCTCTGCTTTTTGGATCAGCATTTTACCGATCCCTTGATTTCTGAAGTCATCCCATACCAGCAAATTGGCTATGCGGAATCGGTTATTCCACGATTCGAGAAAGCATTCAATAACGCCAATCAGGCGATTATGATAGAATGCACCGAACACAGTGGGATTTGCCAGCCATTCCCCAAATAAATGGTCTGTAAATGTTTTATGAATAACCGTTGGATAGGGATGAAATACCAGTTTGAAATCCCAATTATGAATTTCAAATGAATAATATCCATCTGTGTCATAGGAAAACGGAAGTTCGTAATTTTTCCAATTTTTCCGATCCAGCTCTTTAATCTCTACCATCAAAATTCTCCTTCAAATTTGTTTATGTAAGGAAATTACCTGATACTGAAGCAAACCTTAAAGCTTACCGTTTCTCGATATGCCAAACGGTGTTATACCCATTATAACACAGATTTTAAATTCTGCACTATAAACTTTCTGTTTCGTCCCCTTTTTGCCATAAAAATACCAAAAGCGTCTAACTTTTGGGGTGCATTCACCAGGAAGGAGGGTTTGTCTTTGCCGGTCAAAATTAATGCCACTTTCAGCGCGGAACGCTCACGCAAAATAAAAGAAAAGACCCGGAACGCGTTTTGCTTCAGGTCTAACCTGGAAGGGGTAAGCGGTTTAGATGCCATTCCCGACGCGAGGCTCGAAACAGAAAAAAATCTGAACGCGAATCGCCGACCGCAGGTCTGTCTGAGTCATATAGAAAAGATATTTTCGGCATTTCGGCAGTGAGAGTTGATCTCTCTAACTCGCAAAAAGTTGGCAGCGATTTGAACTCAAGTATTTTATGCCGTTCCCTATTGCTCCATATACTCTATTTCAACTATACTTTTACATTTTTCTTTGTCGCTATTATGTATTCCTGTTACTTTACATTTCATGGGAGATAATAGGACTTTCTTCGTTATGATATACAAATGTTTCAATAATTTTATCTTTTGTCGACTTATCCAAATCCGTAATTAAACGTTTACATTAATAATTTTAAGCCATTTCACATCGTAATCACTTTCTATTTTAAGTTGCCTGGCCGGCAATATGAAGGACCTTTGGAAACTTAATAATTCTTAATTAAAAATTATATCACACAAAAACAAAAGAAGCACAACATTGGAGTTAAACTCCATAATGTTGTGCTTCTTTTTGGTGGACGAGGGTGGATTCGGACCACCGAAGCGAAACGCAACAGATTTACAGTCTGCCCCCTTTGGCCACTCGGGAACTCGTCCTTATATAATTTAATGGAGCTGGTGATGGGACTTGAACCCGCAACCTGCTGATTACAAATCAGCTGCTCTGCCAATTGAGCTACACCAGCGAAAGCCGACCCCGTCGGATTTTGAACGCTTGTATATTATATCATAGTGCAAAGTCTTTGTCAACAGTTTAAATTCAATTTTTTATACGCTTCCCAACGCACAAAAAGCCCGGCATTCAAGCAAAAAATGATGAAAAACGCGTTTTTTCTTGACTTTAAACGTGCCGTAATGTATAATAAATCGTAGACGAAAAGCAGAATGCGGGCAGTCTTACTATATCAAACATCCGAAAAACGCCGAGCCTGAACGGGAACGGCGCGGACTTTGCTGTGTCCGTACAGTTAAAATACGAAAGCTAAAGTTTGATTTGCCTACTTGCTTAACGCAGATTTACGCGAAAGCTCGGCATACGGATGCGCGACGGGAAGAAAACCTGCATACTGATTAAACGCGCGGATTTTCCGCGCGCCGGAAGTGAGTGGCGCAATGAAAAGATTTTTCTATGCGCTGGGTACGGGCGCATTTTTAGCGGCCTTTGCCGTATCGCAAATTGCGGCCGCGGTTTCGCTGCAGGCAAGCGTAATCGTATTTTTGCTGACTGCCGCAGCAATCGCCGCCGTGGCCGTGGGATGCATGGTCAGGGGCCGCAAATCCCGTGCCCTGCGCGCTCTGACGATCTTGGCCGGAGTATGCCTCATATGCGGGCTGTGGTATGTGTCGCATCAGAAGTACAGGGAGTATTCCGACCGCTTTGCGGGCAAAGACCTGACGGTAGAGGTCAGCGTGGTATCCGACGACGGACTGTCGTCGGGAGGCTACAACACATACACGGTAAAGCAAAACGGGGCGGGATATTCGTTCAGGCTGTACTCGACGCAGAAATTTGACTGCGAGCCGTACGACTACGTCACGCTTGACATAAGCTTCTTCGACGACGCGGACACATGGCTGGAGGGCAGCAGGATAGCGGCTTCGGGCTTTGTGACGCAGGTGCACGGATACAGATCGGGAGAACCGTACCCGCCGATGCATTATATAATCAAGCTCAGGGATTACATATCGCGCGCGGCAGATTCAGTCATGGGCGAACACGCGGATTTAGGCAAAGCCTTGGTATTGTCCGACGACAGGGACATGAGCTCTATGCAGAAGGACGTCATATCCGGCGCGGGCGTGTCGCACATAATGGCGGTATCGGGCTTTCATGTAACCATTCTGTGCGCGCTGGTGATGTCCCTGACCTCGTTTATACGCAACCGCAGACTGAGCATAGCGCTGTGTCTGTCGATACTTATAGTGTTTATGGCGCTGTGCGGGTTTGTTCCCTCGGCGGTAAGGTCGGTGCTCATGATAGGAGTAAGCTATGCGGGGCGTTTTATAAATAAACGCACGGACGCATGCAATAACCTCGGATTTGTGATCGCGGCAATGCTGATTTACGACCCGCTGCTGATATACAACGCATCTTTTCTGCTGTCGGCTGCGGGAACGTTTGCGATAGTGGCGCTTTACCCGCCGATACGGATGTCGGCTCTGACGTTTCTGTTCAAGCACGTCAGAGTAAGGCAGACCGGGGTCATAAGGTTCACGGTCGATTTGGTTTTGATCGGTATCATATGCGCGATCTGCACGCTCCCGTTTACGTACGTGCTGTTCGGAGAAATATCGATAACCTCCGTGGCTTCAAACATACTTTGCCTGCCCATTATGCAGGTCACGCTCGTATTGTGCTTTTTATGCATAGGCATAGGATGCATACCGGGCATGACGGCGCTCGGCTCGCTGATAGGCGGAGCCGCAGGCGCGGGCTTGGATATATTCATGTCATTCTCACAGATGTTTACGCGGCTGTCAAGGCCTACGGACTCGGCCGTTGCGCTCATAAGCTTTGCCGCGGGCGCGGCGGCGCTGTTTGCTCTGAATTTCAAAAGACCCCAATCAAAACCACGCTATGTCATCACGCCGATGCTTATTACTCTCGGCATAGCGGTGTCGGGGACTGCGGTATCTCAGCTGCAGGCTCAGATAAACCGCGCCGACGACATGACAGAGGTCTGTTTTGTAGACGTAGGCCAGGGCATGTGCTCTGTAATAACGGATAAGGACTCGGCTATAGTAATGGACTGCGGAGGCAGCCTTACTCCGGGCGAAAACGCAGCTGAATATTTGGCTTCGACGGGAGTACGACGGATAGAATGCATAGTCATATCCCATTTGGACGAAGATCATACCGAGGGACTTGAGGCGCTTTGCGCAAGGTACGCCACGGACAAGATAATCATACCCTACCTGACCGAAGACACAGCCATGCTGCAGTCCATACTCGCGGCTGCGGCCATCGGCGGAGCCGAAGTGGTGACAGCCGAACAGGACATGAGTCTGAATACCGGACAACTTCAAATAGACATACTCACGCAACATCTCAACGAGTATAAAGGCGACAACTACAACAGCCTGGTCTGCGTGGTGCGCAGGGGCGGATTTAAAGCCCTGTTCTGCGGAGATATAGACAGCGCGGCGGAGAAGACGCTTGCCGAGCTGTATACAGACCAACTGGAAGACTGCACCGTAATGTCTGTGCCTCATCACGGCTCCGTATACTCGTCGAAGGAAGACTTCGCGGCGCTGACTTCACCGAACATATCGGTAATAAGCGTGGGCGAGAACAACTACGGGCATCCCTCGCACGAGGTTGTAGAACTGCTGGAAGAATACGGCAAAGTCTACAGAACAGACGAAGACGGAAGCATACAGATACGGACAGACGGGCGTATAGCGGAGGTATACGAACTGCAATGAGCCTTGAGATACTGAAAAATGATTTAAAAAGCGCTCAGCTGCGCAGACTGTATTATATACACGGAAAAGAACCTTACCTTAAATATTTCTATGCAGGGCAGATAAAGCGTATATTGCTGTCTGATGACCCTGACAAGATAGACCTGATAGAGCTCAACGGAGCGGATCTGACAGCCGAGGACATGGCCGAAGCGATGCAGACCCTGCCGGTGGTATGTGAAAAGAAGCTCATAATCGTCACCGACGTGGATTTTAATTCGTCCGGCGCGGCGTGGCTGCAAGACAATCCAAACGCGCTCGACGGACCTACGGTAACGGTGTTTTTCGACTCGACAGAGCGCGTGAGGGCCGACGGATCGCCGCTTGCTGCTACCGCGGCGTCAAAACGCTTTAACGCTTTTATCAAAAAATACGGCCTGGACGTAAAGATAGACTCATTGGACCAGCGCACTCTCACTGCATGGATATCCAAGCAGGCCAGGCTGCGCAAAAGGACCATAAGCGAGGACACGGCGCTGTATTTGGCGTCATGCGTGGGCACGAACATGTTCAGGCTTATTGGAGAAATAGGCAAACTGTGCGCCTACTGCGAACACGAGATATCGAAACAAGCCGTGGACGACATATGCGTAAAAACGCAGGAGGCAAAGCTCTATGAACTTACGGACTGCTTGTTAAACGCAAACGCGGTAAAAGCGATGTTTGTACTGGACGCTCTGCTGTCTATGAAAACCGAGCCTATCGTAATAAGCGCGGCGATGGGTACGTATGCGGCCAACATATATAGGGTAAAGCTGCAGTACGACGCGGGGGAATCTATACAAAATATAGCCGAGAAGACCGGCATGAGGGATTTTGTGGTCAAAAAAATTCTGAATCGCTTGGGCACAAAATCCGAGCGCGATATCGCGCAGGCGCTTGACGCCTGCGCCAGGTCAGACTTTGCGCTTAAGAGCTACTCCGCAGACTCCGAGGCAGTATTGACACAGCAGATAATGCACCTGATGGCACTGTTCAAGTGATATCAGGCGCGCTGCATTATTGCGGCGCTGACAACGTATAATTCTCCGCGCCGCGCATCCGTCAGAACAAGGGGCGATAATAATGCTTAGCACGGATAGAATAATAGTGGTCGAAGGCGTCCACGACAGGGACGCGGTGGCAAAGGTAGCTGACGCTACGGTGATACAAACGGACGGTTTCCGCATCTTTAAGGATAAAGAGCTGAAAGAGACGCTTAGGGAGCTTGCCCGCCGCAGAGGCGTGATAATACTGACGGACAGCGACCGCGCCGGGTTTAAGATAAGGAAATATGTAGAAGACATAATAGGCCCCGAATACGTCAGCCATGCCTACATACCCGACGTCTACGGTAAAGAAAGGCGCAAATCCC
>CALXAN010000008.1 GCA_944386305.1 uncultured Clostridia bacterium
AATGAGAAGACGATTTGCCGTACTTGCCGCCGCGCTGCTGTGCTGCATTTTCCTGAGCTCGTGCTCAGGGTCCGCTTCGGGCTCCGATACGGTAGTGCTCAACGTGTATAACTGGGGCCAGTATATATCCGCCGGCAGCGAGGGCACCCTCGACGTCAACGCGGCGTTCGAGGAGTATTATTACGAAACTTTCGGGCAGCGGGTAAGGGTTAATTACACTACCTATGCCAGCAACGAGGATATGTATAACAAAATCAAGAGCGGTGCGACCAGCTATGACGTAATCGTCCCGTCGGACTATATGATACAGCGCATGGCCGAGGAGGGGATGCTGGCGGAGCTTGATTTTGACAATATCCCGAACTATGAGTATATAGAGGACGAGTTCAAGGGCCTGTATTTCGACCCTGACGAAAAATATTCCGTCCCCTATACCTACGGCATGGTGGGAATAATATATAACTCCACTATGGTCGACAGGGAAGTGAGCGGCTGGGACGTCATGTGGGACCCCGACTACAGAGGCAAGATCCTGCAGTTTAACAATCCGCGCGACGCCTTCGGCACGGCTCAGTATTATTTGGGCATTGACGTCAACACTCAGGACCGTGAAGAGTGGCACGCCGCGTTTGAGAAGCTGCTGGAGCAGAAGCCGTATATACAGAGCTACGTGATGGACGAGATATTCAATAAGATGAAGAACGGCTCGGCCGCGATCGCGCCCTACTATGCGGGCGACTTTCTGTCCATGTACGAGGACAACGACGCGCTGGAATTCGTGTATCCCGAAGAGGGAACCAATATATTCATAGACTCCATGTGCGTGCCGTATAACGCCAGGCATAAGGACGTGGCGGAAGCGTATATAAACTTCATGCTCTCCGAAGAAGCCGCTGTGGCCAACGCCGAGTATATATACTATGCTTCTCCGAACAGGCTCGTGATAGAAAACGAAGAATATATCGAGTGCATGACCGACGTGCATGAGGACGCCATGCAGATACTGTATCCCGACAGCGTGGATTTTGAAGCTACATATTACTATAATCTTGACGCTGATACTCTGCAGTATCAGAACGAGCTGTGGGAACAGCTCAAGATAGAGAGCTCCATAGAGCCGTGGATACATGTTGCATGCGCGGTGATCGTGGCGGGCATAGTCGTGTTCTTCGTCGCGAGGTATATAATCAGAAAGAAACGCTCTGCCGCATATTGAGTTTGCGGCGCAGGCGCGGGACTGACAGTCCCGCGCCTTTTTTGTGCCTTGCCGCATGTTTGTTTCCCGGTATGCCGGCCTGATAGCTTTTCTGCATATGTGGGCCGGCGCGGGCATAATAATGCACTGTGAAGTGTCGCATGCGCGGCCGGGCCTGCGCGCGCGATACCCGAGCCGCCGCGGCGGTTTTTTTGTGTCGGGCGCATTCTCAGAGTGCGTATGAATTCATTATGAAAGGGCGTGCGGCTGTGCGCGGAATCGTTTGCGCGGCTTCAATGAACGGATTTGCGGATATAGTGGCCAAAATAGACGACTTTGTCTGGGGCTGGCCGCTGATGCTGCTGATACTCGGGGTAGGGGCGCTGTATACCGTCCGCACCGGCGCGCTGCAGGTAAGGCGGCTGGGCCGCGCGCTGAAGTATGCGGTCAAGGAGGAGAGCGGCGCTCCCGGCGAAATGTCGGGCTTTGCTGCCCTGTGTACGGCCCTGTCCGCGACTATAGGTACCGGCAATATCGTGGGCGTGGCCACTGCCGTGGCGTCGGGAGGTCCCGGCGCGCTGCTGTGGATGCTCGTCGCCGCCTTTTTCGGCATGGCCACTAAGTATGCGGAGGGCTTCCTTGCCGTCAAATACCGTTCCATAGACTCAAACGGCCATGTGCTCGGAGGCCCGTTCTATTATATAGAAAACGGCATGGGCAAAAAGTGGAAATGGCTGGCCGTTCTCTTCGCCGTGTTCGGAGCGTGCGCGGGCTTGTTCGGCATAGGCACCTTTACGCAGATAAGCGGCATTGTGGCCGCCGCGCAGAGCCTTTTCCCCGGTTCGCAGACGCTTGCAGTACTGGGCTCGGCGGAGCATTCCGTGCGGATAACGTGGCCGTTGGTCATTACTGGAGTCCTCGTTACGGTATGCACGGCGGCCGTACTGTTCGGCGGAGTGCGCAGACTGGCCAAGGTATCGCAGGTGATCGTGCCGCTGATGACGGCGGCGTATTTGATATTTTCGCTGTTCACTCTTATATTCAATCTGCCCGCCATACCCGGGGCCGTGAGCTTGATAGTCCGCAGCGCTTTCAGCGCCGAGGCGGCCGCGGGCGCGATAGCCGGCCTTACGGTAAAGACCGCCATGCGCCGGGGTATCGGGCGCGGAGTGTTCTCAAATGAGGCGGGCCTCGGCTCCGCGCCCATCGCCGCCGCGGCCGCCAAAACCAACGACCCCGTGCGTCAGGGCCTCGTGTGCATGACCGGTACGTTCATAGATACTATAGTGCTGTGTACCATTACCGGGCTGGCCATAGTCGTGACCGGCGCCTGGGACAGCCGCGTCACGGGCGGGGCACTGCAGGGCTTTGACATAACCGCCTACTCGTGGGCGGAGGGCATACCTTTCAGCCCCGCCGTGAGCACCACGGTGCTGTCGGTGTGCCTGATATTCTTCGCATTCAGCTCTGTGCTGGGCTGGAGTTATTACTCCGAAAGGTGCGTGGAGTATTTGTTCAAGGGCAGCCGCAGGGCCGTTTCGGTGTATCGCTGGCTGTATATCGCGGCGGTCGCCGCAGGTCCGTATATGACGGTTTCGGCGGTTTGGGGCGTGGCCGACATCACCAACGCGCTCATGGCCGTACCCAATCTTATCGCGCTCACGGCCCTTAACGGGGTAGTCGTCGGTGCGACCAGGGATTATTTCGGCCGCCCGCGCCGTGCGGGCCCGCGCAGGCCGCGCCTGGTCATATGCCGTTTGAACCGCCCAAAATCCGACCCGATAATCCGCAAAACGCATCAGAGTCCGTCGGCGCGTATGCGGGCTCAAAAGCAATAATCTGCTGAGTAAGGGATAGTGATTCAGCCCGCGCGGGGCTTAAATATATTTTATACCGAAATTTCAGCGCGTGCGGCAAAGCGTACGCTTAAAATCATATAAAAAGTACAGCTCCCGCCGGCATAGCCGGCGGGAGCCCTTATGACAAAGAGGTATATTTAAGCTGCAGGTCCGCTGGATATTGACGCAATCCGCCTGCTCTTACTTTGCTTTGCCCTTTTCGGATCGAGTTTGTCTCCGCTCCCGCACGGGCTATGGCTTTGCTTGTTACGCACTCTTTTAACGTGTGACTGCTTCTAAGCCAACATCCTGGTTGTTTTCGCAATCCCACATCCTTTTCCACTTTAATTTTAATTAAAGCCCCCTCCCGATATGTACAAATAAATCCAGCACTTTCTAATCATATCCGTTTACCCGTCGATTTTTTTGCAAAATCTTTCGTGTAATCGTATATTCAAACTTCCTCAGATATAAATTAACAGACAGACGATTTTTTTGCCTGTCTGTTAATTTATACTCAATTTTTTCTTTGTTAAAACATCCTTTTCCGGCTGAAGGCAATGCGGCAGACGTTTTTTGCAGCTTAATCTTTCTTTATAGCGTCTTTGACCTTGTCTATTATGCCCGGGACCGCGTCTATTGCTTTGTCCACGACCGTGGCCTGCTGGTCAGCTTGGATTATGGACGCTTTGCCGTCCAGGCCTATAATAAGGAAAGATACTGGCGTTATCGTCACTCCCGCGCCGCCTCCGCCGCCGAAGTTCTGTTTGTCGCCGTTTTTGCCGCCGAAGTCCGAGCCGCCCGAGGCAAAGCCGAACGCGACCTTTGATACCGGGATGACCGTCGTGCCGTTGTCTAATTTGATGGGCGAACCTATTACGGTGTTTACGTCCACCATGTCCTTAATGTTCTGCATTGTCGTCTGCATCACTCCCTGCAGAGGATGCTGCTGATTGTCGCTCATGTTTAAACGTTCCTTTCTCTATCAGACTATCATCTTTAATGCTGCTATAAGCGCCGCGAGCGCGTCTATTACCCTTATCCGCACCGATATGTCGGCGTCTGCGGCGGTGCTCTGTCTGTTGAAGTCAGACGACAAGCGTACGTCGTCGTTCTTGACTCGTCCGTAATGCTTGAGCATGGCCACGGGGGGATATATCAGCGCGCACAGCCTGCCGTAGAGCAGGGCTGTTTTGGCCGAGTCGGAACATGCCGCCGTTATATGCAGCTTCAGTTTGTCGAAATACATCTTGCGCACAAATTTTGTAACCACTGTCTTTATTATCGCCACTTTATCGGTGAGAGGCATGGCCGAAAATTTGCTTTTGAGTTTTACCTTCGGCGCGGTGTTTTTAGGCTCTTTTTTGGGGGGCTTTTTCTTTTTTTTAGGCGGATGTATCGTAAACGAAAAGACGCTGAACGCGACTTTGAGCTGTCCATCATAGATGATCCTTATGCCTATCGGCGCCGCCAGCACCGCCGCGATGAGCGCCGCGATAATCAAAACAATTATCGCCGCCGTAAGCCACGGGCTCATGATTGTTCCGTCTGCGCCTGCTCCAGGGTGGTCTGTACGGAGGCCATGTCCGCGTCCATGTCGTCGGAGGCAAACTCAGCCTCGGGCAGGTCGTCTAAAGAATTGAGGTCGAATACCGTAAGGAATTTGTCCGTAGTCACGTAGCTCATCGGCCGACCCGGCAGGTCCAGCCGCCCCGCTTCCGCAAGCAGCCCTTTCTCCTGCAGTGCGTCCACTATTTCCGCTGAGGCTACGCCCCTGACCTTGCTTATATATGTTTTTGTCACCGGCTGCCTGTAAGCCGCTATCGCCAGTGTCTCTATCGCCGCGTTGGAGAGGTGGGATTTTCTGCTGGTTATATACGCCGCCGTAGTCTGTGCAAATTCTTTTTTGGTAATAAATCTGAAACGGTCGTCTTTCCTTATCAGGCGCACGCCCCTGTCGGGTTTTTCGCAGGTTTCGGCTATGTCGAGCAGTATCCTTTCGGCCTGGTCGGCTTCTATGCCAAGCACGGCCGCCAGCCTGCCGAGTTCTACCGGCAGCGGAGAGGCGAACAATATTGCCTCCGTTTCGGCCGTGAGCTTCTGTTTGTCCATATTTGTCCTACTCCTGTTCTTCGGATGCGAAGATAGCTATTCCGTCCGGCTCGTCTCTTATGTCGAGTTTCCCCAGTCTGAGCAGCTCCAGTACGGCAAGAAAGGTAGCAATAAGCTCCGACTTGCTCTCGCACTCCGAAAAGATATCGTCAAACGGCGCGCTTTGCACACGGCGGAACATATCCTGCACATACCGTATACGCTCCGAAACCGATACATAGCCCGTGCTCATTATTTTCTTAAACGTGCCCTGCTGCGGCTGCGCCGCGGCGAATTTTATCAGCAGGCGCCTGAACGCGATTTCGAGCCTGTCGGGTTCATATGTCGTTATCCCGGAAGTTTTGGGCAGCTCGTCCGCGGGCGGGTCGCGGAAAAATATCTGCCCCCCTATATACCCCTGCGCCAGCTGTGCCGACAGACGCTTGTACTCTGCGTATTGCTGCAGCATGCGCTCAAGCTCCGCCTTGGGGTCTTCTTCGTCGGGCTCCTCTTTAGGCGGCAGCAGCGAGTATGATTTGATATACATCAGCCTGGCGGTCATTTCTATAAAATCAGCGGTCAGCTCCCAGTTCTGCGCCCTGCACTGCGCAAGATAGTCCATATACTGCTCCAGCAGCAGCGATATCTGTATGTCGTGTATGTCTATCTTGTGCCGTTCCGTCAGGGTCAGCAGCAGGTCGAGCGGCCCGTCGAAGACCTGCAGCTTATATATCGGCCCGTCCATGTTTTACCCCGTTATAAGTCCGAACAGTCCGGCCACCGCGCGTACTATGACGTTGAGTACGCCCATTTGCAGCGCGCTGAATATGCCGAGCCTGTCGAACAATATTATTATAGCCAAAAGAATGATTGTTGAGTATCGTTCTATGCTGTAATATTTAAATCTTGCTTCTGCCGGCAGCAATTCACCCAATATCTTCGAGCCGTCGAGCGGCGGTATCGGTATAAGGTTGAATACGGCCAAAGAAATATTGAACATGGCCAAATACGACAGAAATTCGTTTAGATTATACCATACGGTATAATTCGGGATATACATGGCCAGCACTATGAATATAACGGAGATAAACGCCGTAACCAAGTTTGACAGCGGTCCCGCGGCAGCGGTTATCGCCAGGCCCGAGCGCCTGTGCTTCAGCTGCGAATAGTTGATGTTTACCGGTTTTGCCCAGCCGAACCCGAACAGCAGCAGAAGCAGCAGCCCCCATGGGTCGAGGTGGTGCAGAGGGTTAAACGAAAGCCGTCCGTCGGCTTTCGCGGTCTTGTCTCCGAGCGCGTAAGCAGCCAGCGCATGGCTGAACTCGTGCACCGTCATCGCTATCAATATGGCTGCGAAGCTGAATATCAAGCTCTGCAGCAGGTCCAGGAACGTGACCTGGCTGTATATAAATTCAAACAGAAGAGACAGTATCATTTGTTGGCCCTTTCTTTTTCATATATTAAGGTTAATTCCGCCGCTCAGCCCCAAGGCGGAGAC
The DNA here is from genome assembly GCA_944386305.1 of uncultured Clostridia bacterium. Classification (GTDB taxonomy): domain Bacteria; phylum Bacillota; class Clostridia; order Oscillospirales; family UBA644; genus CALXAN01. The sequence goes on from CALXAN010000008.1 coordinate 6,623, forward strand.
GAGCGCGGTTGCGAATATTGCTGCTGCCAGCGATATTTTCTCCGAGCTGTCCATCAGCGTCTGCAGCCTGCCCGGGCACAGTGCCCGCAGTATGTATCCTCCGTCGAACGGCTTTAAGGGGAACAGTGAAAATACCGATATCATTATGCACGCCCTAAACGCGCCCTTGAGCAGGTATATTACGGCCTGGAGTATCAGTATCGAATGTTCTGCATACAGCCGCGACGCTGCCTGTAATATAATGAATACTATTATACCCAGTGCAAAGCACGCCAGCGGCCCGCACAGCGACGTACCTATCGACCTTGCCCTGCGGGTCTCGTCAGACTTTATATGCGTCTTCCAGCCTATACCGAACAGCAGCAGCATGACCGTGCTCATGATGTTGAAGCCCGAACGCATCTGTCCGACGTAGCTGAACGACAGCCCGACCGTTTTGTCCCCCATAGCCCTTGCAGCAAGGGCTTCTGCCCAGTCGTGCAGCGCGTATATGAAAAAAGACGCCGCGGCCATGCCCACGCATGCGCATACTATACCGAACGCGCCCGAGCTTCCCGCGTCTGTAATCCATATCATCGCCCAATCCTCCGAAAAAAAATCTTCCGCTTACGAAAATCGCCGTACTCCCTGTTACGAAAATTCACCGCGTTTCCTGCGTTTATCTGCATGCATGGATATCCTCATCTTTGCGAGACGCGGCAAATTCCAGCTCTTTGCAGAAACGCCGAACAGTATTTGTAAACACAAATTATACTCTGTTTCTGACAGGACTGTCCTCAAACCGCGGATATTTCGCATTTTCACACACTCTGAGCTTTAAAACACGTTCCCGCGCCCGTCCGGGCGCCGCTATACAAAAAATCTTCACGCCTGCGGGTACACTGCAATTTTGATAAGAATATCCGAATCGAAGAGTTCAAAAACGATAAAGAAAGCCTCTGCACAAAAAATACTTGTTTATCTCTTCAAAACCGATATATCCCTACTAAGTACAGAATATTATACATTATAATACATTTTTGCGCCGATGTAAAGGGTTGACACCTGCATATGCGCGATGATATAATATAAAAAATCGCGGCTTTGGCGCAAAAATCGTCGTTTTCGCCCGTTAATGTTTTCTGTACAAAATGGCCGAAGCCCGCTGTTTGAAGTCAGCCTCCGTGAGCGCCCGTTAGTGTGCCGTTCAAGGATTAGGGCGCGGGCTGCCTGTTCGGCGGATACGGAGGCGTATGGAGCTGTATATGATAAAATATTTATTGTTGGGCGCGGCAGCGGCGGCAGCCGCAGCCGCTGCCGCGCAGATAGCAGTGGCGGGAAATGTCGTAAGGCGTAAGACTCATATCATATCCGACGCCAAGATTCCCCCTGCTTTCGACGGTTTCAGGATATTGCTGATGTCCGACCTGCACGACCGGCGCCTGTCTGACTCAAAGATTTCCGATATTATAGCCGGCGCTCGTCCCGACGTGATACTTATGGCCGGAGATATGCACAATCGCGGCTGCACGCGGCGCGATTTCCTGCGCTTGGCCGAATTTGCCTGCCGCCAATGCCCCACTTATATGGTATTGGGCAATCACGACCCCTATCCCGGCCACAGGGAATATTGCTCGTACATGCGCGCGCTGTACCGGGTCGGCGTTCGCTTCCCCTCTGCGGGAGGGTCGGTTCTGCGCCGAGAGACAGATTCGATTTCTCTTTATGGCCTCGGCTGGAATGCCGACGCAGATGCTTTGGATATAAATCCGTCGGATTTCAGCATACTTTTGACGCATTCTCCCGTAGTTTTCGACGATAGGCGTGACGTGGCTGACCTCACCGTCGCGGGCCATATCCACGGCGGTTTCATAGAGCTTCCGTTCGTGGGCGCTGTTTTTTCTCCGGGCGAGAACATACCTCTGCATAAGCGGCTTAACAAGACCTATTTTTTCCCTAAGTATTACAAGGGCGAGTATCGGCGCGGAGCTCGAAGACTGATAGTCAGCCGCGGTCTCGGCTGCTCCGGCGTTCCGTTCAGGTTTATACCGGGCGAAACGGACCTTTTGATACTCAGGCACGCGTCTGGGACCGGCGTATAAGCTTTTTTGCATTATTCGCAGCCGCATGACGAAAACTGTCGATCCCGTATTGCTATTTATTGTACATTATTTGGTATAAAAACTTTCGAAATGAGTATTGACAAGGAGGAGGGGGTGTGATATAATATACAAGCTGCCGTTGAGGCGGCGGCGAATGGACCTTGAAAATTAAACAATGATACGACCCTGTTAATTAGGAAAAGC
>CALXAN010000009.1 GCA_944386305.1 uncultured Clostridia bacterium
GTCTGATGAAGTTGTATACGGTCAGCCCCAGTACAACCGCGCCGAACACGCACCACGCGATCCGGCCGTAACGAGCAAGCGCGGAGACGTTAACACGTTTCAGCGGCTGTGGGTCGTAGGAACGCGCGATCTTCTTGCTGACACGTATATACCAAAAGCCCAAAATAAAAATCTCCACCATCAAAAAAAAGCCCATAAAGCTGCCGAGGGCGGAAAAAATCGTCGGAATAGACACTATCCAGCACACAGCCACGTCTATCAGGAGAAGGCGAAGGGCATGAGCTTTAAAATCATCCGCCTTTACACTGACAGACTGTATCCGGCCGCCGCGAGTCATAAATATATCCATTGCATCTATCCCCCGTTCCTGCGGGCCGTTGCCCGGTTTGAAAATATCATCAGCCGACCGCCGGAAAAAAAGTCTATGAGATCAGACAGCTCTGCGGCCGCTGGTCTGATATACTATTTCCTGCATCTGAGGATACAAAGTCTGCATCTCCTCGGCCAGTCTTATCTGATTCCTGGCTCTGTCAAGATTATGGCGGGGCCTGGAAATCTTGAAATACTTATCGCCCAATATGTAATCGGCTAAAAATCTTGACGCGACCTCAACGGTCATACAAACGGCGCCGAGCGCCATGCAATCTATCTCCGTATCCGTAAAGAATCCGTCCGAACCGCCTATAAAGCCCTGAGTAAAGCACGTAAAATAGTCCATATCTACATGCACTCTGTCGAGATCAGGCTCGTCTTCCGCGGCGGTATTGACGATAAACCTTATAGCGTCTCCGAAATCGTGACACGATATGCCGGGCATAACGGTATCGAGATCTATGACGCATATGGCCTCGTGCGTATCGTCGTCTATAAGGATGTTATTATACTTAGTATCGTTATGCGTCACTCTCAGCGGCAGCAGGCCCTGATGCTGAAGACGGTCTATGCCGCACACCTTGTCTGCGACGGAACGAAAGAACTCTACCTCGCGGGACACTTCTGCAGCACGGCCCAAAGGATCGGCGTGCGCGGCGTCAAACAGATCTCTCAGCCGCTTGGGCGTATTGTGGAAATCAGGTATGGTCTCATACAGCGTATCCATCGGGAAATCCGCAAGCCTGCGCTGAAAAGTACCGAACGACCTGCCGGCATTGTACAGCATCTTGCCGTCCACTACGGTGTTGTAGGCAGTAGCCCTGTCCAAATACACAGAGACACGCCAAAATGAATCGTCCGGCATTATATAATAATTGCTCCCGCTCTCCGAATACAGGAATCTGAGCGTCTCCCTGTCCGGATCTCCGCCGTCCTCGGATATCTTTTTCCTGAGATAATTCGTCACACGGTCTATATTGGACATCATTCTGGTAGGGTCCTTGAAGACATAACGATTGACCTTCTGTACCATATACGACGTGCCGCAGTTTGTAACTACGCGGTAGGAATTGTTTATATGTCCGCTGTTTATCATATCTATGCTTTTTATGCCGTCTTTTATATTAAACTTGTCGAGCACATCCGATATCATATCCAAATCGTTCATGTTCTCCTCCAAATCAATTATTCGATCCCCGCCTTCAAAGCATGCGCGGCAGCGCATCGGAGGGGTCCGTACAGCGCCGATATATCCCCACATACATCGGCTCGGCAATCGGCATAAAGGCCGAATCATAGATCCTGATCTGCAAGACCAGGATCCTACGTCTATTATTAGATTATACTATATCGGTGCGCAGCGTGTCAAGTAATATGAAAATTTTAATCTTTACTTAAATTTTACTTAAGCGTAACAATCGTAACGCCCGTCTCACCCTCGCCGTATACGCCCAGTCTGAAAGACTCTACCAGCGGGCTGCGGCGGAGCCTGTCATGTACGGCGGCCCGCAGAGCACCCGTACCCTTGCCGTGTATTATACTCACTGTATGCAGGCCGCACAGAGCGCATTCGTCCAAGAACTCGTCTACGCGGCTTTCCGCCTCATAGGCGGTCATTCCCCTTATATCTATCTCCGTATGCACGTCTCGGCTCGACTTGGATACGCCCGTGTTTACAGAACGTGCGACGACAGACTTCTTCTTCGAAGCGCTTCGCTCTATATCAGACACATGCACGCGCATTTTTACGGCTCCTGCCTGTATCATAAGCATACCGTTCTTATCAGGTTCGGACAACACGACCGCATCTCTGCCGATACGGGCCACTCTGACCGAGTCGCCCTTATTGAGCGGGCCCTCAATAGGCTTTGTCTGCGGCTCGTTCGGCGCCAAGCCCTCGGAGGCTTGTTTGACTCGATCCCTTATCTCTGCCCTGCCCTGCGCTATACGTTCTCTGAAATCCTGGCGATCCTGTGCCCTGCGTATCTCGTCGGCTTTGTCCAGCACGGCCTCGGCGTCACGTCTTGCACGCTCGATTATTCTTGAAGCCTCGTCTTTGGCGTCGTTTATATCGCTGTTGCGCTGGTCTATGGCGTCCGCCTCCGCCCTTTTAGCGGCTTGCAGGGCCTGATAGGCTTCGTCCCTGAGTTTTTCGGCATGCGCCTGCATATCTTCGGCGGCTTTTCTGCGAATCTCCAGGTCAGCAAGAACGGACTCGACTTTGACGTTTCCTGCATCGAGACGGGATTGAGCCTCTTCTATCACAGAGCCGTCAAGCCCGAGACGGGCGGCTATGGCAAACGCATTGGACTTGCCGGGAACGCCTATTATAAGCCTGTAAGTCGGCCTAAGAGTCGCCACGTCGAACTCGCAGGAAGCGTTCTCCACGCCTTTGGTTTGCAGCGCGTAGAGCTTAAGCTCCGAGTAATGACTGGTGCACACGAGCCTGACGCCCTCACTGCGGAGCCGCTCTATTATGGCTATGGCCAAAGCCGCGCCCTCTACGGGATCGGTGCCCGAACCAAGCTCGTCCAGCAATACGAGAGAACCCGACGTGGCGCGATCTATTATAGACACTATATTGGACATATGCGCGGAAAACGTAGACAGAGACTGCTCTATACTCTGCTCATCGCCTATGTCGGCAAACACGCTGTCAAAAAATGCGACTTCTGCACCTGCCGCCGCAGGGACGAACAGGCCCGACTTGGCCATAAGGCAGATAAGCCCCGTGGTTTTCAGCGACACAGTCTTGCCGCCCGTATTCGGACCGGTCACGATAAGCGCGGAATATTCCCTGCCCAGCACGACGTCTATGGGTACGCAGGTTTTTGCATCTATCAGCGGATGTCTGACCATACGCGCGTCTATGATACCGTCAAGATTAAGTTCGGGCTTGACGGACCTCGTCTCCACGGCGTACCGGGCCTTTGCAAAACAGAAATCGAAAAATCGGCATATTTCAAAATCGACGGTTATCTGTGCTGCAATCTGTCCTACCTGCGCCGACAGATCGGCTAATATGCGCTCTATCTCGGCGCGCTCCTGCGCCTCCAATACGGACACGTCATTATTGGCCTGTACGACCTGCATAGGCTCAACGAACAGCGTAGCGCCGCTGGAGGACGTATCGTGAACGAGCCCGTTGACTTCCGATCTGTACTCGGATTTGACAGGAATGACATATCTGCCGCCACGAACGGTTATTATGCCGTCCTGTAAATATTTGGAATGCGTGCGCAGCATGTCGTTGAGTGCGGATTTTATCCTGTCCCTGGCTCCGGCAATGCGCCTGCGTATTCGCGCCAGCTCAGGACTGGCAGAATCGCTGACCTGCCCCTCGCCGTCAAACGAAGCGTCAAGCAGGTTATACAGCCGCCTGTTCGGGCACAGTCTCTGACGCGGCTCATCAAAGACATCGTCCTCGCGGCAATGCTCTGAAAGATACGAATGCAGTCCGTCCGCCGCGCGCAGCACTCCCGCTACCGCAAGCAGCTCGCCCGCGGTAAGCACCGCGCCGTTAGCTGCCCTCGAACAGGCGGACGTGACGTCGCTGACGCCCGACAACGACGGAGCGCCGAAATCCAGCAGCAGCCGCTCAGCGCCCGCGGTCTGCTCAAGCGCACGCTGAGCCTGGCTCAGCGTGGGATACGGCCTCAATTCAAAACAGTACTGACGTCCGCATTCGGAGACCGCATGCGCGCCGAGACGCCGGAGTACTTTGTCAAATTCGAGTATAGCAAGTTCTTTGTCCATAAATGTTTTCCCCGGTATTTTATATAATGGCGTCAGAATCGGAAGAACCGATGATTTTTCTATAATATTCCAGCGACCTCGGCGTATACCCCATCTGACGGCAGATATACTGCGAAGATATGCTGCCCAAATACGCCAGTTGGTCGTCCGTGAGTTTTACGAGATACGGTTTCATTCCCTGTTCGGACGTTATGATATTTATAACGGATATGGTATCGGAGTCGAGCGAAAAGCCCCTGCCTGCGGCGCAGGCCGAGCACAAAAACCCCTCCTCAAACACCCATTTGCAGGCCGGTCTGCCGCAGGACGCACATATATTCCCGCTCGGGGCAAACCCATGCAGCGCCGCATACCGCAGCTCGAACACGACCTTGACGACGGCGTCGCGCACTTTGTCCGCGCTTATCAGATACAGGCTGTTAAGCAGCAGCCTGAGGGTCTCGGGGTCAGGCAGATTCTCGGGAATCTGCGCGCAAACGTCCGCAAGGTACTGCGCCAGGCTGAGCTTGGCCAAATCGCCGCGCAGGCCGTAAAACTGCTCTATTACGTCGGCGTCGTCCACGACGGGCATCGAACGGCCGACAAACAGCTTGAACTCGGAATAACAAAAAGGCTGACAATATACAGCGGGAACCTTGCGCTGCCGGCGCACTCCCCTGCACATAGCCGTAAACACGCCCGAATCGGGCGTGAACAGCGTAAGTATCATATCATTCTCTTTATACGGCCTCGATCTGAGCACAAGGCCCTTCATCAGCTTATTGGTCATACAGATGCAGCTCGGATATTATCCTGTCGTTGTTGCGCCAGTTCTCCCTGACTTTGACAAAGCACTTCAGATTAACTCTCATGCCTACAAGCTGTTCTATATCAGCTCGGGCCTGAGAGGCTATCTTTTTAAGTTTTTCGCCCGACTTGCCTATTATCATACTTTTGTGGCTGTCGCGCTCGCATATTATGTCTACGGATATGTCTGTGACAGGCGAGCCGTCGCGGCTCTGCCGCTCCGAAAACGATACAACTTCCACGGCCACGCCGTGCGGCACTTCGTCGTACATGTTCAGCAATATCTTCTCGCGCATTATCTCACAAACCATCTGCCTGACTGTCTGTGACGTAGGTATATCGTCGGGATAGAACGGCTCGTCGCACTCCTCTGCAAAGGGCATAAGCTCGTCCAATATTATATCCACACCGTCAGATTCCAAAGCGCTGACAGGCACTATGGACGCAAAATCGAACAGTTTCGAATAAGCGTCGATAGCCTGCGCCACATCCGCCTTGCTGTTTATATCCACTTTGTTGATGACCAGTATAACGGGGACCTGCGCGACGGAAAGCTTCTCTATAAGCCGAGTCTCCGCAGAACCGGGCCGACGCGGCTCAACTACCATAAGAACCGCATCGATGCCGTCGAGGGCCTCCGAGACCTCTCTTATCATACGCTCGCCAAGCTTGTTGCGCGGCTTATGCAGCCCCGGAGTATCCACAAACACAAACTGGACTTGGTCCGAGTTGTAGATGCCGGTTATTCTGTTGCGAGTAGTCTGCGGCTTGTCGGACACTATGGCGACCTTTTGACCTACTATGGAATTCAGCAAGGTCGACTTACCCACGTTCGCCCTGCCCACTATGGCTATAAAAGCTGTTTTCATATACATCCCCGTTTTCTGTGTTTATATCCCTATAAATAAAATACTACCTTGTAAGCCCCATAGCCGTCAATACGGCTTCCTGGCGGGAAAACATATCCCGAGCCTCCGCCTCCGTCTGATGGTCATAACCGAGCAGATGCAGCGTCGAATGCGCAGTCAGAAACGCAAGCTCGCGCTCAAAGGAATGCCCGTATTCTTCCGCCTGCGCCTGCGCCTGTTCTACATTTAAGGCTATATCGCCCAAATAACAGCAGGCCTGTCCGTCCTTCGGGGGATATTCGCCCGAAGGAAAACTCAGTACGTCGGTCGCCTTGTCTATGCCCCTGAACTCACGGTTAAGCCTGCGTACGGCGACCCTGCCCGCAAGCTTGACGCACACCTCGCAGTCGAACTGCACGCCCTCATACTCCGCAACCGCCTGCACAGTACGGCATATGAGCTGCTTGAGTTCGCGCGGAAAAGGCCTGAAGCGCTGGGAATTGACTATCTGCACGTTACAGTTCATCTTTTTCTTGACCTCGCGCCTTCCCCGCCCCGGCCGGAGCGGTTCTCATAAGACTCGTACGCGCGTATTATCTTCTGCACTAACTGATGCCTCACCACATCTCTGTAGGTAAGATTGCATACGGCTATGTCGTCTACGTCCGCAAGAACGCGCACGGCCTCCTTAAGGCCGCTCTTCTTATCGGACGGAAGGTCTATCTGAGTCACGTCTCCCGTAATGACTATCTTGGAATTGAAACCGAGACGGGTTAGGAACATCTTCATCTGTTCGGAAGTAGTGTTCTGCGCCTCGTCGAGTATAATAAAGCTGTCGTCGAGCGTACGCCCGCGCATATAAGCCAGGGGTGCGACCTCGATGATGTTTTTCTCGATATAACGCTGATAAGTTTCGGCTCCGAGCATGTCGAAAAGCGCGTCGTAGAGGGGTCGCAGATAGGGATCCACCTTATTCTGCAGGTCTCCGGGAAGGAAACCGAGCCTTTCGCCAGCCTCAACGGCGGGACGAGTAAGGATTATACGGCTGCACTGCTTGGAACGCAGGTAGGTTACGGCAAGAGCGACGGCAAGATATGTTTTGCCTGTGCCGGCCGGGCCTACGCCCAAAGTGACGGTATGACTGCGAATGGCGTCCACGTATTCTTTTTGTCCGAGAGTCTTAGCCTTGACGGGCTTGCCCTTGGACGTGATGCATATGCAATCGCCCATAACCGCCGCGAGCGGAACTTCGCTGCCCTCGTTGACCATGGATATAAAATACTCCACATTCTGCACGGTTATGACGTCGCCGCGGTGCGCCAGCTCCGCCAAAAGCTCCACGACGCGGCGGGCGCGGTCGACGTCACGGTCCTCCCCGCTTATCCGCAGCTGGCCGCCCCTGTCGGCTACGCTCACGTTGTACGCACGCTCGATTATCTTTATGTTTTCATCAAAGCTGCCGAACAAATTGCTCATCAGCTCTGTACCCTCAATATCCAGTACCGCTTCCACTTCTTCAATCTCTTCCTTTTCCCTTATTATTTTTTCCACGTCAGAGTATTTTCCCCATATATCATATCCCCGAATCTCCCGTGAACCCTCAATACGACATAGGCTACCGTCACTGCTCCGAGTTTGAGCTGTATATCTCCTGCTCGACGCCTATATCTTCTATGACGCTGTATATATACTCTACCTTTACGCCCGCGTCCGTCTCGGTGATTCGTTCGATCTTATCCTGTATCTTTGCCTCGCGCATCTGCACGCGCTCCATCTCGTCCAGCTCGGCCCTCGCTCTTTGCAGCGCCTGCTCATATGTGAGCATCACATCAAACGACTGCACCTCGCTGTAAATATACTGTCCCCACACTACGGGCAGCTCAAAGTCATCGCCTATGACGAGAGGAGTATATCTCACGTCGGTTATATAATCCTCGTACGGGGACTCCGTATTAAAAGTCAGCGGGATCTTTTTGCCGAGGATCTGCACATAGCTGTAGGAGCTCCTGCTGCCCGTATACAGGCGGGTAGACTGCTTATACGACACCTCCGTGCTCAGCGTCCTGAGCACCTGCGCCTCTACTTTGGCGTGTGCGTGCACGAGCCTGGCGCCCATTATTTTGCTGTCATATACGCCGTTTACCAGCAGCTGCCCTTTCCGGACCGATTGCCCCTCTTCTACTTCGGCCACGCCGTTATACGCTATTATGTCTGTAATTATGCCGTCTTCTTTAGCTATTATATTGCAATGATACGTCCTTTCCAGGACATTGGGTTTCTGCACGCTGTTGTCGACGTCGATCAGAGCGACCGTACCCCTAAAATTGACCGTAACTCCGCCCACGGTAGTGCCTCGCATTATGGCGTACTTGAGCGCCTGCTCGTCCTGAGAAGCCACCGACGAGCCGATGCTGCATCCGTTTTGGGCCAGTATGGCGAGTATCTGTGACTTCTGCACGGCGGTATAATCACCGCTGATATCGATACGCCATACGAAAGATGAAAGATAACTGATCAGTGCCAGGAACAGAATGATACCCGCAATAAAACCGAAACGGTTCTTGTATCTGCGCGCGGCTACGGGAAAGCCGCTGGAGCGTATAAGGCGGAAAGAATTGCCCGTTTGGGCGCAGAGCTGACGTATTGTCTTTAAATTAATAGCCCGCGACCGAGCCCTCAGTGTACAGGCGTCGAGCTTCCTGACGGCCCACAGATCGACGTTGGCGTGCATTGCCGCGCTCATAAAGGACTCGGGCTCCGCGCCTCCGACCTCGAAATCTATATATCCGAACAAATATTGGACGGCTTTCGCTATTCCCATACCGCCACCTCAGCAATGCAGCTCGACGCCGAGGACGCCGCCCTCTATCATGACGCTGGAATCGGCAAGGCTGATGAGAGTAAGCTCAGAGCCGGTGATGCGCAGATTAAATTTGCCGACGTCAAGCTTTACCGTTTCAGGCTCGTACTCAAGGATATACTTACAGCCCTCGACTATGACCTGCCGATCCCCGGATATCTCTATCTGGGGCATTATGGGCTCAGTCTTGGGAGGCAACAGAAAATTCTTCTTCACAGCGCAACATTCCTTTCATAGATAATATATATTAAGGAATGCCGCGAATTATTTATGCTAAAATGCAGCTGAGGTAAAATGTCTCATACCGTCGTCAGACGCCGAACACACATGTGCGTCTCACGCAAATTATTCCTGAGCGGTTTGCACAGAGGCGGGCGCGTATACGTCGTCCAAAAAATCCAGCACTCGGGAGATATAGTTTTCGCCCTGCTCGATATAGGCCTCGAGATGTTCCGCACCCTGGGCGATCCAAATATCGGACTCGTTGTTTTCAGCCGCCGCAGACGAAAGAGCCTGGCTGCAGTTTTGAGGAATAATGTTATCAGACGAGGAGTGTATAAACAGGAAGTGTCTGCCCTCCGAACGCCGCACCGCCTGAAGCGGACTGTCTTCAAACAAGTCGGTATCACCCGCGAGCAATGAACACAGATCTTTGAACAAACCGTTGCACCATGAAGGCAGAGACGACCATATATCTCCATGCTCGGACAGATAGGAATCCAGGTCGTCATATGAGGAGTCGGATATTACGGCGACGACGCACTGCTTATCCGCGCCGGCCATGAGCGCGCTGGCAGCCCCGTAGCCCCAGCCGAACAGAGTGATGCCCTCGCTGCAATCTATCGTATCGTTATTGTGCGCAAAATCTATGACCTGAGCCAGCTCGTTTTTCTCTCTTGCGCCCAGCATATATCCGCTGCCCACAGACTTGCCGCTGCCGGAATAATCGAACGTCAGCACATTATGCCCCGCATGGCTCAAAGCCTCGGCTATCCACATGGCGTTGACGCCCTCGCCGCAGCGGTTGCTGCCGTAATTATGGGAGAATATGACAAGCTTGCCCGAATCTATATAGCTGAACTCCGTACTGCTGCCGTCGTCAGGCTCCTGAGCGGGAATGTACCATGCGCTCAATTTACTGCCGTCCGATAAGGGTATGCGGTATGAGTCATAATACAAGCCTATCTGCTCATCGTCCGGCCAGGTGCTCAGGACCTCGTTTTTCTGCGGGTGCAGGTACAGATACGCCTCCGAAACGGGCGCGACGACGGCAATAATCACAATAATCCCCGCAATGACTCCGAACGCTATCAAAACAGCCTTAAGCGCCGGTTTCATGGGCTTCTTTTCTCTTTTAACCTCTGATTTTTTACTGATATTATCGGTCTTTACTTTATTCATAACGCCAAGTCTCTACTCCCTGTGCCATTTATCAAGATAAGGTTTGAGTATCTTCACATCTCTGTATCCGGCAAGGTATCCTATGCCGGCGCCCACTACCGTAGACAGGACCAGGAGAATAAATATCACGGTAGTCCATACATATTCGGTCTGCGACTGCAGCACGCCCGACGCCACGCTGCCGAGGCTGCGGGTGGATATCAGGCTTATCGGGTATATATATGGCATAAGCCCCACCGTGCGCGCCACCGTAGCGACGACGGAAAGAGCGTTGACGGAAAACAGCGAAAACAGCCTGGGCAAAAAATATATAACTATCTGTATGGCCGCCAGTATCCCCGAGCAAAGAAAACCCTTATACGGCATATCGGCCGAAGGGCGCGTAGCGCTGTTGACATGTATTCTGTCCTGACAACCCTCATACCACATCGTATATACAAAGAGGTACATGAGCACGAAGTAGTAGAACACCGAAAATATCGGGTTGAACAACGCCTCGTTGCGTGTGGACAGCGGCGAAGTCATAAAGCACAGCACACCGACCAAACACAACCGCATGAACAAATACAGCGTCGGCTTGAAGATATTGCGTTTTTTCATACAGTTCCTCCGCAGAATAAATTAGCATGCACGGTCGCTCTGACGCCTGACAGGCAGCTCCGTATAAACGCGCCGAGGACAGTCGGAGAAGACCGCGCCCGCAGACAGATATAAACGCGCCGGCTTAAAAAGATACATTGTTTAGCTATAAACAAAAAAATTGGTATAAAACGCTCCCGTATCTCTTAATACGGCAAATACTTTTGCGTCTCGTATAAGCACCGCCTGCAGTTTTTTCGGCAAGGGCGTGCGCTGTATTTCAAGACCCGTGGAAGTGAAATTGAAAGTAATCGGCCGCTTACGGGCAGTCTGCCCCTATAGAACACAGCACATGGTTTATTGTAACATAAAAAGCGTTATTTTACAAGCAGCGAGCTGTTTTTTTGCAAAATTAATACACGATTGACAAATAGTAAGAATTATGATACGATAACCATGATATAAAAACATGCCGGAGATGCTGAAATATGACTGTAAAATTTAAAAAACTCAAAGAAAACGCCAAAATACCCTCTTACGGATCGCCTTACGCAGCGGGCGCGGATCTGTATTCGGCCGAGGACGGAGATATCTGCATAGAACCGGGTCAGACTGCCATGATTCATACAGGCATCGCCATAGAGCTGCCCAGCGGCGTGGCAGGTCTCGTATATGCGCGCAGCGGCATGGCATGCAAACGCGGGCTTGCCCCTGCCAACAAAGTCGGGGTAATCGACAGTGATTACAGAGGAGAGCTGATCGTAGCTCTGCATAATCACGGCACGCAGCCTCAAACCGTAGCGGCGTGCGACAGGATAGCTCAACTTGTCATAACCCCATGTTTTACGGCGGAATTTGTCGAAGCGGACGAATTATCACAGACCGTCCGCGGAGGCGGAGGGTTCGGCAGCACGGGCGTAAAATAAAATTTATTTCAACTACGGGCCGCAATATGTGAATTACAGCTCCTGTGAAATTTTACAAAACAGTCAGTGCTGCGGACGGCGTACGCCGTCCGCAGCACTGACTGTCCATATTTTTGGAATATGCCGCCCAAGTCTCTGACTGTCTGTATTTTTAAACCTCACGTTACGAATCTGGTTACCCAAACAGGCATTATATGCGCAGCATATCGCCGAACACAAGTATACAAAGAAATAGAGAAACAAGTTTCTTTGACATTTACTCTACATTCATAGGCAGCTGCGTACAGGAGCTACGGACAATAAGTAGGAAATCAGCGGGCCTGGGGCTCAAGCGCCGCGGTAATCTCAGCTCGGGCCAGCTGAGCCAGCTGGGAAGTCTTTGTATTCTTTACGGTTTCATAACTAAGCACATCAACTACGTCTAAATATACATGCGTAGTCCTGAACGGAAAATGCCTGTGTATATCCTGCGCGCCTCTGAGAGCAAGCACAGCGACGGGACACTTGGCTTTCTGCGCTATCTTAAAGCTTCCGGCATGGAAATCATCAGGCCGCAGGCCCTTGACTCTGTGCCCCTCGGGAAAGATGCCGACGCACGCTATGCCCCTGCTGATAAAAGATGCGGCCTCGTTTATGGTCGATATGGCCTTGCGTGCGTCGTCCCTGTCTATAGACAGATAGCAGTTGCGTATCATAAAGCGGCGGGCCACCGGTATCTTGAAATTCTCAGGCTTGGACACGTATACTATGGGGTACTCGCTCAATGAGCAGCTTTGAATCATATTGTCAAAATTGGAGCGGTGATTGCACACTATCAGGAATCTGCCGTCTGTCGGCAGCTTCTCCCTGCCCGACACATGTATACGTATCAGCGCAAGACAGCAGAGAAATCTGTAACACTCATTTAAAAAACCATAGTAAAACCTGCTCAGGCGTTCATATTTCTTCCTCGGGTTTACGGTAAGGGACACAGCTATGATAAGGATAACAACGACAAGCAGGGCCGCGGCGTAAAACACTGCAAACGCAACAAACGGTATCCAAACCTGTGCCCAGGACGTAACAGGCAGCGAGGTGCAGTAGACGATGCTGCCCAATGCCGCCAGGGCAAGAGTAAGCGAATATATGAACATGGGACACCTCCCCGTTTACTTTTAGGCTTGACGAACTAATACGCGAGCTTAAACATATTTGAGTCCGAGGCAAACTCGCTCATGCCGTACAGTATCAGCACATCGTCGTAGCCCTCCGCGATCTGACGCACCGAACCGCCGAAATAGCGCAGGTCTATCATGGTTATGGTAGAATAATCCTCCGCAATATACGGCACAAAGCTGTTTGCGAACGAGTCCTTTATAATCAGCAGATCGCCGCCGTCCGAAGAAGGGCATTCTATAGTCACCTGTCCGTAGTTTCCGCCGAAGAAATAGGCGTATTTATCCTTTAGGCCCAGCTGAGCCTCATTATACATTTCTATCGGCTTGCCGTCCGCCGTCACAGTGACGTCGGCCCCTACTTCGGGCGCATATATGCTGTCCCAGGCGCAGCTGTCAAGCAGAACTTTTGAATACAACGTGCCGCGGAACGACTCGGAAACGAGCTGCGGAGCCTTGTCAGCCCTGTATTCGATACCGCTGAGCCCGCACCAAGTCTGATATGCCGCAAACGCGCCCCAGCCGGTCCAGTGGTGGTCGGTTCTGTAATAAACCTGCTCGGAAACATTGCCAAGCGTGCCCCGCAAGTCTATATAAATACAGCTGCAGAGCGCCTCCGAGGCCGTCTCGGCCGCTCTGTCCCCGTCATATACAGGGGCAAAGCGAGGCAAATTATCTCTGAGTACAGTCGAGGCTGAGGGTACCAGCATGACATACGTACGTCCGCTTCTCGCAGCGGCAAAAGCTTCTACAAAAGCTAAATTCTCCTCAAATCTATCGGTAAAAACGTCCCTGTCGCCTACGGCTTCGAACAGATATCCGTCCCGGCCTATATAAACCCCGCCTATATCTTTATTGCCGGCGGCAAGCAGGATCTGAGACCGCAGAGACATCCACTCGTCCCTGAACAGAACCTGGTCGCTCAAATATGTCTCAAAAGCGGGGATATAGCGGCCGTCTGTAAGTGAACTGAGAGAAAAATCGGGCAGAGTCTGCAAATAGCGGTTCTCGTTAGGCGAAAACTCCCTCTGAGGCACGAACAGATAAGCTGCGCCGAAACCGCCGATAAACGCCAAAAAAACGACAATAGTTGCTATCATACATATCTTTTTCATCGACAGCCCTCCCCTCAAAATCTGAAATACAGAAACGGATTATACGTCTCGGACACAAGAAACGCCATGCACACGATCAAAAGCGCCGAAGTAAAGACGAACCTTAGGATCAGATAAGCGTTTTTGCTGCGTGAATACAGCGCCGTAGAAATACGTTTCGGCAGAGCAGTGCAGAAAAACACGCATATAAGTATCAGCACAGCGTGAGTGAGCAGCATATAAGTGGTCTGCGTATCCCAGCCCGAGCCGCTGCCGAACATCGTACCGAGCCAGCTGAAAGCCACGCTCAAGTCCTCATTTGCAAATATCACCCAGCTTATAAGCACGCAGAACAATGTATACACATGGCCGAAAAACGCAGGTATTTTCTTTAAAACACGCAGCAGAAACAGCTTTTCTATCATCAGCAGTACGCCGAACCACGCGCCCCAAAGCACAAAATTCCAGCTCGCGCCGTGCCAAAGCCCTGTGAGCAGCCACACAATCCCGACGTTTATCAGCTGGCGGCCTATGCCTTTGCGGTTGCCGCCCAAGGGTATGTACAGATATTCTCTGAACCATGTGCCGAGCGAGATATGCCACCTGCGCCAGAAATCCGTTATACTCACAGAGGTGTAGGGATCGTTGAAATTCTCACAAAATTTAAAGCCGAACATATGCCCGAGGCCTATGGCCATGTCCGAATATCCCGAAAAGTCAAAATATATCTGGAAAGCAAACAGAACCGCGCCCAGCCATGCGCCGCCCGCTGTAAGGTTCTGAGTGTCTATCTGCTGATACAGAGCGCCGGCCCGGTTGGCGAGTATGACCTTTTTGGCCAAGCCGAGCACAAATCTGTGCACACCTTCGGAAAACTCATACGCGGATTCACGTCGATGGGCCAACTCGTACTGTACGTCCTGATACCGCACTATAGGTCCGGCTATCAGCTGAGGGAAAAGCGTGACATAGGCCGCGAAGTCTATAAAATTCTTCTGCACCTTGACGTCTCCGCGGTATACGTCTATGGTATATGACAAAGTTTGGAATGTGTAGAATGATATGCCTATCGGCAGCGCAAGGCCGAGCAGAGACAGTCCCGCACCCGTAACAGAGTTGAAAGCGGATATCAGAAAGTCGGCATATTTAAACAATCCCAGCACTCCGAGGCTGCCCACGCACGAAAGTATTATCCAAAACCTGCTCACCCCGTGCCTGCCCCTGCGAGCGGCCCAGTCTATAAGAAGCCCGCATATGTAATTGAACAGAGTAGACAGCAGCATTATCAGGACATACACGGGCTCGCCCCATGCGTAAAATACCAAACTTACCAAAAGCAGGACCGCGTTGCGCAGCCGTCTCGGGCATATATAATACAATAACAAAACCAAAGGCAAGAACACGCACAGAAAAACGACGCTGCTGAAAACCATTGCCACAACCCCTTGCTGCCGCCGTTCCCGCCTTAACGCGGCGGCGGAACAGCTGACGATTATCTACGTTTGATTATACAAGCGCAGGCCCTTTTTGTCAATATATAAAAGCGACGAAAAACCCGACCCGATGCTTGCCCTGTACTAAAAGACAGGCAAACTTCCTGCACAACGGTGGCTTACAAAAATTTTATACTGTCCGTATCTAACAGACCGCATATTTTGACTCATGCAACGAAGCCAAATTGAG
The DNA here is from genome assembly GCA_944386305.1 of uncultured Clostridia bacterium. Classification (GTDB taxonomy): domain Bacteria; phylum Bacillota; class Clostridia; order Oscillospirales; family UBA644; genus CALXAN01. Next base: position 15,460 of record CALXAN010000009.1, read on the forward strand.
TCTAAGAATTAAACATATCTTTATGCTTCAAAGCCCTATAATTCGACAATATTTCGGCGTTTTGCACTCTATGATACGAAAAAATCAACTCAAATTACCACAAACCCGCAGGCGCGAAGATTTTTTGCAAGGCGCGCCCGACAGGACGCGGGAATACGGGCGTATTTCAAGGCCTGAGGGCGTAAAATTGCAGAAAATCGGCCGCCTGCGGGCGGTTTGGCCCCGTCAAGAACAGCACGTGCTGTTCTTGACGGGAACGAATCGGGTCAGAAAAATAAAACATATTTTTACGCTTCAAAACCCTATGATTCGACAACATTACGGCGTTTTGCACTCTTTGATACGAAAAAATCAACTCAAATTACCGCAAACCCGCAGGCGCGAAGATTTTTTGCAAGGCGCGCCCGACAGGACGCGGGAATACGGGCGTATTTCAAGGCCTGAGGGCGTGAAATTGCAGGAAATCGGCCGCCTGCGGGCGGTTTGGCCCCGTCAAGGACAGCACTACCGACGTAAGACCAAGGCTCCATACTTAATCCGAACACGGCGGGCCGAGAAAAAAACGACAGTTTTATGAGGGCGGGAAAGAATTCTAAATTGCAATATCAAATAGGACAGAATTAAAAATAAAATCAGCAGAGTGGTAATTGAAG
>CALXAN010000010.1 GCA_944386305.1 uncultured Clostridia bacterium
GGGCCGGAGGATTTCGGATACGAGATGACAATGGCTGACTTTAACAGGAGTTTGTGCGGCAGAGCGGAGACGCTTTTTATGCCGTGTGCAGACAGGTTCAGGACTGTGAGTTCGAGTCTTGTCAGACAGCTGGCCCGCAGCGGCCGAAGCTTGTCCGGATATGTGCCGGATATTATAAAGGATAAAGTTGCGCAACGTTTGATATAAAGGAGAGTCGTATATTATGGATAATGAGTTCTTCAAAAACATACAGGAGCTCGAGGATCTTCTTGAGGAGGCGTACAGGCTGCCATTGTCCAAGAACAAGTGCGTAGTGGACAGCGGTAAGTTTTTCGATATCATAGACAGAATCAAGGAGACCCTGCCCGACGAAATGTCCAGGTCCCGTGAAGTTCTCGAGAATAAGGACATAATGCTGCATAAGGCTAAAGAAGACAGCAACGTCATGCTCGAACGCGCGAAGAAAGCCGCCGAGCAGATGCTGGTAAAGGCGAAAAAATCCTCCGACGCCATCCTTGCCCGGGCAAAAGAGCAGGCCGCCCATATGACCGACGAGCAGAAGATCATGGTCGTGGCCAAAGAACGCGCTGCCGAAATTATAGAACGGGCAAAGAACGACGCGATGCGTATGCGCAACGTGACGATATCCTATGTAGACGACGTTATTGCCTCTTCGGAAAAGGCTCTCGGTGCAGCCTTAAACAACATTCAGTCAGTCAAAGGTAAGTATGACAAATAAAAAAAGCGCTTTCATGCGCGTGCTGTGTCTATTAAGTTTCTTCGTCGCACTTTGTCTTTGCGTATCCTGCAGCGGGGAAATCGAACCCTTGCCCGAAGATGACGAGCCGGCCCCTACCGAGGGCCGGCAGATCGTTCTTGCCGCGTATTCTTCGGATCCTTTGGATCCTTATAGGGCGGAGACGATGCAGAACCGGCATTTATTGGCGCTGTGCTATGAGCCGCTGTTCATTATAGACGATGAATGGCGTGCCGAGCCGTGCCTTGCTCAGAGCTTCTCCTCTTCCGGCAGAGTGCTGACGGTACAGCTGCGCTCAGACGCGGAGTTTTGGGACGGTTCGGCGGTCACGGCCGGCGACGTGGTATATTCCTACGATGCGGCTCGGGACAGCGGGGGCTACGGAGATATCTTCGGTTTTATCGAAAATGTCGAGGCCATTGACGACGATACTTTGTCATTTACGTTTGTGTCGGATGCAGACAATAACGTCAATTTCCTCACCGTCCCCATTGTCAAGGCACAGGATCAGGCGGGTGAATTTTCTGTAGGCTCGGGAATGTACTTTTTGCGCCGTGTACCCGACGGTGAGGGCGAGTGCATAAAGCTGTACCGCAATCCTCGGCACCGCGACGCGGATTCGGTCACTCTTGAGGATATTGAGGTCGCTTATGTAGATTCCTATGAGGAGCTTATGTACGGGCTCAATTACGGACTGATCAGCGCGCTGTGCGTAGATCTTGAGAACGGCGTGACAATGTATAAGAACAATATTGAACTCGTAAGTTATACTACGAACAGAATGGTATACCTGTATCTCAATCCCGACAGGGCATATTTTTCCGACAGGGTCAATGTGTCGATGGCCCTGTCATATCTGATAGACAGGTCGTATGTGTCCGACCGTATACTGTCTGCGAGCGGGACCGCTGTATGGTATCCTTTCAATCCGTCGTGGTATGTAGTTGAGCAGGCCGATCTCAATCCCAATATATACGATGAATCCCTGGCCAGGCAGTACTTCTACGACGCCAGGTGGTACGTCTCTTCTCCCGCACAAGACACATCGCCGCAGACTGGGAATGCCGCCGGGTCTTATCAGTGGTACGGTACGGATATTTCTCTCAATATTATAGTGACTAATGATGATCCGTGCAAATACCTTACGGCCGAATATCTGCGGGATTCCCTTGTCGCTTTGGGCATAAGCGCCGAGGTGTCCAGGCTGTCCGGGCCCGATTATGAGAGAGCCTTTGCCGACGGTGACTATGACATATGCGTTACGGAAGCTCAAATATCCGCGGATATGGATATTACGTGCGTGCTTTCCGAGCTCGGATATACGGCGGACGAGGAGTTTTACGGGCAGATATATTCTTTCAATCACGGCTCGTTGGATCTGCGCGATTTTTTGTCCGCGTTTCAGTCCCGCATGCCGTTTATACCTCTGTATTTCGTCAACGGGGCGGTTGCGCTGAGCAACGGCGGCGGAGGGATATCTCAGCCCTGTGTTTCAAATGCGTATTCAGGAATCGAGAAATGGTGAACGTCTGATGCTTTATGTTATTCTTGGGAGTGTGTGCGCAGCCCTGTGCGCGGGGCTGATGGCCGTCTTCGTCGTATATCTGAGACGCAGGCTCAGGGATTACGCCGCTGCAAGCCTTGCGGACTACGAAGACGAGGAGCTCGTGCCGGACGATGTGTCGAGGAGGGTGTTTTTTAAAGGCCTGGGCTTTACTATGTGCGTTGCGCTTATCGCCGCTGTGGTCATATGCGCGCTGCTCGTAGCCGCTTGGCTGCTGATTTATAAAGGCGTTTCTGTCCTTTAGAATTTTCGGTTCATAACTTATTTTTGGCATATACATTGAGGCGGGAGCCCGCAGTGTCATGCTGCGGGCTCCCGCCTTGTGCTTCGTTCGAGCGAAGGGGTAATTTATGTCGAGCCGCTTTATACGGCGAATTTTTTTATCAGTCGTTTGTATCGATTTCAAAATCCACTATTGCGCCCGTTACGGCGTTGATCGTATATTCATACTCCCTGAAACCGCTGAAAAATTCGATCTCATATACGAACATACCGTCGTCCTCTTCAAGCTTGCTCTTGGAAAACGTATAAGATCCGTCCTGGAGTCCTGCGTGGTTGGCCGCGATGTTCTTGGCCTCGTCGACGCTGATAAATTCTGACGAGCCGCCTTGAGAAGTGCCGTTGTAGTATCTTTCGGCGTCTTTTTCGATTATTTTGCCAGTTGAGGCTATTATCTCATAGTCATATTTCATGTCCGAAGTCATGAATTTGACGTCATAGGTCTTGACTCTGTCGTCATAATCGGTTTTTACATATATCGATACGACGTCGGATTCGCTCACGCCCGCATCACTGAGCGCTGTCTGCTTGGCCTGCTGCTCGCCTATGTCGTCGGAACCCGAGGGCTCGGTCTGCCCGGCCGTGCCGGAACCCTGTGAGGAGGAAGCGGTGTCATCGGGCGTCTGAGAGGAACCCTGATCGTCCTGCGTGTTTTCGTTGGACTGCGCTCTGTCGTCGGTGTTCTGTGATTCCGTGCCCGTCTGCGTGTTTGCAGGAGGTTGTACGGTGGTATGGGTATGGGAGTCTATGCTCTTGTCCTTTATCTGACCCGTAGTCGCTATTATCTCATAGTCATACTCTGTGTTGCCCACATAAAATTCCAAATCATATACGGTTTGGCCATCGTCTATATCGGTCTTTTCTTTGGTAAAGATTGCGTCGTCTGCAGAAACTCCTGCGTCTTCAAGAGCCGCCTGTTTAGCCGCTTCTATGCCGATAAGATCCTTATCCTGCGAGGGAGTCTGCGCGCCTGAGGAGATCATGTCCACGTCGCGCTCGAGTACGGCGCCCGTCTTTGCGTCTATGAGGTATTCGTATTTTTGGCCGTCGGCGGTAAATTCTACGTCGAACACGTATCTGCCGTCGTCGCGCTCAAATACTGATTTGATAACATTTGCGTTATCCGCCGTGATTCCTGCATCGTCCAGCGCGGCGGAGAGGGCTGAGTCCGAGCCTATGGACTTATTCTCCGCTATCGCATGGGCCGCAAAAACCGAAGCCGTTCCGACTGCTGCGATTATAGCTACGCAGGCTATTACCGCCGCTATTATACGACCGGGGGTCGAAAATATTTTCTTTAAGCTGTTTGCCATATATCTGCACTCCTTTTGATTTTAGTATTATACGGTCTCGAGATTAGAAAAAAACATCGGAGACTGTGCCGAACGTTCATTTTTTGTTTTCCGTATCCGTATTATACAGTGTCGAAATTAAAGAAACATTAGAACCGCAAATTATTTTTACGGTGCGATCATTCTTGTTTCAGATCACGGCTTTATTATACGGCCCTTGGATTAAAGAAACATTAGAGAAATATCATTTTTTCGGAATTTTAAAAATAAATGTGCTGCCCTGTCCGGGTTGGCTGCGTACTTCGAGTGTTCCCGCGTGCACCTCAGCTATTTTTTTGACGATAAACAATCCCAATCCTGTGCTCTCGGTCGTACGGGATTTATCCGCTCTGTAAAAGCGTCTCCATATCTTGTCTATGTCGTCGGACGATATTCCTACTCCGTCGTCGCTCACAGATAGTTCGGCCGTATTCCCCTCGGAAATGAGCTGTACCTGTATGTGTCCGTTCTGCCTGCCGTATTTATATGCGTTCATTATAAGGTTGGACATCAGCCTGGACAGCAGTTCTGCGTTGCCCTGCACTCGTATGCCGGGCTGTATATAGTATTGCATTTCTATGCCGTTTTGCTTAAGCGCCGCCAGGTCTCTGCACAGTGACTGCGTCAGCTCGGACATGTTCAGCTCGGTCATCTGCGTTTGGCTGAGGTTCCTTTCGAGCCGCGTGGCAGAGAGCATGTCGTTGACGATATTTGACATGCGCTTGCTCTGTCTGTATATGGTCTGTATCGCGTCTTCGTATTCTTCTTTGCTCTGCTCGGTTTCCAAAGACAGCTCGCACTGCGCATGTATGACGCTCAGCGGCGTTCGCAGTTCGTGCGATATGTCTGAGGTAAGCTGCCTTTCGGCCTCAAAGTCCTCCTGAAGCCTGTCGAACATCATGTCAAATTCGTCGGCCAAGGCGTGCAGCTCATCCGAACCTTTGCCTATGGATATGCGTCTTGCAAGGTCTCTGCCCGTGCGGATATCGTGCGCCGTCTGAGTTATTTTCTTTATGGGCCTGAGGAATCGTCCTGCCAGCAGATACCCGCCTACCGCGGCCAGTATTATTACCGCGGGGGCCAGTGCGAAAGACAGCCGCGCAATATAGCTTATTTGGCTGCGCCCCTGGTCCTTGGACACCGTGCCCCTGAGCCACAGATCGTCCCAGCCTTCCTGCTCAAGCGACATATCGTACACATAATATTCGGTACCCGCGACGCTCACCTCCGTCATCTTCGAGTCGGAAAAGGGGATGTCTATCGTGGCTTTGGCTGCGGGATTTTCTCCGTACAGCAGATTGCCGGTCTCGTCGTACAGGGCCGTGCGAATGCCGTTGATGACGTCGAGATAGTCGTCGTCTATGAGTAAATATCCGTTTTTGTACGCTATTCGCAGGTCTCCCGCCTGAGCGTATGTCTGCGCCTGGTCAAGCGCCGAAAATTCCACATTGTCGAGGTTTACCGTGACCGTTTCTATCAGGTTGTCACTGAGTATCTTCTGCATCGCGCTGTCGTTTATCGATATCTCAGCCAGGACGCACAGCAGCGCTATGACGGTCATCATGGCAGTAAACCATAGGGTGATCCTCAGTCTTATAGAGCTTTTTTTCATTTATCTTCCCTCAGCACATATCCGCTGCCCCTTACAGTATGCAGCAGTTTTACGGGGTGGCCCTCGTCTATTTTCCTGCGCAGATACCTTATATAAACGTCTACAACGTTTGTGCCGCCTTCATAGTCGAAGTTCCACACGTGATCCTCGATTTTTTCTCTGCTCAGCACTACATTCTTGTTTCGCAGCAGATATTCGAGCAGAGCATATTCTTTGGTCGTGAGCGATATTCGGACCCCGCCCCTGCTTACCGTGCGCGCGCTGCAGTCCATGACAAGGTCGGCTATGGCAAGCGTATTTGCCGCCGTGCCGGTGCTTTTGCGCAGCATCGCGCGCAGCCTTGCCGCCAGTTCTTCGAAAGAAAAGGGCTTGATCAGATAGTCGCTGGCTCCGCTGTCCAGCCCCGACACTTTGTCCTCCACCGCGTCCCTTGCGGTCAGTATCAATACCGGCGTGGCATTCCCCGCCGCGCGCATCGTGCGCAGCACTTCCATTCCGTCTTTGCGCGGCATCATTATGTCGAGTATTATCGCGTCGTATTCCGCCGATTCAATGTAGTCCAGCGCTTCCTGCCCGTCAAAGCAGCTGTCTACCGCGTATCCGTCCAAAGTCAGCTTTTTGCTTAAGATCTTGTTTAGATCCCTCTCGTCTTCGGCTATAAGAATCCTCATATACCGCACCTCCGTGAATATTTTAGGGCCTCATTATTAGAATTGTATTAAAACCGTTTTACTTGAGTGTTCTGCGCTCTATGCGGCGTTTTCCCATACGGGGATATCCGTTTTTACGATTATAACATAAAACACTGCCTCCCGCAAGGCTGCAGCGTTGAAAGCGTAAAAATGCCGGGGCACTTGATTTTGCCTGATTCGTATGATATACTTTATTTAAATCGGATATGCGTTTAAATCGAATCTTCGCTTTCGTTTCGGGGCACGGCGGCCTTATTTTAAATGAGGAGAGATAGGTATGAGTATAAGAGAGTCTGGAGAAATGTATTTGGAAAATATACTTTTACTCAGTCGCAGACAGCCTAACGTCCGCGCCATAGATATCGTAAATATGACGGGATATTCCAAACCGAGCATAAGCAGGGCGCTCGGCGTCCTTAAAAAGGACGGTATGCTGATTGTGGACGATTTAGGCTCCATTAAGCTTACGCCCAAGGGTGAGGAATATGCCTTGAAGATTTACGAGAGGCATAAGCTGCTGACAGACTTTTTTGAGCGCATAGGCGTGCCTGACGCTACGGCTGAAGCCGATGCGTGCCGCATAGAACACGTCATTAGTGACGAGACTGTCGATAAGATAAGGGAGTTTATGGGCGGCAGATAACTGTTGAGCCACGTCTTTTTATATGCGAAGAGGGCTTGTTGGGCCCTCTTCGCCTTTTTGTTTTCTGTAAACTCGGCGTCAGAAAACTGTCGACAAACGTCATGTTTTTGAGACAGCTCCGACATAAATTTATTAAATCTTTGTTTACGCTCGGTTAGGTTTTGTATCGTATTTTGGCCGCGTCGCAGTGCCTCGGGGCCGGCCGCAGCGTGTATTCTTGCTGATCTTCTCTTGCCGAAAAAATACGGATTTTTCCATTTCAGGTGATGTATGCCGTGTGTGGTAAGCCGATATTGTCGATTCAAGGATTGACAATTTACAGTATTTGATTTATAATTAACAATAATGCTGCAGAGGTTTTTCTTATAACGCGCGGGTTCGGCCGCAGATTCGTTTTGGGTGTGCCGATCCCGTGTATTACGCTTACGGTTTACGCGCGGAGGTGTTGTATATGAAAGGTATCATCCTCGCGGGAGGCGCGGGTACGAGGCTGTATCCGTCTACTCTTGCCGTTTCTAAACAAATGCTTACTGTCTATGACAAACCTATGATATATTACCCGATGTCTACGCTCATGCTGGCCAAGATACGCGAGGTTCTGATAATATCCACTCCCCGAGATCTGCCTGCGTATAGAGAGCTGTTCGGGGACGGCTCTCAGTTAGGCATGCGCATATGCTATGCTGTGCAGACAGAGCCGAGGGGCCTTGCGGACGCATTTATTATAGGCGAGGAGTTTATAGGTTCCGACAATGTATGCCTTGTTTTGGGCGACAATATATTTTACGGCTACGGTTTTACCGAACGGCTGGAGCGTGTATGCGCGCGTACCGAGGGCGCGACTATATTTGGCTATCATGTCTGTAATCCGTCTGAGTTCGGCGTGGTTGAATACGACAAGGATTGGAACGTACTTTCGATTGAGGAGAAGCCTGAACGGCCCAAGTCGAATTATGCCGTTCCGGGGCTGTATTTCTACGATTCGGACGTCGTTTCTATAGCCAAGAATATAAAGCCGTCTAAAAGAGGCGAGCTGGAGATTACTTCCGTAAACAATGAATACCTCAGCCGCGGCAGGCTCAAGGTGGAGCTGCTCGGACGGGGCATGGCATGGCTCGATACGGGTAATCACCGCTCTATGCTTGCGGCCGCCAACTTTATCGAGGCCGTGCAGACGAGGCAGGGCCTGTATGTGGCCTGCCTGGAGGAGATAGCATATAATAACGGTTTTATATCCGGGGATGAGCTTATAGCGCAGGCGGACAGGCTTAAAACTACCGAGTACGGGCAATATCTGTATAAAATAGCGGCCCGGCAGTGACGGCGGATTTCGGTCGTCTTTTCGGGAGGCGGACCTGTGTATCTGCGCTTCTGTTTGGATAAAATAACTTT
>CALXAN010000011.1 GCA_944386305.1 uncultured Clostridia bacterium
CTGAAGGAGCAGTCGGTGTCAATGACGGCGAGGTCCCACCCGTTCCCATTCCGAACACGGCAGTTAAGCTCGCAGGTGCAGACGATACTTGGCCGGAGGCGGCCCGGAAAAATATGTCGATGCCGACTTTCCTATGCACCATTAGCTCAGTTGGTAGAGCAACTGACTCTTAATCAGTGGGTCCCGGGTTCGAATCCCTGATGGTGCACCACGTTTCCCTCTTGTTCGTACGGCGGGCTGCAGTATGGCGTTCGTTGTAAGGGATATAGGGAAATAAGCGCCGGGCTCTGAACCCGGTACGGTCCCTGTGCGGCGGTTTCTGTAGCTGTCTGCGCGGGCGCGGGGGATTGACGCTTGTGCACAACCCTCCATATTCCTCGTTAGCTCAGTCGGTAGAGCATGCGGCTGTTAACCGCAGGGTCGTCTGTTCGAGCCAGACACGGGGAGCCAAAAAAAGAAAGACACGATTAAGAATCGTGTCTTTCTTTTTTAGTTATATTCGCCTGCGGCGAGTGATATTGGTTTACAAAGATACTCGGCAAACGGCGAGCGATGTTGCTTTGCAGAGATATTCGGCTAGGTCGAGCGTTTTGCAAAGATATTCATCTAACGCCGAGCGGTATTGCTTTTCAGAGATATTCAGCTAACAAATCGCCCGGCGGGAAATTTGGGGCGATAATGAAAGCGAAGCTTTCAATCTTCCTTTAACGAAGTAAAATACTCTTTTTCAAATCCCCGAATTTGTGCCCCCGCAGGCGTATCATTTTTAAAAAAGGCGAGACTTACCCCTGCGGCAAACGTCAGAGGAGCAGTTCAGGGCGCCGAAAGAGAGATAAAATTAAAGCCTGCGGCAAAATATCGCTCTGCGCAGTTTATTACCGACAGTTTCGCCGCTTTTTATGCCGCGGGTGTACGATAGGGACAAATCTTAGCTTTTATAAATAAGTTAAGGAAATACTTACGAAAGGGCTTAAAGACAGAGTTTTCAGCTGCATTAGCTTTGATATGATTTTTTAATGTGTCGGTTTTTTTTGTAATATCGTCAAAAACAGGGCTTAACTTTATATATAAAGTGTGATATAATAATGATACATTTAAATAAAATGCGGGGACCGAAAATGAGCGGCGCATCATTGTATGAGAAAGCTACGGAACTTTTAAAACAGTATAATGCCGTATTGATTGGGTATGGCGTAGAGGCTGTGTTATCCCGCCGGTCATTTGCGGAAGAGGTCGATGAGTACGATCATTACGGCGGAAGCGGTCTCCTTAATTTGCTTGAATACAAATTTATCAATAAGAAAATTGAGGAAAAAAAATATCACCGTGTCCCCAATCGTTATAAATTGCTCGTTTTACAGGTTAAACCGATTAGAAAAACAACTGCCGACAAAAAGAGTTATAAGAAATATGCCTTTTTAGTATATAGATTTTCACGCGCACATCAAGGCGACAAACCGATAGAATGGCGATATAAAGAGCAATCGGTTATAAAAAAGGTAGAAAAAAGATTAAAAAAAATATCGAAGCGAGCAGAAAAATCAACTTTGCATGAATGGTATAATGACACGTTATGGGATACTGTACGGTATTCTTTTTCGCAAAAATACGGATATATCGAAAACTGCTGCGGTAAAAGCCGCTGCTTTTGGCAGTCGCTGTGGATTTGTGTTTTTGCGCTGCCTGTTTTGCTGTTTGCCATAGGCGGTTTGGTTTATTCATTAGTAAGTTAGAGTTTAAGTTTTACTTTAAAATGTACCAAGGCGGTGAGGATATGAGCAAAAAGAAAACAGCGCTTATTGTTGTATCGGCAGTTTTTGGGCTTATTGTAATATGTTGTTTGTTCGCATATTTTATTTTCGGAATAAAGAAAGTCAGTTATGATACAGGCGAGTGGAATAATTTGGAAAAAACGTTTATTTACCTTCCGTCTGTTGATGAAATGGGCGAGTATGATGATTTGAAATGCAAATACCTGCATAAAGATTATTTCATCTTTCAGTCAGACGCATATACTTTAAGGGCAAAATATTCCGAAGAAATATTTGATAAACAAACAAACTATATAGAAAACAACTACATTTTTCAAGAAACCGTCTTAGAAAATGGCGAGGAAACAGCAGAAACAACTTTTAAACTTGATACTTTTGAATTTCAAATGTTATCGTTAAGCGAATACAATCTGTATTTTCCCAAGCAAATTGTTTTTGTCGGTATTTCCGAAGAAGAAAATGAAATTGCTTTTGTTTTCTTTGATGATTTCGATTTGGATTATATTGATAAATCCTTTTCGGACTTTCTGATTGAAGAATGCGGCTGGGAATAGAATAGTCTATCTAACGTAAAAAGGCACATTTGGCAGCGCTTTAAGGCAGCTTTTATGCCGAGATACGGCGCAGTGCTTGCTGCACGGGGAATGGATCCGCTCTGCGTTAAATTAATCCAAAAGACTGCATTTAGTACCTCCGTACAAAAAAATGCAAAATTATGTTAAAAACGGACGGATTTTTGTCTCCTGCGGGCATTTTTTCGTCTTCGCAGGCCTGCGGGCGTACGTCAGGGATACCGCCGCGATACGCATATTCGGTATGTGCAGCTCCCGGCATCCGGGAGCTGCACAAAACAAGGCTTTAAGCGGCTGATTCGCCGCATGTATTATTAATCCTAAAGGTCGTTTTTGCACCCTGTCTGCACAAAACATGGCTTTAAGCGGCTGATTTGACGCGTGTATTATTAATCCGAAAGGTTCACCCTGTCTGTACAAAAATCCGCATGCTTAAAAATACGCCGAAAACGGCGCGGACGGATTTTTGTCTCCTGCGGACATTTTTTTCGTCTTCGCAGGCCTGCGGGCATACGCCGGGGATACCGCCGCATTTAGATTCCCGCCGGCTTAAACAGGAGCCTGCAAGCGAGGGATTGAGCCTTTACAGTGTAGCGGTGCGTTTATGCTCGTTTTTGCCCTTGTCATGGTATTTATGTTCAGTTTTTTTTCTCGCTCGGCACGGCGCGCTTTGATTCACTGAAGTATTTTAAAGGGCAGCGATATGATAAGCGGGGGCAGCGGTTGTGCGCGTATGTGTTGAAATATCTGTCATTTCATTGTATAATAAATTGAGTCGCCTAAGCCGCTCTGTCAGGGGCTGCGGCGGCCGGGAGTATGCTTGTTCCGATCGATAAAAGGTAATTTAAAGAAATGTGATAAAGTTACTGTAAATTTGGGCGATAATGAGTATAATATAAATATATAAGGGTGAATCGCCGGGCCGACGGCCTGATTCTTCGGGCTTCAAGTGTGCAAGAATGCTTTACGGACGCTCACCTTTTACAGATAAAGATCGGAGGTTTGTTTTATGTCGGTATTAGCCGTGGATAAGAACAATTTTAAGGAAGAGGTGCTGCAGAGCGAAAAGACCGTGCTGCTGGACTTTTGGGCGGATTGGTGCGGACCCTGCCGCATGCTGTCCCCGATAGTGGACGAGATAGCGCAGGAGCATCCCGAGGTAAAGGTCTGCAAGGTAAACGTAGACGAGCAGCCCGAGCTGGCGTCGAGTTTTGAGGTGATGAGCATCCCGTCGCTGTTCGTCATAAAGGGCGGCAAGATAGTCAACCGTTCTACGGGCGTCAGGCCCAAGGCCCAGATACTGGAGCTGCTTAAATAGAGAACATACGGCGGGGCGTTTGGATACGCCCCGCTTTTTTGAGTTTGTCGTGTTTTGGTTTTCCGTGCGCCTTTGCGGATATGATATTTTAATTTTAGGAAAAACTTAATTTCCGCGGCGGGCTCAGCTTTTAGAATACGTAATTTTACAGTTATCTTTTGGGGTTTTTTGAATCCTCTTGCCCGCTTTTGAGTTTTTCTTCAGCTTAGATAATTCATTGTGTATTGCACCCGCCTTTGGCATAAAAAGCCGTATATGTCATACGCATAAAAAACAGTATGCTTTTTGTATTGTTGAAGGGACTTCCGTAATGTATTCTTAGGCGGCCGCCCCGCTTTTTTAGCCGGGCAGGGGGCAATGAACATTAGATAATGGGCGGAATTCCGTTCTTACAAAAAAATACCCGGCAAATTCTCATGATACCGCGTTAAAATGCCCCCCCCCGCTTCGGTACAAAACGCCGAACGAAAAATGCAGCTCCGAGGCTGAACTCCCCGTCCCGAATATGGCTGAGCTCTGCGAGGGCTCCGCCTGTGTATATCGCAGTAGAGGCGCGCCGCAAAGACAGGGTTTGGCCCGCTGCTTTTCAAATCAATGTAATCATCTGCGGGATCGGCTGAACTTTTTAAATTTGCGGCGGTTACTTCTTTTAAGTCATTCTTGGGCTCTGTTTGCTGCAGCGGTTATTTCTTTTAAGTCGTCCTTAGCTCTGTTTGCAGCGGCGGTTATTCCTTTTAAGTCTTCTTTGGGCTCTGTTTGCGGTGCAGGTTTCAGACGCTGAGCGGACGCATCGGCCCTGAATCACGCAGCATTTAAAGGTCTTTAAATACATCAGACGCTCAGTTTGTCCCTCGCCCGCGAAGAAGGGCGCGGAGGATGCCGTATTATATGGAGGGGGCACGAGCAGCGCTGAGCGACGAGCGTTCGGTCGCCGAAAATATAAGCGCCGGGCGCATATTCTGCGCGCCCGACGCCGTCGTATTTTATTAAATTCAGCCTCTGTGTTCGGCGCGCTTTCTTATAAGTCTTACGGCTGTGTACGCGCATATCGCAAGCAGGGGCGTAAGCATGAGCGGAAGCGCCGCGTCCGCCGTGGAGGGGCTTTGCTGGCCGTCGTTCTGTTCCTGCGTCTGTCCGCAGAGCGCGCATACGCCGTCGACGAACTCGTGCTCTGATCTGGGCGTGACGCTGCCCGCCCGGAGCAGCAGGCCGCAGGCAGAGCAGACCGTATCGCCCGTGTATCCCTCTTCGGTGCAGGAGGCCTGCTTAAAGTTCTCCAGCTGCGCGGTATGCGCGGCGGGGTCGGTCTGCCCGTAGGCCGCGCCGCAAACCGTGCATACGGCCCGCCGGGTGCAGGTAGCCGCTCCGCCCTGATGAGGAGATGTTTGGCTCTCCGCGCCGCATTTGAGACAGAGCTGCCGGTGCCCGTCCGCGTCGCTGAGATATTCTCCGCCGAACTCATGGCCGTCGGGGCGTTCGCCTACGGAGTATGCGGCTACCGTACCGCTGACTTCGAACGCCGCCAGGAGTATGGGCGTGCCGGAGGGGGATACGGCCGCGTCTATGAAGTACATGCCCTCGGGCGCAATGTCGCTGTGCAGGCTGAAGCCGGGGTTTTTGTCGGGATTGGCGTTGTCGGGGTCTTCGGCAAAGTCGCGGGTGTTTATGTAGTTTACATAGAAGATATCCGTCGGGTCGGTTATGTCGTAGGCCATTATGCCGCCTATGCGCTCCAGCGCGACGAACGCATAGGTCCTGCCGTCCGCTTCGCCTACGGTGACGCTCTCGGGCTCGGGGCCTTTCTTGGCCGTGCGGCTGTTGTATTCGTTGTCGTCGTTGGAGCAGTTGAAGTAGGCGGGATAGTATTGCGCGGTCTTGCTCTCAAAGTCGCTGCCGCTGTCGTATACCTGCGTCAGCCCCGTGTCCGAGACTTCGTATACCGAAAACGACCTGCCGCCGAACAGCACCGTCTTGCCCTCGGGCAGGCCCTCGCAAACGCTTGCGTCTATGGCCCTCACCTTTTGGGCCTCAGAGCCGTCGTCGGCGGTGAGGGTCACTTTTATTTCGTTTACATATTCGGCCGCGTCCTTGCCCCATTCCCTGGAGTCGCCCTCGTTGGCGGTGAGCAGATATGTCTTCTGCCCGGCGGTGTAGAGCGCTATGCCGTCGGGCATATAGGCCGCTGCGGCGCCGCTGTAGGTTTTGGGAGAATAGGACATGACCTCGTCGGCCAGGCATACGGCGTTCTGCTCCAGGCTCAGGTCTTTATATCCCAGCGGATACACGCCCTTAAAGCTGCCCGATTCCAGGTCCAGCACGGCTATGGCGTTGGCTTCCTGCAGGGCCACGTAAGCCCTGGTGTCGGTACAGGCTATGTATTCGGGCTCAAAGTCCTCGGACGGCACGGCGCCGGTCCTGAATATCACGCCCTGCTCAATCAGCTCCTCGCGCTCGCTGTCAAAGGCCTCAAAGCCTACCGTAACGGCCCGGCTTGCCGCGGGGTCGGCCGCGTCGAGGCTTATTATGGTCACCGAGCCTGCGGGGTCGGTTATGCCCTCCCCCACGCCCTCTCTCGGCTCGCCCTCGTTGGCCACGAGTATTTTTGAGCCGTCGGGGGTAAAGCACAGCATGTCGGGCTGGCAGCCCGCTTCTATAAGCGCTATGAACTCGCCCGAGGTCCTAAACAGCGCCACATACCCGTTCTTGTCATACGCCGCGTCCTGCAGCGCCGCGGCGGCTATGCCGAGCTCGGAGCTGACGGCCACGGAGGTCATGTCTCCGTACTCAAAGCCGTCTATGCGCCCCTCTACGAGCGCCTTGACGTCGAAGCTCTCGGCCTTCAGCTGCTCCGATACCGCGCACGTCACGTCCGCCAGGTCCAGCACGTCCAGCAGTCCCGTCGTACCGTTGACGACCCAGGCCTTGTTGTTTACGGCGTCGTAGGAGATTATCTCGGCCACGCCCCCGTCTTTGTTGGAAATGCCGCAGACGTATGAGCCTATCTTGTCCAGGGGCAGCGCGCCGTCGTTTTCAAAGCCCTCGGCTCTGTACAAAAAGTCCTGAGTCGGTGCCGAAGGCTCTTCCTCGGGCGGCGTGAGCTGCTCCGTCCACGCGCCGTCGGCGCCGCTGCGCGGCCTGTACGTGTCGATAAACTGCTGCTTCTGCGCCTCGTCGGCGGGCAGAGCGTCCCACTCTATGACGCTGAAATCCGCAGCGTTGTCGTCAGTGTCGGCAAAGTTGGTCCTGCGTATGGATTTCTGCTTGGACACCTTGTCTGCCGCGGGGGCTCCGCCCTCGCCTATATCGCGGAAATCCGTGTCCCGGGTAGACAGTCCGTCCACCCTTGTCTGCCCGTCGTACAGTATCAGTTCCACTGTCTTGTCGTTGTCTATCACTCTGTCCCAGTCCAGGTCCGCCTCGTCGAGGGTTACCGCGGCTTCGGAGGTTTCCTCCGCGGCGCATCTTATAAGGTACGAGCTCGAGGCCTTGACAGTACCTGTAAGCTGCAGAGTCTCTATCGCTGCGCTTCCGTCGGGCTGCATGGTGGAGCCCGCGTGGTCTTTTTCGCTCGTGTCGCGGTTGGAGGAGTAGGTTACGGTATAGCCGTCCAGCGATATATCCTCCGACGTGGGATTGTACAGCTCTATAAAGCTGTGCGAAAACGGCGTGTCGGACTTCCCTCCGCCTCCGTATACCTGGTTGATAATCAAATGCGCGCCTGCGGCGTCTGCGCGCAGCGGCGCGAACGTCAGCAGCGTCAGCGCCGCCGTCAACACGGCGGACGCAAGTCTCTTGAACATAAGCTTCACCCTTCTGTCGTTTTTATACCTTTCCGTACCTCTATATTTTATCAGACC
>CALXAN010000012.1 GCA_944386305.1 uncultured Clostridia bacterium
CGAGCATATTACCTTTCCTATCGACAATAGGGCCTCTTGCGGCTTCGATGGTAATATCGCTCGTCTGCTGATCTACGGCCATTTGTTCATATTTATCATGATTTACGATCTGAATGACGAAGAGCTGTACGGCCAATCCCAAAAAGCAGACTATCGCCGCTATCCTCATGACCTTATATCTCTTTACACTCTTTTCCGTCGGTCTTAGAGCCATCTGAAGAACTCCTAGAAATCAATTATCTCAATAAAATATCTATGCCGTGTTATTTAAAATATTCTAACACAACGGAAAACACCTTCGAGACTCTTTCGGCAAAGCCCATCTCCTCATCATTCTCAACCACCTGCATGGTGTCCGTTTGGCCCCGGTCGAGATATTCTATCTGATATGGACTGATCTTGGTCATGCCAAGCTCATTTTCGGCATATTCGGAGACTGAAAAATATCCTATTCGCTTCTGATATTCTACCTGCAGGAGCGCATAATCGTTCTGAGCCTCTTCTATCTCTGCCTGAAGCAGACCCAGCTCGTAATCTTTCTCATATTTTTCTATATAACAATTAACGCTCACAACTGCAACGACCACGATAGCCAGTACCAGTATTACGGCCACCGTATCCACACCGGATTTTTTTTCCTTTGTCTTATTCACAAATATCCCGCCTTTCATTTCTATATCCTCTCTGTATACTCGTCAATAAACCGGCGCATGCCGCCGCAGTCATTCCTCCGTATGTTTTACAAACACGCGCAGCTTCGCGCTTCTTGCTCTCGGGTTTGCCGCAACCTCAGCCGAAGACGGCTTCTGCAGCTCAAGCGCATGGCCCAAAGGCTTCTTGCCGCATATGCATACAGGGAAATCCGGAGGACACGTACACGGCCTTTCAAACTTGGCAAACGCGGTTTTGACTATCCTGTCCTCTAAGGAGTGGAAAGTGATGACCGCAACCCGGCCGCCCTCATTGACCCGGGACATGATCGATTCGAGAATATTCTGCAATTGCCCCAGCTCGTCGTTGACCTCTATCCTTATGGCCTGAAAGACCCTTTTGGCCGGATGCTGCTTCTCACGCAGCGTTCTCGGAGGAACGGATGACTTTATGATATCCACGAGCTGAAATGTGGTGGTCACAGGCTTGTCCTGCCTTGCTCTGACAATCCCCGCGGCTATAGATTTGGCATAGCGCTCCTCGCCGTATTCTTTAAAAATGCGCTCAAGGTCGTACTGCGAATACGTATTGACCACATCTTTGGCGCTGAGAGTCGAATCTCTGTCCATACGCATATCCAGCTCGGCGTCCAGCATATACGAAAATCCCCTGTCGGCAGTATCTAACTGAAACGACGATACTCCGAGATCCAGCAGCAAACCGTCGATCATGATATCGTTATCTTTAAGATACTGCGGAAGATTCTCAAAAGATATTTGTAAAAATGATGTCTGACATTTAAGTTCGGCAAGTCTGCGCCTGCACGCCTCTATCGCCTCTGCGTCTCTGTCAGACGCTATAAGCCTGCCCGACTCCGAAAGGCGGCGCCCTATCTCAAAGGCATGTCCTCCGCCTCCGGCCGTCCCGTCCGCATAGACGCCCTGCGGACGTATATCCAACCCCGCTATGACTTTATCCAGCATAACGGGTACATGACTGAATTCTCTGTCCATGATCAGAAACCAAGCTCCTCAAGCACTTCGGATACAGCATCGTTGCTGACGTCGCCGTTGAACGACTCCCACTTCGCGGTATCCCATAACTCCACGCGATCCAAAACTCCGACTACGGTAACGTCCTTGTTGAGGCCCACAAGCTTGCGCAGATTTTGGGGTATTCCTATACGTCCCTGTCCGTCTATTTCCGCTACAGCCGCATTGCCGCTGAAATACCGAGCCGCAAGGCGCGACTTGGCAAGAGACAGCTGACTGAGCCCGTCTATAAAGGAGTTCCAGCCGGATTCGGAAAAAACAAAAATACAATCGTCAAGCCCGCGAGTCATATAAACCCTGCTGCCGAGTATCTCGCGCTGCTTGGCAGGAAGGAACAATCTGCCCTTGGCGTCGATAGTATGCTGATAGTTGCCTATCAGATTATGCTCCGCCATATTGCCCCCTCCTTATATGTTTTAGGGAATTTAAACCACTTTACTCCCCTTTTATGGTATTTCGCACCACCTGTATGCTAATTATACACCATGAAGATTGAAAATGCAATACCCTGACGATATTTTTTTAGAGACCCGAGGCCTGTTTTTTTCCGAGCTTTTATATGAAACGGCGACGAAAGCCGCATGCCGCGACCGAGGGCTCCAACTATTGACACACGGGTATAAATATGATACGATTATTAATAATGTAGATTAGGATAATATGCGTCCCTGACGGAAATTGAGGCGTGACGCCGGAGTCGCGCCGCCCCTGTCGAATACAGGCTCAACCATCGACAGAGACTACCTGCCAGGGGTTAACACAGCAAGTCCGATACGAAGACACAAAAGAACAACGAAGGAGCGGCTTAGATGAATATTCTTCTGATAGACGCAAACAGCATAATGAACCGGGCATTCTACGGCATACGCCCCCTTACTACCACCGACGGCACAAATACCAACGCCGTTTACGGATTTTTGAACATACTCAACAAACATCTCAATAAATATATGCCCTGCAAAGTTTGCGCCGCCTTCGACGTAAAAGCCCCGACATACAGAAACGAACTGTACAAGGACTACAAAGCCGGCAGAAGAGCCATGCCCGACGAACTCAGAGAGCAGTTCCCTCTCATAAAAGAGGCGCTTTCCGCCTTGGGTATAAAATACATCGAACAGCCCGGCCTGGAGGCCGACGATATTATAGGCATCCTCAGCGCCGAAGCGTCGCGGCTGGGGGACGAATGTATAATAATTACAGGCGACAGGGATTCCTTTCAGCTCATAAACGAACATGTAAAGGTATGTCTTGCCTCGTCAAAGCCCAAGGGTGCGGAAGACGAGATATACGACAGCGAGCGCATAACGGAAAAATACGGCCTGACGCCCGAAGGACTTATCGACCTCAAGGCGCTCATGGGAGACTCCAGCGACAATATACCGGGCGTGCCGGGAATAGGAGAAAAGACCGCGCTGAACCTGCTGCACGAATACGGCGATCTCGACAACCTCTACGCTCATACGGACGAGCTGCGCGGCGCCGTCGCTGAAAAAATTGTCAAGGGCAAAGACAGCGCATATGTGAGCAAAAAACTCGGGACGATAATCAGAACCCCGCAGCCGGGCGTAGACCTCAGCGACGTCACCGTCCCTAAACCTGATATAAAAAGCTGCACGGAGATTTTTTCACGCCTGCAGATGCCTACAGCCCTAAAGAAACTGCTGGCATCCACTGCCATGCAATCCGATCAGGTCGACGACCACGCCCCCGACGGCCCGGCCGTATCCGCGCAGATATACGATACGGATACTTTGCCGCAGGCGCAAATTATATATATGCTTTTTGACGGCTCGGCACTGCTCGTAAAAGACGCAGACCGAATAGCAAGGCTGCAGGTAAATGACGAAACGCTGTCGCAGCTTGACGGCAAAACAATCGTCACGCACGATGCGAAGCCTTTTATACGTCTCATGTTCGCAAAGGGCAAAAGC
Source organism: uncultured Clostridia bacterium (assembly GCA_944386305.1). Taxonomy (GTDB): domain Bacteria; phylum Bacillota; class Clostridia; order Oscillospirales; family UBA644; genus CALXAN01. The sequence continues at coordinate 3,635 of CALXAN010000012.1, forward strand.
GTCAATTTATCATTCGACACTCTTTTGGCGGCGTACCTGCTCGACCCGTCGAGGACGTCTTACGACCTTTCCGCGCTGGTCACCCAGGCTACGGCCAAAATATACGAGCCGACCTCCCTGAGCGCCGCGCTGGATGCGGTAGTGCAGATGATGGAGAGTAAGCTTGAGCAGAATGGGCAGACTCGGTTATATTACGATATAGAGCTCCCCCTGTGTTCCGTACTGGCGGATATGGAAAACGAGGGCGTCCGCGTCGATACGGATTTCCTTAAAGCGTTCGGCAAAACCATGGACGCCCATATCGCCCAGTTAACACAGAGCATTTATGATGAGGCGGGAGAAGAATTTAATATAAACTCCCCAAAGCAGCTTGCAGCAATATTGTTCGAAAAACTCCGCCTACCCGTAATCAAAAAAACCAAATCGGGATATTCCACAAACAACGAAGTACTCGAAAAACTTCTGCTGAGAACGGGTTATCCCATAATACGGCATATCATAGATTACCGCAAATATACCAAACTCAAGTCGACGTATGTCGACGGTCTTCTGTCAAAGACCGACCAAGACGGGCGTATCCGCTCGATTTTTACTCAAACGGTCACTCAGACAGGCAGGATAAGCAGTACCGAACCGAACCTGCAGAACATACCCATTCGTACAGAGCTGGGCAGCCAGCTGCGCAGGGCGTTTGTGGCCAAAGAGGGCTGCGTGCTGCTCGACGCGGACTACTCGCAGATAGAGCTGCGCGTACTTGCGGACATAGCGCACGACGATACGATGGCGGAAGCATTCAGAGAAAATAAGGACATACACACCATCACCGCCTCTCAGGTATTCGGCATACCCGAAAGCATTGTAACGCCGGAATGGCGAAGGCGAGCCAAAGCCGTCAACTTCGGCATAGTATACGGTATAGGCGAATACTCGCTGTCGCAGGATATAGGCACTTCGGTAAAAGAGGCGAAAAAATATATATCCGATTACCTTCAGACATATCACGGAGTCAGGCAGTATATGCACGACGTGGTTGAGTCGGCAAAGCAGAAAGGATATGTAGAGACCAAATTCCACAGGCGCAGATATGTGCCTGACATAAACGCGAAGAACTACCAGCTGCGCTCGTTTTCCGAACGCGTGTGCATGAATACGCCGATTCAGGGCACGGCTGCGGATATAATCAAGCTCGCCATGGTCAGGGTCCGCCAAAAGCTTGCCGAATCAGGAACCGGAGCAAAGCTGATATTGCAGATACACGACGAACTGATAGTAGAAGTGCCGCAGGAACACAGCCGACAGGCAGCGGAGATCTTAAAAACCGAGATGCAGAACGTCGTCAAGCTCTCAGTACCGCTGGTAACGGACGTAGGCTGCGGCAAGACATGGTTTGACGCAAAGGCCTGAGGACAATAAAACATGGACACACACGCGACGGAACGGATATCCGACCTGCACGCCGCCGAAGCCCCGGCTGCCGGCGCTCAAGCGTCAGGAAACGACAAAAGAAAACTATATATAAAAAAACTGGGAACGTCCGACATAACTCTGACCG
>CALXAN010000013.1 GCA_944386305.1 uncultured Clostridia bacterium
CGGCCTATAAAGTGATAATGGCTCCTGCCGTCATCAAAAGCGACGAGGTCAGAAAAGAATTAAGCGAGGGCCTGGCGCAGATACTGGACCTGGAATATGAGGAGGTATATGAGAAAGCCTCCCAGAACTCCCAGTATGTCATAATCGCCCGCCGTATAGACAAGGAAGTGGCGGATAAAGTCAGCGAGTTTATTGTCTCCGACCCCGATTACAGCGCTGTGGTCACTCTTACCGAGGATACCAAACGCTATTACCCCAACGGCAATTTGCTGTCCACGGTACTGGGCTTTGTCGGAACGGATAACCAGGGCTTGGAGGGGCTTGAATATTCATATGACGAGTATCTCAAAGGCTCCGACGGCAAACAGGTTGCGATAAAAACGTCTGTCGGCACAGTGATGCCGTTTGCCTATGAAAAGGTGATAGAACCGGAAGACGGCGCGACGCTTCAGCTGACGATCGATCTTGAGATACAGTCTCTGCTTGAAAAACACATAGAAAACGCGCGAGTGGAACACAACGTGCAGAACCGTATCGCAGGCATAGTGTACGATATTAAAACGGGCGAAGTCTTGGGCATGACGTCCAAGCCGGACTATGATCCCAACAATCCGTTCGTGATCAACGACGAGCTCACTCTCGAAGCGCTCAGCGCGTATTCGGGACAGGAATACATAGATAAATATAACGAGTACCTTGCTACATTCAGAACCAACAAAGCCATAGAGCAGTATGAGCCAGGATCCACGTTTAAGATCATTACCGCCGCAATGGCGTTGGAAGAAGGCGTGGTAGATCTCGCAGAAACATTTAACTGTGTAGGCTATCTTAAGATAGGCTCTATAATGGTCAGGTGCGCCAAGCGTCAAGGTCATGGGGTGGAAACCTTTAAAGACGGACTTGCAAATTCCTGCAACCCTGTCTTTATGACCTTGGCGGAAAGAATAGGTCCGGAGAAATTCTATGATTACATAACGATATTCGGATTTAGAGAAAAGACAAATGTCGGACTGCCCGGCGAGCAGAGCGGATACCATTACGCTAAAGGCACGATGACGGCGCTTAACCTGGCAAACTCCTCGTTCGGCCAGTCGTTTAAGATAACCGGTATGCAGCTGGTGGCCGCTGTTTCCTCCGTGGCCAACGACGGCAAATACATGCAGCCATATATTATCAAGAGCATCACCGATTCCGACGGTAAAGTCATAATGCAAAATTCTCCTACGGTCGTCAGACAGACAGTTTCGGAGTCCACGTCGGATATCTTGTGCGAATACCTTGAATATACCGTGGCCAAGAGCGCTACGAGCTTTTTGGCCGGATATCGTATGGCGGGCAAGACGGGTACTTCTCAGAAGCTCGATACTTTAGCAAATAACGGTGAAGACAACGGAAAAAGAATAGCGTCGTTTATTTGTTTTGCACCCGCGGACGATCCGCAGGTATGTATTTTGGTCGTAGTCGACGAGCCCGATTCGGAAGTGCAGTACGGTTCGTATATAGCCGCGCCGCTCGGCAGAGATATAATGGCGGACGTGCTCGATTATCTCGGGGTGGAGCCCGATTACGGAGACGGTGAGAGCGTCAAGGACGTAACCGTCCCTGACGTCGAGGATATGGATTATATCGATGCGCAGACGGAGTTGGGCAAACTCAATATCCGCACCACCGTCATAGGTACGGGCGACACGGTTGTTTATCAATTACCGGCGAAAGGTACCGTCGTGCCGGAGGGCAGCGACGTGATACTGTATACCGAGCAGGGTTACGAGGAAGATACGCAGACCGTTGTGCCTAATCTTGTAGGCAAACCCGCTTCGGAATGCAATCTGCTGTTGGTGGACAGCAATCTTAATATTAAGGTCGTGGGCTCTAACCTGAGCTATTCGAACGTAGTGGCCGTTTCGCAAAGCATAGAGCCGGGCACGACCGTGTCTAAGGGTACCGTCGTCACTGTAACGTTTGAAAAGACGGACAGTCCGCTGCAGGATCTTCAATAACGGACCTCATAAAGCACAGGACGTATAAAAGTCGATTGATATGCGTCGGAGGTGCTTTTTATGAGATTGGCTGAACTGCTTATGGGCATGAACTGCGGCTGTGCCGCAGCTGCCGATACGGAAGTGACGGGAGTTTGTTCAAATTCCGATAAGGTATCGCCCGGCGACGTATTCGTCGCCGTAAAGGGCAGCCGTACGGATTCTCATGAACTCATTGCTTCAGCGGTCAGTCGCGGTGCGTCAGCCGTTATATGCCAAATACCGCCCTCCGAGGATATCGGGGTACCGGTCGCATTGGTGCCTGACAGCCGCCGCGCATTGGCTTTGGCTGCGGATAATTTCTACGGCAATCCCTCCGGAAAAATGCGTTTTATCGGGATTACCGGCACGAACGGCAAAACCACTACTTCTTATATGGTATATCATATACTGCAAAAGATGGGTTTGCGAGCGGGCGTAGTAGGCACTAACGGATCGCGCTTCGGTGATATGTCCGTGGACGGTGCGCGCACCACGCCGGAGGCTGAGGAATTATACGGAGTTTTGGCTGAGTTTGCTCACGCCGGCTGCACGCATTTGATTATGGAGGCGTCTTCTCAGGGGCTGGATCAGCGCAGATGCGACGCACTGCATTTTGACGCAGGTGTTTTCCTCAATATATCGCCCGAGCATTTGGACTATCACGGCGATATGGACAGATATCTTCAGGCCAAGCTGATCCTTTCGGAGCTTTCCTCCGCGTGTGTGGTAAACGCGGACGAACCTGTGTTCGCCGGGAAATTCGGTGGCCGCTGCGTGACGTTTTCCTGCAAAGGTACAGGCAGCGACTATTCGGCTGAGAACGAGAGTTCGTCTTTGGGAATGCTGAGATACGATATGCATTGCCCTGCAGGAAACTTAGATGTATCAATCTCGATATGCGGCCGGTACAATGTGTACAATTCGCTTGCCGCAATAGCGGCGTGCCGTGTCTGCGGAATTCCCGAAATGGACAGCGTCAGGGCTTTGTCGGACTTCAAAGGCGTTCGCGGAAGATTTGAGCTTGTATATGCCGAAGACGGTTTCGGCGTGATAATAGACTACGCCCATACTCCCGACAGCCTAAGGCAGGTATTGACAACGGCCAGGGATCTATGCCATAATAAACTGATTCTTGTATTCGGCTGCGGAGGAGACCGCGATAAAACCAAGCGCCCGATTATGGGGCGTATTGCCGCGGAAAAAGCCGATTCGATATATGTTACCGACGATAATCCCAGGACGGAGGACCGCATGGCCATAATATCCGATATTTTAGCCGGCGTATCCGATCGGTCGAGGTTTACCGTGATCCCGGACAGGAGGGATGCTATTCGCTCCGCTCTTTCGGAGGCTTCGCAGGGCGATATAGTCCTCTTGGCAGGCAAGGGGCACGAGCAGTATCAGATACTCGGACGGGACAGGGTAGAGTTCGACGAATACGGTATAGTGGATGAACATTTCAGACATAAACGCGCGTGAGGCGCAGGGACGGGGAACAAGAAAATGTTGTTGTCACAGATCGCCGCTTCGGCGGGAGGCGTACTTTATACGGACGGTGAGTTTAACGGCGTCGCGGTAGATTCACGCAAGATAAGAGAGGGCAACCTGTTCGTGTGCTTCAGGGGCGCCAGGGTCGACGGACATGATTTTATATCGCAGGCTGTGTCTGCGGGCGCCGCTGCCGCATTGTGCGAGAGGCGCCTCGACGCGGACATCCCTCAGCTCGTTGTCGACTCCTCGGTCCTTGCGCTGCAGCAGTTCGCCGCAGATTATCGGCGCTCGCTCGATGTAAAGATTACGGCGGTGACCGGCAGTGTGGGCAAGACCTCTACCAAAGAGTTTATTTATGCTGTGTTGAGCCGCAGGTTTCCGACGCATAAGACGTACGGCAATATGAACAGCGAGACGGGGCTGCCCATAACTCTGCTGGGCATAAAGCCGTCCGACCGTGCTGCCGTCGTAGAACTCGGCATGTCCGCATTGGGGGAAATAAAAGCTCTTTCCGATATCGCCAATCCCGATGTCGCGGTGATAACGAACATCGGTTTTTCGCATATAGAGAGTCTCGGCTCACAGCAGAACATACTTCGCGCAAAGCTTGAGATAATAGACGGACTAAAAAAAGACGGCGTCCTTATACTCAACGCCGACGACCAGTTTCTGCGTCAAGCCAAAGAAGCTCTGTACGGAAGTCGGCAAATACTTACTTTCGGGATCGATTCTACGGACTGCGACGTACGCGCCGAATCTGTATGCTGCGCGGACGGCGGGCAGGATTTTATCTTGCATTTCCCGGGCAATACTTTTCGTGCAAAAATTTTATGCGAGGGTCGGCATAATGTTTATAACGCCCTGGCGGCTGCGGCAGTAGGCTTTTGCTACGGGCTCGATGCACAGACAGTTTGCGACGGACTGCTCGATTTCCGCAATGCGCCGATGAGGCAGGATTGCTATGACAGAGACGGATTTTATATAATAGAGGACTGCTATAACGCCAGTCCCGCGTCCGTTAGGGCCGCCGCGGACATACTAAGCCGACGCAGCGGCGGTAAAATAGCCGTTTTGGGCGATATGCTGGAATTGGGGGATTATTCTGAGTCTTTGCACAGACAGGCGGGTTCCTGCCTGCGGGGCGTGGACTCTGTCATTGCGTTCGGTAATTTTGCTATAGACTATATATCCGGAGCCGTTGACGCGGGTGTGCCGCCTGAAAAATGCCTGGCCTGCAGCGATGCGTCCGAGGCCGGGCGTATGTTGTATAAAATTGCGTCTGAGTCGGATAATATACTGGTCAAGGCCAGCAGGGGAATGCGGGGAGAGGACGTATTGAAGACGTTCTTCGCGTTGTGCGAGGGGGAGGAAGTATGAGTTATTTTATACCGTTTCTTTGTTTTATCTCTGCCGCGGCTCTTTCTGCGGTTATAGGGCTTTTCTTGATTCCGCTGCTGCGCAGGTTTCATTTCGGACAGACGATACTGACCGAGTATGGACCGTCGTGGCATGCGTCCAAGCAGGGCACGCCTCTTATGGGCGGGCTCATGTTTATGATATCTACCGTATGCATATACATGCTGTTTGCGGTAAAATATTACTCTGAGGGACTGGACGGTTTTACTCTCCCCACCGGAGCTTTGACCGGCCTGATAGTGGCCTGTCTGTTTGCTCTTATCGGATTTGCCGACGACTACGTAAAGGTTAAAAAGAAGCAGAACCTCGGCCTTACCGCAATACAGAAAATCATACTTCAGGTTATAATTTCTGCAGCGTATATTCTTTATTTGGGCGTAAGACACGGCTGGTCTACTTCCATACAGCTTCCATTTATAGGTACGATAATCGATCTCGGCTTTTTTTATTATATCCTTGCGCTGATAATCATGGTCGGTTTCGTAAACGCTGTCAATCTCACCGACGGCGTAGACGGGTTGTGCGGCAGCGTCACATTTGTGGTGGCGGCGTTCTTTACGGTAGTCGCTGTTTCCGTGTACAATTCCGAGGAGGACGCCATACTGTTTGCCGCGCTGGCAGGTTCTCTTATAGGGTTCCTTGTATTTAACTGGCATCCCGCAAAGGTCTTTATGGGCGACACAGGGTCGATGTTCCTCGGCGGCATGGTTATCGTAATGGGCTTTGAGCTTAATATGCCCCTGGTCATTCTTTTGGCAGGGCTGATATATCTGATAGAGGCGTTTTCGGTTATAATACAGGTTATTTATTTTAAACTGACGCACGGCAAGCGCTTGTTTAAAATGACGCCTATACATCACCATTTTGAGCTGTCGGGATACAGCGAGGTCAAGATAGTTCTTCTCTTCAGCGGCGTTACGCTGCTGGTTTGCGCAGCCACTGCCTTATGGCTTCTGATATAACTGAGCAAAATATTGAATATTCGAGGTGCTTATGGGCAAAATAAATTTATTGAAAAAGAAAAAAGAAGCGCTGCGAATGCCCATGTTCGACATTCCGTTCCTTATAGGCGTTCTGCTTTTGCTGGCGGTGGGGCTCATAATGCTTTTTTCCGCGGGGTTTGCCGACGCTTTCTATAAACACGGCGACAGTTATTATTACATAAAAAAACAGCTCCTGTGCGCCGTTATCGGCTTGGTGATAATGATCGGCGTGTCGTTTGTGCCTTACAATTTCTATCGCAGATTCGTATATTTGTTTTATATAGCCTGTGTGGCGCTGCTGATACTTGTGCTTATAGTCAGCAACGACAGCGAAAAGCGCTGGCTGTATATAGGCGGCTTCCAGTTCCAGCCCTCCGAGCTGGCCAAGGTTGCCGTTGTACTGGTGCTGGCCGACTACATTGCGCGGCACCGAAGCAGTATGAACAAATTTGTGGACGGCATAATTTTCCCCGGTTTGATATTCGGCATCGTTACGGTGCTCATAGGAGTAGAGACGCATCTGTCCGGAGCCATATTGGTACTCGCAATAGGCGTGATAATGATAATCTGCGGAGGCTGTAAGCTGTGGCATCTGTGTCCGTTTGTTATGGTCTTCCTGTCGGGAGCGGCGTTCCTTGTGCTTACAAACGACTACATGCAGCGCCGCATAGCTACCTGGCGCGACCCCTCCAGCGACCTGCTCGGAGACGGATGGCAGATTACACAGTCTTTGATAACTATCGGGTCCGGCGGACTTTTCGGACTTGGCTACGGCAAAAGCCGACAGAAATATCTGTATATGTCCGAACCTCAAAACGACTTTGTCTTTTCTGTCGTATGCGAGGAACTGGGGTATATAGGCGCGCTGTTCGTCATAGCTCTTTTTGCTTTTTTGATATGGCGCGGAGTACATATAGCAATGCATGCGCCCGACACTTTCAGCTCGTTTGTAGTTCTCGGTATTATAGCGCGTATATCCGTGCAGGTTATATTCAATATAGCGGTCGTTACCAATACCGTGCCGGTTACGGGTATATCTCTGCCGTTTTTCAGTTACGGGGGCACGGCTATTATCGTGCTGCTGGCAGAAATGGGGCTTGTGCTGCATATTTCGAGGTACTCTCGAGAAGAGAAGGGCTCTTAGCCCCTGATACTGAAAGGTGAAACCTATGAAGATTCTTATAGCCTGCGGCGGAACATCTGGGCATATAAATCCCGCCATCGCCATAGCCCGCGAATTTCGAAGCCGCAGACCCGATACCCAATTCCTTTTTATCGGCACGGCCAATCATCTTGAGGCGGATTTAGTGCCGAGAGCGGGATTTGAGATGAAGTCTATCGACATATCCGGCATGAGCCGCAAGCACAGCCTTTCTTCCGTAAAACACAATATAGATACCGTACGCAAATATATCAGCGCCGTCAGGACCGTGAAAGCATATATAAGAGAATTTCAGCCCGACGTCGCCGTAGGTACCGGCGGGTATGTGTCCGCGCCCGTAATGAAAGCTGCGTGCAGCATGGGTATAAAGACCGTTATACACGAGCAGAACGCTTTTGCGGGATTCGTGACCAGGATGCTGGCCCCTCAGGTAGACAGAGTGCTGCTCAGTTTTCCGCTGGCCCGTCCGCTTAATGTCTCCGAAGACAAGGTCTGTGTCGTGGGCAATCCCGTCAGGCGCGAATTTACTCAGATCAGCAGGCAGCAGGCGCGCGCCGAGCTGGGTATCGCCGAGCACGATACGGTGATATTGTCCTGCGGCGGGAGTTTGGGCGCAAGGTCTGTCAACGACGCTTTTTGCAGTATGGTGCGCCAGTCGGTAAAGGACGGTTTGATGATACACTATCATGCCGCGGGTCGGGAATACGACCGCGTTATGTCGGAGCTGTACGATATATCCGACAACGATCGCATAAGAGTGTCCGAGTATATATATAATATGCCGCAGATTATGGCCGCGGCCGATATGGTTATAGCCAGGTCGGGTGCGGGAACCGTTACGGAGCTTGCGGCCTGCGGCCGGGCCAGCGTGCTCATTCCATCGCCTAACGTTACGGATAATCATCAATATTATAACGCTAAGGTCTTTGCGGACAAGGGTGCGGCAATATTGATGCAGGAAAATGACCTTGACGGCAAAAAGCTTTATGACTGCGTAAAGGACGCGGTCTTTGACGCGGCGGTGATATGCGATATGGAGCGTGCGGCCAGGAGCCTGTATAACCCCCGTACCAACGAGGATATATTCAGAATAATCGAGCAACTGTGCGGTTAGGCGATGTGACAGCCTGACAAGTCTTGACATAATATATTATTGATTCTTTGTTTTTGCGGAGAGGAATGATATATTTGTCAAGTTTGATCATAGATGGGGGCGTGCCTTTGTGCGGTGTCGTACATGTACAGGGCGCAAAAAACAGCGCTCTGCCGATACTCGCGGCGTCCCTGCTCGCAGACGGCGAGTGTATAATAGAGAATTGTCCGGATATAAGCGATACGCATACGGCGGTAGAGATACTTGATTCTTTGGGCTGCAGGACAGAGCTTTGCGGCGATTACATATCTGTAAATCCGCAGTATGCCGACGGCTTTGTCATACACGACACGTTAATGCGCAAGATGCGCTCGTCCATTATTTTTTTGGGTTCCATTCTCGCGCGCAGGCATCACGCCCGTGTCAGCTTCCCCGGCGGCTGCGATATAGGCACTCGTCCCATAGATCTGCATCTGTCGGCTTTGTCCAAGATGGGCGTGGAGTTCAGCGAATCTCACGGATATCTCGACTGCCGTACTCGAGGACTTAAGGGTGCGGACATAAATCTGACATTTCCGAGTGTCGGCGCTACTGAGAACGTAATGCTGTCCGCCGTACGCGCAGACGGCACTACGACGATAAGAAACGCGGCTAAGGAACCCGAGATAATAGATTTGCAGGGTTTTCTGAACGCTATGGGCGCGGATGTGTCGGGAGCGGGGACAGGCACGATAGTCATCAGGGGCAGGAAATCTTTGGGCCCGGTGCGCTATCGCATTATTTCCGATAGAATTGCAGCCGGCACTTATATGTGCGCGGTAGCCGCCGCAGGCGGCAGCGTTTTGCTGAAAAATATAGACTGCGGAGCCCTTTGGTCCACTACGGCCATATTGAGGGATGCAGGCTGTACCGTTGAAGAACATGCGGATATGTTGAGAATAGAAAGCGACGGCATGACGCAGACCGACTCGTCGGGCGTCATACGCACTATGCCTTATCCGGGTTTTCCGACGGACATGGGTTCTCCGATGGTGGCAGCGATGTGTTTGGCTCGCGGCACTACCGTATTTGTCGAGACGATATTTGAAAACCGGTATAAATATGTCGGAGAACTTCTGAGGATGGGCGCGCGCATACGCACGGACGGGCGAGTCGCCGTAATAGACGGCGTGCGCAGGCTCTACGGAGCAAGGGTAGAGGCGTCGGACTTAAGGGGCGGCGCGGCTCTTGTAGTCGCTGCGCTCGCGGCGGAGGGCCAAACGGTAATAAACAACGCCGAGTATATAGAGCGCGGATACGAGCATATAGACCGGGTATTGTCAGACCTGGGCGCTGATATAAAATATGCATAGGAGGAAGCTGGGACGTGGCTCAAAAAAATAAGGACGCTTCGCCGCAATTTCAAACTGACAGCGAATGGCAGGCTCAGAGAAAAAAGCGTAAGCGTGCCGTAAAACGCAGACGGCGCATAATTCGAATAGCGTGCGTATTGGTCTTGCTTGCCGTGGCCGCGGCCGTATGTGTCAGAGTGTTTTTTGTGGCGAAAAATATAAACGTGATCAACGATACTCCCTATTCTTCCGAGGAGCTGCTCGACGCCGTCGGCTTTTCCGTGGGCAGCAGTCTGCTGAGTATAAACTCATCGTCGGTCATGCAGAAATTGTCGGATTATCCATATGTGGAGGAGGCTACGGTAAAGATTTCATTTCCCTCTGACATAACCTTTACATTCGTGTCCGCCGTGGCAGTTTATTCGTTTGATTTAGGCGGGTCATATGCATATTTGGACAAAAATCTTAAAGTGCTGCAGATTTCCGATCAGGACGACCCGTCTCTGATCTCGGTGAGCGGTATAGTTCCGCAGGATTATTCGCCGGGCGATGTGCTGGATAACTCCAATGCCCTTGAACTGGATATATTCAGCGAGCTTGTGGCCGTGCTTTCCGACATAGGCTGGGCTGAGCATGTCACGTCTTTGGATTTTACCAAAACGTATAATATAAGGATAACCGTGTACGACATTATTACAGTAGAACTCGGAACGGGCGAGGATCTCGACAAAAAACTGACCAACGCCAAAACCGTCTACGAACTGAACGATCCGTCGCGGCCCGCGATAATAAACGCAAAGGATTATCTCAAATGCCGTTATTCGGCCGTACAGCCGCAAAGCGGGACATGATGGCATTATTTGGATGATTTTTTTGTTTAAAAAAAATAAAAACGGTTGACTATTGAAAAAAATTATGATATTATAATGCTTGAAAAGAAAGGACTGAAATATTATGCCGTTTAAAAGCGTTGAAGACAAAGTTTTAGTCAATATTAAGGTGTTAGGTGTCGGCGGCGGCGGCAATAACGCCATTGATAATATGATCCAACAGGAAGTCGCCGGAGTCGAGTTTGTATCGATAAATACCGATAACCAGCAGCTTGCACGCAGGTCCAAAGCTCCTAAAAACATACTTATCGGTGAGAATACCACTCATGGCAGAGGCGCAGGCGCCAACCCCGAGATAGGCCGCAAAGCCGCGGAGGAGAGCCGCGAGCAGATCGCGCAGGAGATACGCGGCGCGGAGATGGTGTTTATCACCGCCGGCATGGGCGGCGGAACCGGAACCGGTGCCGCTCCGCTGGTAGCTCAGATTGCCAAAGAGCAGGGTATACTTACTATAGCCATTGTTACCAAGCCGTTTGCTTTTGAGGGCAGGATGAAGCTGGAGCGCGCGGAGAAAGGCATTGAGGAGCTGCGCAAGCAGGTAGACTCGCTTGTGGTCATCCCCAATGAGCGCCTCAAGCTTGTATCCGACGAGAAAGTAACGATGCTCAACGCTTTTAAAACTGCTGACAACGTCCTGAAAGAGGGCGTGGAAAGCATTACGGATCTTATACAGACCCAGGGTATTATTAACCTTGATTTTGCCGACGTCACCGCTATATTGAAAGATGCGGGCTATGCGCATTGGAACGTCCAGTCAGCCAAGGGCAAGGATAAGGCCGAGACTGTGGCAAACGCCGTCATAACCAGCCAGCTTCTTGAGACTTCGGTCAAGGGCGCTACCGGCGTTATATTGTATTTTACCGCCGACCCCGACGTCACGCTGGAAGATATAGAACACGCCGCTGAGATAATCAGAGAGAACGCTTCGCCCAATGCGAATATTATATGGGGTGTCAATCTTGACGAAAACCTCGAAGACGAGATCAAAGTCACCGTAATAGCCACCGGTTTTGAAGATCCTGTTTCTTCTGCTTCTTTTAACCTGCCTGAGATAAAGGATACATATAAGGCCCCCGCCGCTGAACCTAAGGAAGAAGCAAAGCCTGCAGCCGAGGAGGTAAATACTTCCGTCGAGGTAGACAGCGACGTGATAGTAGATGTGGATGAATCTTCCGATGATGACGGAGACGACGAGTTCCTCAAGCTGCTTAATGATATTACAAGAAATAGATAATCGCATTATTTTTTAAGCAGATAAGCTCATTCAGGTTACGGCCCCGCAGTGCGGGGTCGTTTTTTTGGGGGGGTATTAATGAACTGCGGGATGTCGCCGCTTTGTGCTGTGTGCGGCTGAATTCGCTTTTAACGCTTTATAGGGCAAGGGACCGGGGCGCTTCAGCGTCCCCGGTCCCTTGCCCTTATTTTATCTCATAGGTCTGCTCATGGCGGCGTCTAAGTCGCAGTCCAGCAATTCGAAGTTTGCCGCATTCGGCGCGGCCTGCTGTATGTTGCATTCCCAAACTATTTGCTTATCGGGCGTGATCTCAAATATTGACGTTCCCTCGTTTTCATGCCCGTGTCCCAGCCAGTTGCATACCGCCAGGTTCCCGTTTTCGAGCAGTTGCACTCCGAGCAGCCATTTTACGCCTATCTGCGGTATGTCTTCGGCCGTTACCTCCCAAACTGTCCGTCCCGATTTGTCGATTTCTGTCAGGGCTGTCTGAGACGTATACACTATATTGCCGTTTGGCTTTTCTACAAATCCGAAAGCGTCAGGCCTCGTAAACGTGCTCCATATCACATTGCCGTCGGCGGAATATCTTACTATCCTGCGATTGCCCGGCTGTACGACGATATAGGTGCCGTCGGCCATTTTCCTGGGCATGCGCATGGCTTCGTGCAGGTTTTCCTCTTCATAGTCTATATTTATTTGTTTCTGTACGAATCCGTCAGAGGCGATTTCTATGACCCTCTTGTTTCTCAGTTCGCCTGCCAGCACGTTTCCGTTAGGCAGAGGCTGGCAGCCGAATATCTCATATCTGCTGCTGTAATTGAAGAATATACGGCCTTCTCTGTCGGTAAGCACGACGCCGCTGTCCCTTGCCGCTCCGTCGTCATAGAAGCAGTATAGTATCTTTTCGTCGGGCAGCGCCCACACGTCGAAGCATATTTTCCCTGTATGCTTTTTCCATATCACATTCCCTTCAGGGTCAAACTCCAGCAGATTCATCCCCGAAGTATCCGTACATAGAAAAGGATGCCTGCTTTTGCCTGTTATTGTATCCATTATTATCCGCACCTCCGTCGTTTTTGTCCGCGAATATGCAGCAGAACTGCGCGGACAGCGGTCGTATTCTGTTTATACCGAACGCGTTAAATGTCTGCTGCCTTTAAAAGAGAAAATGTTACACCGAGGCGTAACATTTTCTCATCTGTGTTTTTAATATGCAAGCTTGAGTATCTGCATAAGGCCGTCCCTTTTAATGGGGGGTATGCTGGGCAGCTCGCCCTGGGCGTTGCAGCCGAGGCGTACGACATCGTCGGCTATCTTGTCGAGATCCTCTTTGGGGATATTGACTTCAGAAAATTTCGTGGGGACGCCGACTTCCTTTATGAAGCCTTCAAATTTGTTTATAAACTCTTCGGCGACTTCTATATCCTTTCTGCCGTCTCTGCTTATGCCGAAAACCCTGTTCCCGAGTTCCGCAAACCTGGCGGCCCTCTCGTCATTGAGGTGAGCCGTATATTTAAAGAATGCGGGCATTACTACAGCCAGCGTTACGCCGTGGTCTATATCATACAGCGCCGACAGAACATGACCTATCTGATGGCAGGGTGTGGGTGCATTGAGCCCTGACTGGAGGTATCCGTTCCATGTAAGCGTAGCCGCCCACTGAAGCGAGGCCCTCGCCTGCATATCGTCGGGGTTCTTGAGTATGTTTTTGAGCAGGTCCATTACCGCCGTAATAAGGCCTTCGTTTATCCTGTCCTGAACGGGCGAGTTTTGATCCCCGTTCAGATACGCTTCCAAGACGTGGGATATGGCGTCGACCGCGCCCGCCGCCGTTTGGAACGGGGGAAGAGTAGCCGTAAGCTCGGGGTCCATTATCGCTACTTTTGCAAATATAACAGGTGTCCAAACATATGCTTTTTCATGCGTTTCGTCATTAGTGGCCACTGCTATGCAATTCGACTCGGAGGAGGTCGCCGACTTGGTAGGTATGAGTATGGTGGGCAGCGTCTCTGTGGGGGGGACGGCTACTTCTACGTCGTGGCGGGATACGAACATCTTCCAAACGTCGTCCTTGTATAGCGCGCCTGCGGCTATTATTTTGACGGAATCCATTACAGAACCGCCGCCGAGAGCGACGACTACGTCGACGTTTTCTTTGCGGCAGATTTCTACAGCCTGGCGTATGTCGGACAGACGGGGGTTGGGCTTAATCTTATAGAATTGGACTACCTCGACTCCGGCGTCTTCAAAGCTCTTGTAGAGCTTTTCTAAGAGTTGGTTAAAGAAATCATGCTGCTCGTATGTAACCAGCATCGCTTTCTTGCCGTATTGTGCGGCGTACATGCCGGTCTTGGACGATTCGCCGGGGCCGAACACGATTTTTACGGGATTGTACAATTCAAAATTGAGCATTGAAAAAACCCTCTTTTCTTTATGTAATTCTAACGAGTAAATATTATCATCTATTTTATTTTTTGTCAATAGTCCTTTATTTTTAAATTGACAAATCACCTTATTTATTATATAATTAGAACGATGAAATATCACTGTCCCTTGTGTGCGCAGCATACGGTTTTTTCGGCCCAACGGGCTAAAAATATTTATGCGAGGTGTTAGTTTTATGCAAATGATCATCAACGGCGAGTATGTCGATGCGTCGAACGGCAAAGTCTTCGATAATGTGAACCCGTATACGGGTCAGGTCATATGCACTGTGCCGAGCGGTACGCGCGAGGACTTTGAGCGTGCGGCCGTCGTCGCAAAGAAGGCTCAGAAAGAATGGGCGGAAGTGCCCCTTTATAAGAGAGTCGATATTATCAGGAAATTCACCTCGATAGTAAGAGAGAACCTCGAGGATATAGCCCGCACTGTCTGCGAAGAGGGCGGCAAGACCATTACCGACGCGCGCGGAGAGGTCGAATGTCTGTGCATGGTATTTGAGTCCTTCGCAGAGGCTGCACGTCATTTCTGCGGCAATACATATCCGCTCAATGCGGAGGCCCGCACGCAGGGCGATATAATATTTACCGTGCGCGAGCCTTTGGGCGTATTTGTCGCAATTACGCCGTTTAATTTCCCCATGGAGCTTTACGCTCACAAAGTTGCGCCTGCCATTGTGACGGGCAACGCCGTCATCATAAAGGCCGCGTCCGACACTCCGTTGGGCGCTCTCAAAGTTACCGAGTGCCTGCTTAAGGCAGGGGTTCCTGCAGGCGTGGCTCAGTATGTGACCGGCAGCGGCAGAGAGGTCGGCGCATGGCTCGCTCAGACCAAGAACGTAGACGCCGTGACTTTTACGGGTTCTACGGCTGTCGGCATGGAGCTTATGCGCGGAGCTGCAAATAATCTTGAACATGTCTTTTTGGAACTCGGCGGCAACGACCCGCATGTGTTCTTTGACGACTGCGACCTCGATCTTGCTGTTGCGGAGGCCGTAGGCGGACGCTGCTATAATGCAGGGCAGACATGCTGTGCAAATAAGCGGTTTATTGTGCAAAATACTATTAAGGACGAGTTTGTGCGTAAGCTCATAGACGCTATAAAAGCGTATAGAATAGGCGATCCGTCCGATCCTCAGACTCAAATGGGATGTCTCGTATCCGAGAAAGCCGCCGCGGAAGTAGAGAAGCTCATAGAAAAGACCGTTCAGCAGGGCGGAGAATTGGTATACGGCGGCAAACGTGACGGAGCTTTTATAGAACCTGCAGTAATATTGGTGTCAAAAGATGCCGATGTCGCCAAGGATATGGAGATTTTCGGGCCCGTGTTCCCGATAATAGGCTTCGATACCTTTGACGAGGCAGTGCAGATAGCCAATCAGACTTCTTACGGTCTTGCTTCGGGCGTAATGACTAATGATATAAACAAGGCCATGAAATTTGCCATGAAGGTGCAGGCCGGTACCTGCGTCATAAACGGCAGCGGCAACTACAGGTCCGTTCATCAGCCTTTCGGCGGCTATAAGCATTCCGGCATAGGCAGAGAGGGTACCACTCATACGCTCTCGGAGGTAACTCAGGAAAAGACTGTCGCCATGCGTTATACTCAGAAGTAAACGGCCCCTATTTAGATGCAGGGTCGGCTCGTCGGCACATTTCCGTCCGTTTATTTACGGTCCGGGAATGTGCCGCGAAAACGGTAAGCCGCCTCGCCGTCGTATTTCGGGCTATGGGTGCATAGCGGCGCGGCTCTGAGGCCAAGCGGCCGGTTTGTAAAAGAATTTTCGGTCCTTGATGAAAGGAAAGGGAAAATATAATAATTTGAGGTGATCTGATGTTAAGCAAAGACAAGAAGTTGGAGCTTGCTCTGACTGCTAATGAAATCAGAAAAGAAATTATCAAGACAATTGCGTCCATCGGCGTCGGACACGTCGGAGGCTCTTTGTCCATAGCCGATCTTTTGGCTGTGTTGTACTTTGACGAGATGCGCGTCGATCCCAAGAATCCCAAATGGGAAGACAGGGACTGGCTCGTATGCTCCAAAGGTCATGCCGGTCCTGCTATATACAGCGCGCTGGCGCTGAGAGGGTATTTTGACAAGTCCATGCTCTATACGCTCAATAAGCCCAATACGAACCTGCCCAGCCACTGCGATATGAAAAAGACGCCCGGCATAGATATGACTACGGGTTCTCTCGGTCAGGGTGCGTCCGCCGCGGTCGGTATCGCTGTCGGCAACCGGCTCAAGGGCAAGGACAGCTATACCTACCTTATCCTCGGAGACGGCGAGAGCCAGGAGGGTCAGGTTTGGGAGGCCGCGCTTTCCGCTGCTCAAAATAAACTGTCGCACCTTATCGCGTTTTTGGATAACAATAAGCTGCAGATAGACGGGCTTGTAGACGAGGTGTGCTCCCTGGGCGATATCGTGGCTAAGTTTAAGGCGTTCGGTTGGAATACGGTTATGGTAGACGGTCACGATGTGGAAGCTCTGCATGACGCTATAGAGGCCGCCAAAACCTCGAAAGACAAGCCGTCCATGATAGTTTTGGATACCATAAAGGGCAAGGGTGTAAAGAAATTCGAGGGTCAGGCCAGCTGCCACAACGCGAATATAAACGCTGATCTCGAAAAAGAGTGTCTTGCGGACCTGGACGAGATTGAAAAGAACCTTAGGGAGGGCAAATGATTATGAGCTTTACCGTTAAATCTGATATAGTCGCGGAAAAGGTCGCGATGAGAGACGCCTTCTGCGCCAAGATGATAGAAATGGCCAAGGAGGACAAGCGCATATGCCTGCTTGACGCAGACCTTATGGGCGCAATGGGCACAAAGCCTTTTAAGAAAGAATTCCCCGAGCGTACGTTCGACTGCGGTATACAGGAAGCCAATATGATAGGCGTCGCCGCAGGGCTGGCGGCTACCGGCATGATCCCGTTCGCTCACACGTTCGGTATTTTTGCCACAAGGCGCGCCTGCGACCAGATTTTTATTTCGTGCGCATATGCGGGCTTGAACGTCAAAATAGTCGGCTCCGACCCCGGAGTTACCGCCGCGCTCAACGGAGGCACTCACATGCCGTTTGAGGATTTGGGTATAATGAGAGCCATGCCCGGCGTGACGGTCATAGAACCTACCGACGTCACCATGATAAAGGATCTGCTGCCTAAGGTCGCGGCGATAAACGGCGTTGTCTACCTGCGCCTTGTAAGGAAGAGCTGCGAGAGCATATACGGCGACGGCTCCACGTTCGAGATAGGCAAGGCAAATATTCTCAGACCGGGCAAGGATGTGACAGTTATAGCCATGGGCTACTGCGTGGGCCAGGCTCTCATAGCCGCCAAAGAGCTTGCAGAGCAGGGTATAGACGTCCGTGTGATAGACATGTTTACCCTCAAGCCTCTTGACAGACAGGCTGTCATAGACGCTGCAAAACAGACCGGAAGCATAGTGACTGTAGAGAACCATTATGTAAATAACGGTCTTGGTTCTGCTGTGGCAGAGGTTCTGTGCGAGGAGTGCCCGACGCCGCTGATCAGGCTCGGCTCGCAGGATAAGTTCGGAGAGGTCGGCTCCCGTGACTTCCTGGCCGATAAGTTCGGTATCAATGCGAAGGCGATAGTGGCTGCGGTCAAAAAAGCCGTTGAAAAGAAAAATAAATAATCACAGCTTTGTAAAGACTTTATATCGCAGATACAATGTATGAGCGGTTTTAGCAGGCCGGCCGTCGAGCGTCGGTCGGCCTGCCTTTTCGTCTTTACTCAGAGAAAGGTGGATGGCTTATGACTGGATTTAAGATAGTTCCGCAGATCAGCATATACAGAGATTTCAGTGAGTTTGCGCAGACGTCCGCTCTTTGCGCGGACGATCTGATAGTTACGGACAGATTTTTGTATGATAATTATCTCGCGCATAGGAATTTGCCGTGCAGATGCATCTGCCAGGACGATTACGGACCCGGCGAACCGTCGAGTGAAAAAGTAACAAAAGTCCTTCAGGCCGCATATTCTGCGCCGTATAAGAGAGTGATCGCCATAGGCGGGGGCACGGCCATAGATATAGCCAAGCTCGTACGCCTGGCCCAAATCCCCGATCTGCTGGCCCTGTATCAGGGCAAGACCGAGCCGAAGCGCGAAAAAGAACTTATAATCATACCCACCACGTGCGGCACCGGCAGCGAGGTCACGAATATCTCCATCGTAGCATTTGAACAGCTCAACACAAAGCTCGGCCTGGCCAAAGACGCGCTTTATGCGGATACGGCGGCTCTTGTGCCTGAATTTCTCGAGAATTTGCCTTATAAGGTATTTATTTTCAGCTCTATGGACGCGCTTATACATGCGGTAGAGTCTTATCTGTCGCCTAAGGCAAACGCCATCACGAGATTTTTCTCTGAGAAGGCTATTCGCATGATAATAAGCGGGTATATGGCTGTCAGCGACAGGGGCGAAAGCGCGCGCAGGGAGCTTACGGGTGATTTTCTGCTTGCAAGCACCTATGCCGGCATCGCTTTTTCCAATGCAGGCTGCGGGTTAATCCACGCCATGAGTTATCCTCTCAGCGGCGAGTATCACATAGCTCACGGCGAGGCCAATCATCAGCTTTTCCTCGCTGTCATGGATTATTATAAGGACAATAGGTCCGACGATTCGCTCGATAAGCTGTATTTGCTGTTTGCGGACATATTCAAATGCGGACCTGCAGACGCCGATGAAAAGTTTCAGACCCTCGTTCGCTCTATGATAGAGCGCAAGCCGCTGTCTTCCTACGGTGCGGATGAGGATATGCTGAAGTCTTTTGCCCGGCAGGTGATTCAGACACAGCAGCGCCTTCTTGCAAATGCTTATATCGATACCGACGAGGACGCGATGCTGCGTATATATCGTTCTTTGCTGTAAGATACGCCGTCGATATGCTGACGCATACCGACGACGGCGATTGATTTTATTAGGCGTAATATTAAATTTTATAAATCACAATAAAGGACAGTGCTGTTTTATGAAAGCCGTAATGAAGGTTAAAGAGGGCGTCGGCAACGTAGAATTTAGGGATATACCCGAGCCGGAAGTCGGCGCCGACGACGTAAAGATAAAGGTAATGGCGGTAGGTATATGCGGTACGGACGTCAAAATCAAGCACGGCGATACCTGGTCCAACCCGCCCGTAGTGCTCGGCCACGAGCTTTCCGGAATAGTTGCCCAGGTGGGACAAAACGTCACGTCGGTAAAGGTCGGGGACAGGGTAGTTACCGAGACGGGCAACGTTGTGTGCGGACACTGCTTTTACTGCCGTACCGGCAATTCTCTGATGTGCAGGGACCGTCTGTCTATAGGCTATGGAGTAGACGGCGGTATGGCGCAGTACTGCGTGGTCCGCGAGGGTATAATCCACAAATTGCCTGATGAGATTCCGTTTGCCGAGGGTTCTGTCTGTGAGCCGGCCGCAGTGTCTATCCACGCGGTTTATGACCATTTCAATCTTTTGCCTACGGACACTGTTGTTGTTATCGG
>CALXAN010000014.1 GCA_944386305.1 uncultured Clostridia bacterium
ATGAATGATTTTGGTTTAAAATGGCAGAAATTCGTCGACGTTGTAGTAAATAAGGGCGGGTATCGGGATATCCTCGAAGGCTTAGGCAATACCATCAAAATAGCCGTGATAGGCCTTATCATCGGTATTCTTATCGGTACTGTCATAGCTGCCGTCAAGGTCATGCCCAAATACAAACGTCTGCCGAGGGTGCTGGACAGGATATTTTCGATATATGTAGGCTTTTTCCGCGGTACGCCGATGGTCGTACAGCTGCTGATAGGCTATTTCGTCATATTCCCGCTGATGGGCGTGGGCATATCGTCTGTTGATTGCTGTATAATCATATTCGGGCTCAACAGCGCGGCTTATGTCTCGGAGATAATGCGCTCTGGCATACAGTCCGTCGATATCGGTCAAATGGAGGCGGGGCGCGCGCTCGGCCTCAGCTACGGGCGTACTATGCTCAGCGTGGTCATACCGCAGGCGGTCAAGAATATCCTGCCTACGCTGGGCAATGAATTTATCACCCTTATCAAGGAGACGTCGGTTATTAACTTTATAGGCGCTACGGACCTGTGCACGGCGTTTAAAAAGATAGGTACCAATTCATATGAATTTATGGTCCCGTACATAGTGATGGCTGTATGCTATATCGTCATGGTATACCTTATCTCGTTGATAATAAAACTTGTGGAAAGGCGGCTTAAAAAGAGTGATCGACGTAATTAATCTTACCAAAAAATACGGAGATATCACCGTTCTTGACAATATAACCACCCGCATAGACGAGGGTGAAAGAGTCGTTATTCTCGGCCCGTCCGGAAGCGGAAAGTCGACATTTCTGCGCTGCCTTAACTGCATGGAAGACCCTACCAGCGGCTCGATAATGTTTGAAGGCGTCGATTTGGCTGACATGAAGGTGGATATAAACGAGCACAGGGAGCATATAGGAATGGTGTTCCAGCAGTTTAATCTCTTTAATAACAAAACCGTACTCGACAATATTACTCTTGCTCCCGTGTCGATAGGTCTTAAAAAATTGCACAGGGCGAAGCGGCGCAATTTTTGCATATCCATAGGCAACCTGTTCAGAAAACGCAAGAAGGAGCTCGCCGCCGTAGATTCATCCAAGCAGATAAAGGCGAGAGCCGAAGAAAAGGCCTTTGAACTGCTGCGGCGTATAGGGTTGGAGGACAAAGCGGGCGCGTACCCCTCTACGCTTTCGGGCGGGCAGAAGCAGCGCATAGCCATAATCAGAGCCCTGGCCATGAACCCCAAAGTCATGCTTTTCGATGAACCGACGTCCGCGCTCGACCCCGAAATGGTCGGGGAGGTGCTGGACCTCATACGCAAGCTTGCCGACGAGGGCATGACTATGGTCATTGTTACCCACGAGATGGGCTTTGCCCGCGAAGTGGCGTCCCGTATCATGTTTTTGGCCGACGGCAAAATAGCAGAGGAAGGCCCTCCGGATCAGATATTCGGCTCCCCGCAGAGCGACAGGCTTAAGGATTTTTTGTCTAAAGTGCTTTGATTGCGCGGTATATTTGACAGCTCTTGGTATGCAGAATATTCCGAGCCGTTACAGTGTCGGATCATAATATGAATAAGATTGCAGCGCGGCGAATGGAAATTTCCGTTCGCCGCGCTTTCGTGACATATTTTTTATTTGTTTGGTGATATAATCGGTTTGTAGAACTACAACAGGGGAGGCCGATATCTTGTCAAACCAATTTTCAGATAAGGCGAATCAGGCGCTTAACGAAGCTCTGCTCGCGGCCCGTGAGCTGGGCCACTGCTATATAGGCACCGAGCATATGCTGCTCGGGCTGGCGCGTACTCGCAATTCCTTAGCCGGTCAGGTACTGTCGAAAAACGGTATAACGCCCGAATGTATAAAAAAGACCGTGTCCTCTCTAATAGGCACAGGCACTCCCACGCTCGTAACGGGCCGAGACATAACCCCCAGGCTCAAAAAGATACTCGAACGCGCGTATATATCCTCCCGCAGGGATCATTCTCCCGCAGTCAGTACCGAGCACATCCTCTCCTCTCTCATATGCGACAGCGACTGCAAGGCGGCCGAGATAATAGAGCTTAACAATGTCAGCCTCAAAGACCTGTACACCGATATGGCCGACGGTTCGGATATACGCGCACAGACCCGGCGCAGACCCCGAAAGACCTCCACCGCGGCGCTTGACGCTTACGGTAGAGACCTTACCGACGCCGCCGCGCAGGGCAAGATAGACCCTATAATAGGCCGCGAGACCGAGATCCAGCGGGTCATACAGATACTTTCGCGCCGTACAAAAAATAATCCCTGCCTGATAGGCGATCCCGGGGTAGGCAAGACGGCCATAGCCGAGGGCTTGGCTCAGCGTATAGCTGACGGAACTGTCAGCGGCCCGTTGAAAGACAAGCGTATAGTGTCGCTCGATATCGCGTCCATGATCGCGGGCAGCAAATATCGGGGCGACTTTGAAGAACGGGTCAAAAACGTGCTCAGGGACGTGTGCGACGACGGCAACGTCATATTGTTCATAGACGAGTTCCACATACTTGTGGGTGCGGGTGCGGCGGAGGGCGCTATCGATGCCGCGAATATCCTTAAGCCGTATTTGGCAAGGGGAGAGATACGGGTCATAGGAGCTACGACTTTCGATGAATACAAGAAGCATATAGAGAAAGACGCGGCTTTGGAGCGCAGGTTTCAGCCCGTCACGGTCAATGAGCCATCCGAAGATACCGCCATACAGATCCTCAAGGGCATACGCAACAAATACGAGCAGCATCATGGCCTTGTCATATCCGACGAGGCGATAGAAGCGGCGGTTAAAATGTCCGAAAGATACTTCAGAGACAGACGCCTGCCCGATAAGGCCATAGACCTCATGGACGAGGCGGCGAGTCGTTTGAAGCTGTCGTGCATGACCGTTCCCGAAGACGTGCGCCGCAAGGAGGAGATCGTGCACGACCTGGCGCAGAAGAAGGACGAATCCGTCAAAAGCCGGGATTTCGAAGAAGCTTCTATACTTCATGAACGTGAAAAACAGCTCATGGGAGAGCTGGATTTGCTGAAAAAGCAGTGGAGCCTTTCCTCTGACTTCAACAGGCCTGTCCTCAGGTCGGAGCATATCGAGGAGGTCGTCGCGCTCTCCACCGGTATACCCGTGCGCAAGGCCACGGATGAAGATAATGAGAAACTGTTGAATCTTGAGCAGCTGCTGTCTAAAAGAGTAATAGGTCAGCCTAAAGCCGTGCAGGCCGTGGCTCACGCTATCCGCCGCAGCCGTGTGGGACTGCGGGATCCTATGCGCCCGGTAGGTTCGTTCATGTTCCTCGGTCCTACGGGCGTCGGCAAAACGGAGCTGTCCAAGGCGCTGGCCGAGGTACTCTTCGGCAGCGAAAACGATCTCATACGCCTCGATATGTCCGAATATATGGAAAAGCACGCCGTGTCCAAGCTTATAGGCGCTCCACCGGGCTATACGGGCTTTGAGGAGGGCGGCATACTGACCGACCGCATTCGGAGAAAACCGTACAGCGTCGTGCTTTTTGATGAAATCGAGAAGGCGCATCCCGACGTGTTCAATCTGCTGCTGCAGATTCTTGACGACGGTACCCTGACTGATTCTCACGGACGGCGGGCCGACTTCAGAAACTGTGTAATTATAATGACCGGCAATACCGGCGCCAGGCGCCTGACGGAGGCGCACAAGACCGGCTTTGTGTACGGCGAGGGGCAGCAGGACGCTCACAGCGACGCCGCGCGGGAAGTCCTGGCCGAGCTTAAAAATGAGTTTCGTCCCGAATTTTTGAACCGCATAGATGAGATTATAGTTTTCCGCCGTCTCGACAAAGACGATATACGCCTGATAGCACAAAAATTGGTCGACGATGTGGTGTCCCGTCTCGACGGCCTGCAGATAGACCTCAACGTGGAGCCTTCGGCCATAGAAGTCCTGACGGATACCGGCTTCAGTCCTACTACGGGAGCGCGTCCGCTCAAGCGCGCCATAAGGGATTTGGTTGAAGATAAGATAGCGGAAAGCCTGCTTTGCCGCAGTCTCAGCGGCGGAGACCGGGTGACCGCAAGGGGAATAGGCAAAGAGATAGTGTTTGAAAAGGATAAGGCTGCTTCCGAGTAAACCGCCGCGTATTAATGCGGTTTTAGACAGCTGTCTTTCAAAAGAAAATGCGCCGTTTCTGCTAAAGCGCAAATTTCTGTTTCATAGGCATTGACAGCAAATCCTTGCATACGCCGCGCCTTGTTTGCGGAGCTTCGCCGTACGTGTTCGTCAATGCCCTGGGGCGGATATTTCCGCGCGTACAAAAATCTTTGTTTTACCACGTAAATATCTCTCATACTTGTAAGCTCTATACAAGGTATGGGTACTGAAATACTGCTCAGTCTAAATAATATGCAAATCCCCCGGCCGAGGCCGGGGGATTTGCGCGCCGCGCTGACTCTGTATACGGCCGCTTCCGGCCGATGCAGGGTAAATTTGTTTAAATACGGCGTTTATGCTCTGTTTACTTGAGGTCTTTAAATTGCTTTTACGAGGTCTAGTATTTACCTGTCCCTTATTGCGTCTATAGGCCGCTTGGAGGCTATCTTTTTGACGGGAATGAAGCTTGCCGCAGCCGCTATCGCTATGCTTATCACAAACAGCAGCGCGACCTGCCTGATACCGAATGACAGTATGGTTATGAGTATGCCGGTATTTACGCGTATGGCGTAGTTTATAAGGTAGGTCACCACACCTACGCCGATAGCCGACAACACGAAGTTTATCATGGCTATGATAAAGCTTTCGGAGAAAAATATTCTGAATACGTCGTTGCTGCGCGAGCCTATGGCTCTGAGTATGCCTATCTCCTGCTTTTTGTAGGATATGCTCGTGCTGATGAAGTTGGCCAGCATCAGAGCGGCGAACAGTGCGAACGCTATGCCTACGTACAAGGCCCATTTGGCCACCATAGATATTATTTCCGATACGGAGTCAAGCTCATGCGTAACCGAATTTTCCAGTGAATATCTTATGTCTTCTTCTCTGTAGCAGTATTCGGCTATCTTCTTTACTTCGTTTAAATCTTCAGGCATGGAGCCGACGGCATACACATATTTGCTGTCTGTTTCCGTAAACTGCATCGCCAAAGAATCGGGCGCGACGACGAGGTTCGTAGTGTCGCTCTTTGCCGGGTCTATGTACCCGACTATTTTGTACGTTTCCGACGGCAGCTGCAGCTCGTCGTCGGGGCCGTACCCGTTTGCCATGAATTCGTTGAGCTCTGATAACATGTTCCCGTAGCCGTCGGATGTGTCAAGACCGAGCTGCGAGGACAGCATATCCAGGATGTCGGTCGATACGATCAGCTCATTTTCGCCCAGCGTTTTCTGTGCCTGTCCCGCCCATATGACGTTGTCGAGCGGGTATTCGCTGACGTACGAGATATAATCAGCCGAAAAGCTGACGGTATAATCGTCGTTATAGAAATACAAATAGCCTAAATTAAGCGAGTATATCGGCTCAGACTGATCTATCATGCGGTCTATAAAGCCTTCTCCGACCAGCGCCACGCAGTCCAGGCTGTAGCTGCGCAGAGCCGACAGCTCGGAGAACAAAAACATCTGCACCGCCTGCTCCGCCGCCGTCATGTATTCCTTATATTCCGTCAGGCTCTCAAATCTCTGTATATCCATGCCCGTGTCGAAAATGCCCGTTATAAGATATTCTTTTCCGTCGAGCACAAGCGTCTTGCCCACCATGTCCGCATAATCGGAAATTTTTTCAAAGCTCGAGCCGTCCGCAGATCTGTAGCCTCCCTTCATAAAGGTTCGGCATATATATTTGGATATCGCTATTTCGTCGGCGTCGCCTTTGGGCCATCTGCCTGCGTAAAGTTTGTGCGCCGAGTCGTCGCCCTCGGGGTCAACCTCTGCAAAGCCGTTGAAATAGTCGGCATATATGTTGTACTCCGTTTGCGTAAATTCTACCGAGTTGTCATATGCGTACGTAAATCCGAGATCCGCGCCCACGGGCCTGTATACGCCTTCAACGCTTATGCCGCAGTTTTCGGTTATTTGCTCCAAATCCTGCTCAGACAGCGGATATCCGCTGTTGTAGTACCATTCGCCTTCGATGCCCGTATCTCTCCTAAAAGCTTTGCTGAACGAGGCATAGTTTATGTCAGAATCCAGTATCGAGTTGGCGCATACGTTTACGTGGTCGTAGGATCCGAGCGTGTCCGCCATGCCGAACAGGCCGAAAGCTATGCATGACAGCAGTATGGTCACTACGAGCCGTATCTTTTTGTACTTGAGTCCGTTTGCGCCTATTTTAAACGCGCTCTTCATGGGCAGGCGCGACTTTATAAGATTGAATTTCGACGTGTCCGCATATATTATCTTGCTTTGGTCCGTCGGCTTCCTTACGCGGGTCTTCTGCGCTGCCGATATCTCTATGTCCGCTCCTGCGGGCTGTTCGGAACGTGCCAGTCTGTCGATAAATGCGTTTATCTTCTCCACGTCCTGCTCGGTGAGGTGGTAGTTCTGCGCCACATGCACCGTGCGTCCCTCGAAGGACAGCTCGGCGGTCGGCGCCGAAGCGTCCGTTTGGCTTTCGTCACAGAGCTGTTCGTCGTTTATCACGCGCCCGTCAGACAGCTCGATTATCCTGTCCGCGTATTTTTCGGCAAACTCTCTGTCGTGAGACACTACTATGACGAGTTTGTCTTTCGACAGTTTCTTGAGCGTGTCCAGCACCTGCGTGCCCGTGCTTGAATCGAGGGCGCCGGTGGGTTCGTCGGCCATTATTATTTCGGGGTTCTTGACCAGCGCCCTCGCTATGGCGACTCTCTGCTTTTGTCCTCCAGACAGTTCATTAGGTTTGCGGTTGCCGTAGCCGTCGAGGTCGACTTGACGTAGTATGTCGTTTATCAGTTCGTCGGTGGGCTTTTTGCCCTGCAGCTGCAAGGCCAGCGCTATATTTGCGCCTACGCTGAACTCATCGAGGATATTGTATTCCTGGAAGATGAATCCTACGTACGTGTTGCGGTAAGAGTCGAAGTGCTCCTGCTTAAAGCTTTTGGTGGATACGCCTTTTATTATTATGTCTCCTCCGTCGCTTTTGTCCAAACCTCCCAAAAGATTGAGCAGGGTGGATTTGCCGCTGCCGGATTTGCCGAGAAGAAACACCATGCCCTTTTCGGGGAATTTGATGTTGACATTGTCGAGCGCTTTGACCCGAACGCCCTTTTTGGTTTTGTAGACTTTGGTCAGATTAACTGTCTGAAGCATCGTTACGCTCCTTTTTCCATTCATATTTTATCGTACTGAAAGTCAAGGTGACCTTAAACAGGTCTCCGTCCAGCTTGATATCGAATTTACCTGCCTGCAGCTCCGTAAGGCTTTTGGCTATAAACAGTCCCAGTCCGTTTCCCTCCGTGGTCCTGGAGCTGTCTCCGCGCACGAATCTTTCCGTCAGGTCCTCCGCGGATATGTTAAGACGCTGCCTGGATATATTGCGCAGAATTACCGCCGCGCGGCCGGCTCCGTCCTCGAGCGTTATATACGCCCGCGTTGACGGCTGAGCGTATTTGCATATATTGTTCATCAGGTTGTCGAATATCCTCCACAGGTGCTGTCCGTCCGCCATTATAGTCACGTCGTGATCGGGTACTTCGGTTACCAGTTCTATGCCGAGCTGTGTCAGCCGATCCCTGTATTCTCCGCATATCTGCTCCGTCAGTACTCTCAGCTCGCACGGGGAAGCGTTTACCGTCACGTTGCCCGTGGACGCCTTGGAGGCTTCCATTAGGTTCTCTATGAGATTCTTGAGCCTGTTCGACTGTCTGTCCAGTACGTCCAGATATTGGCTCGTTTTTTCGTTTTCGGGCTGTTCTTTTTTGAGCAGGTCCACATAGTTTATGATAGAGGTCAGTGGAGTTTTTATATCGTGAGATACGTTAGTTATGAGCTCGGTCTTGAATCTTTCCGACTTCAGCCGTTCCTCTATGGCCTTGGACATGCCGTATCTTATATTATTGAGGTTTGAGCCCATGCGCCTGTAGTCCCCAAACATTTGAGAAATGTCTATCTGCTTGTCGAGGTCGCCGCGCGCGATCTGCTCCGAGCCTTTAAGCAGCTTCTTGTATGCAGAGGCAGTGAGTATCACCAGCGGCGTCAGAGTGAAGGTAAAAAACGCCCATATCAGGAGATCTGCTCCTGTGGGCAAAAATATCGATATGAACTCTATAAAGGCGAGTCCCGCGAATATCAGCGCCGTCTTCCATACATGAGGAACCGATGAGAATATGTTTTTTATTCCTCTGCATATCCACAGCACCGAACGTTTTATCAGCCTGCACAGCTTGAAGATTACTGTATTCCTCCACCAGTGTCCCGCTTTAGCCCTTGTTGCAAACGACATTACGAACGCCAGCACCAAAGCCTGCAGTACTATAAAGCAGGCGACTATCGCTATAGCCTGTATACTCGGCTCAAATGCGTCCATCGCTATCAGGACCGTAAAGAAGCCTATAAAAAACAGCAGGGCCGCATACAGGTCCAGCGGTATCTTGTCCGCCCAGTTCAGGCTTATGCCGTCGTTCCCCCGCTTGTGGCCCGCGCTGCTTATAAGAAAGGCGAAGAGTGCTATCGACAGCACGAAGCATACCGCCGCTACCGCTATCAGTGCGTAACGGGCCTGTATAAGCTTATTTATAAGCCATATGCTTTTATACGCCTCGTCTTTGGCTGTCAGGTTTTGGCACAGGCTGCCGTGTACGATTATATCTATCTGCGTGGATTCCGAAAAAGAGTAGTCCAGCGCGTACTCGTCCTGCCCGTCCTCGTCAAAGTCGTACATATAATATCTTTGGTCTGCATATGGGTCGTACATATACTCGTACATCAGGTTGTTGGCCGCTTCGCTGCGCTCTTCCTGTGACTCGAAGTAAAGGGTTTCGGTCTTTACCTCATTATGGGTTACGCTGCTTTTAGTCTGCATTTCGACGCTTGACTTTTCCGGCTCGTAGTTATAGAACAGCAGCTTGCCGTTCGCATCCGTTATCCGAAAGGCCATATTGAAGTTTTCTCTGTCATAGGCGGTGTTCGGGCATACTACCGGCGCTTGGTCCGGGTCGTATTCCGCACTGTCTACATAGAGCTGATATTCGTACATTACGTCGTATATCATGCTTCCGGCCGCGCCGTTGAGTATGTCCTGCCTGAGCGCGTCCCCCTCGTCCGCATACGCGCCCGACGCCGCAAGCCAGCCGATTCCTAAGGCGCTTGCCGTCAGGCAGGTACAAGTGGTTATAAAAAGAATCACCGCGCATATTTTTGCGCCGAGGCTCGAAAGCAGCTTATTCATCTTTCTGTCCTCCGGTAAGTTTATAGCCCTGGGCCCATACTACTCTCAGATACCTGGGTTCCGCGGGGTTTATCTCTATCTTTTCCCTAAGATGGCGTATGTGCACGGCCACGGTGCTCTCCGCCCCGTAAGGCTCGTCGTTCCAAACCCTGCGGTATATCTCCCTCGGCGGCAGGACCGTGCCGGGATTCTGCATAAAAAGCTTGAGTATATCATATTCCGTAGGCGTAAGGCAGACCGGCCGGCCGTCTGCGAGCACCTCTTTTGTGGCGTCGTTAAGCTCAATGCCTCCCACTACGTATATATCGTTGTTTTCCTTTGCACGAGGCGCGCCTCCGAGCTGAGTGTAGCGGCGCAGCTGAGACTTGACCCTTGCTATGACTTCTACGGGGTTGAAGGGCTTGGTGATATAGTCGTCGGCTCCTACGTTGAGCCCCAGCACTTTATCCGTATCCTCGCTTTTTGCCGTCAGCATTATTACGGGCACGTTGCTGCGCTGCCTGATCCCTGCCAGCGTCTCGATTCCGTCGACCTGAGGCATCATTATATCCAGCAGTACAAGGTCCGCACCCTGTTCTTCGAGTATCCGCAGCGCCTGCGCGCCGTCGTAGGCGCACAAGGTTGCGTAGCCTTCCGATTCAAGATATATCTTAAGAGCGGCTACTATATCTTTCTCGTCGTCGCATATGAGTACTTTGTGCATTTATCTCACCGTCCGGATATGATTTTAACATAATTTGTTTTAAGATTAAACAGCTTAAAATTTTAAGATTTGCTTAAGTTCTGCCATGGCCCGCCGCCGCGGCGCAAAAATAACGCTGCGTCTTTAACCGTCGTTTGGGCCGAAAATACCGCGCCTGAGCGGAAATATTCCCCCAGGCGCGGTCCGCACCCGCGTTTGTGTGAACGCGGGTGCGCTATCTGCCCTTCAGCTTGAGCATCAGCTTTATATATATCCTGCGTGCCGCAGGCAGCGCTTTTGTCATTATTTTATACATGAGCGGCTTGACGGGCAGCTCAAACTCTCCCGCAAATTCCGTGACCGTAGGATTAAATTTCAGCTTAAATTCCGCAAGACTGTCGTTTAGGTCTCCGTGTATGCCCATGAAGCTTGCATACTTCATGCCCATGTCTCTGAAGTATCTCATGGCCTCATATCTGATCTGCAAAGTGCTGCGATAGCGTGAAAATATCTGGTCGTTGAAGCCCGAATACATAAAATACACCGTATCCGAGCACATGACCGTGTTCATTGCTGACACTGGAGTTTCGTCGCCGTATTCGGCTTTAAGCTCCAGCGCTCTTTGTCTGTCTTTCAGCAGAGATTCTTTATTTGCATCGTCTTTTTTAAGCGCCGCGTCGATATGGGCCAGCAGTTCGTCAAAGTTCATGCGGGCGAAGAAAAATATGTTTTTGTCCCCGTAAGCATGTTTCATGCGCCTGAAATAGGCCTCGTCTCTCTGCAATATGTGCTGCCTTTTCTCCGTGCATGCAGACAGCGCCATAAAATCGCCTATCTTTTCTTCATCTGTGCTGTGTATAAAGGAAAGGCCGCGCTTGCGCGTATATTCGCCTATATACTTCCTTATCCTGCGGTTGTAGCCCGCAAGAATCTGCTCGTCGGTCTTGGGCGAGCCGTCTTCATTGGTCAGGCTGTACACCGCGTTGTACCTCGGCTGTGCGTATTTGCTGAAGCCCTTGTCGAACCCCATGTGCAGGTAGCCCTCTTCTGTCAGCGAGCGCATTTGCTCGATGCCGTCCTCGTCGGGCGTGGTACTGCCGAGGTACGTCCTGGACAGGGTTATCTCAGGGTCTATTTTTATCACATACGCTCCGATTTTTTTTGCATACGCCTTTACGCCCTGTGTAAAGGCGCGTATGAGTTCCTTGTCTGAATAATCGGCTACGTACCCTCTCGGTGAGTATATTATTTTTATACCCATAGGCAGCTTTCTTATCAGCAGCAGCGCGCCTGCGGCGGCTGTTCCGTCTTTGTACAGCAGGCAGAATGAGTGTCCCCAGCCGGATTTTACTTCCGCCCACTGCGGAGCCTGCATGACGCTGTAGTGCGGCGTCCGTTCAAGGAACTCCGAATACTCTTTTTCCGTAGCTTCCGCCGTGAATTCATACATTTTTTTCATCCTCCGCAAGTTCCTTTATAATCTGTTCAAATTGCTGCCTGTCCAGCATGATATTGAGTACGTCCAGCAGCCTGTTGGGAGACAGCCGACGGGGCAGGCCGAGTTTTTGTTTAAGCAAATCTCTTTTTCGGGCGCTGCCGTCCCCTCCCGAAAGCCCCGCTTCATAAAAGTCCGTTTTGGTCAAAAATCTCATATTCTGCCGTCCCGAATCGACTGCGCCCGCCTGCTTCAGGGCCTGCATGATAACCTGTCCGGACATGCCTTCGACGCCGAGCTTGCCCTCTTTAGAGGGCTGGGATTTGCGCCTTTCTTTACCG
>CALXAN010000015.1 GCA_944386305.1 uncultured Clostridia bacterium
ACCGGGCTGTGTAAGCGTGCCGCGGTATTGGCGTATCTGCTCTCCCGTCAGGCTGCATACGTATGCCTTGCCGGCCTTTATCAGTTTTACGGCAAATTCGTAGCATTTATCAAAATAATCCGAGCCGAAGAACACTCCGCCGGTCGGCGTCGCTCCCAGCCAGCACAGATCTTCATATATGGCCTTTACATATTCGTCGTCTTCCTTGGCGGGATTGGTATCGTCGTAGCGCAGGTTAAACAGTCCGTTATAGCGCGCCGCGACAGCTGAGTTTATATATATAGCTTTAAGATGGCCTATGTGCAGGTATCCGTTAGGCTCGGGCGGAAAGCGCGTGTGAACTCTGTCGACTTTGCCGAAAGCGAGGTCCTCGTCTATTATGTCGGTAATAAAATTTGAAGTCATCTCTTCCATTTTATAAGGCTCCTTTTGCTCGCGTTATGCGTTCGTTTATCCTGTCGGGTCCCAGTATCTGCATCACCCTGTAGGTGTCCGGAGACATAGTCTTGCCCGTCACGGCCACTCTGAGTACCATTGCTACGTCAGCGACGCTGCCCTTAAACTGCTCCGGGTTCTGCTTGTATTGCTTCATGTCTGAGGCAAAGCCCAGGCTTTCGGCCAATTTTTTTATTTTATCGAACCAGGCGCTCTCATCGTCGGCCTTATCGTATATCTGCGCGTAGCTGTCCAAAATCTTTCGCACGTCCTCAGGGTTGATATCGGACGGGAAGTCGTATTTGGGTTCAAACAGCTCATCGTAGAAAAAGCCTGCATACGCACGTATTTCGTCCCACTTTGCAATGTCTTTGCGCGGTTTTTTACCTCCGCGGCCTATGGAAAATACCGCTATGGAGTATTCGGGATCCCGCGATAAGGCTTTAAACAGCTCCGCGTCGAATTCTTTGGCCCATTCGCACGCACCCTGATATATACGGTCGGCGGAAAAACGCGACAGAACGTTTTTTGATACGTCGTTGAGCTTATCGGGGTCGAACAGACAGCCCGACGGGCTCATCTTCTTGAGACTGAAGGGAAACGAGGTGTATTCCTTATCGGGGTTCTGCATTCGCCACTCCTCGTAGTTGGAGTTGAGCAGGGTCATAATGTATTCGGTGACGCATTCCGGCGCATATCCGAGCTTTCTGTAATCCTCTAAATTGGCGCCCATATCGCGCTTGGAGAGCTTCTTCTTGTTTCCGTTTTCATCTATGCGCATAATGGGTGAGATATGCGCATATTTGGGCGGTTTGAAGCCGAGCATGTCAAACAGCATTATATGCCTGGGAAGACTCGAAAGCCATTCGTCGCCGCGTATTACATGTGTCGTACCCATCAGGTGGTCGTCGACTACGTGCGCGAAGTGGTACGACGGCATACCGTCTGACTTGAGTATGATCTCGTCGCGGTCGTTCTCCGGCAGTTCAAGCAGTCCCTTTACAAGATCGTTGAATTTGAACTTTTTGTCAGGGTCTCCCGTCGCGCGCATTCTGAGCACGAATATGTCCCCGTGTTCAAGCCTCTGCTTAGCCTGCTCATAGGTTATGCTGCGAGCCGCGCGCTGTTCTTGGAGCTGTTTGTCGCTGTCAGCGTGCCAGTCCCTGGCCTTGAGTTCGGCTTTCTTGTCTACTGCGTTTAGTTTTTGATATTCCTCCGCAGTCAGAAACACGGGATACGCCTTGCCCTCGGCGGTCAATTTCTTTGCATACACTCTGTAGATATCCCGTCTGAGGCTTTGGGTATAGGGGCCGTAACTGCCGACTTCTCCGTTCTCCGAAGCGCCCTCGTCGAATTTTATACCGTAGTATGACAGGGTTTCTATCAGCGCATCCTTTGCGCCGGCTACTTCTCTCTTTGCATCCGTGTCCTCGATGCGAAGATAGAATACGCCGCCGCTTTGGTGTGCCAGTCTCTCGCTGACAGTTGAGGGAAAAAGACCTCCGAAATGTATGAACCCAGTGGGGCTGGGTGCAAATCTTGTGACTTTTGCGCCCTCTTTCAGATTCCTTGGCGGGTAGGCCTTTTCTATTTGTTCCGGCGTCTTGTCAACGTCGGGGAAAAGCAGCTCGGCGAGCTTTACGCTGTCTGTGCTCATATAGCAGTCCTCTCATTATGTTAAATCTTTGATATCTTATTTACTTTAATTGAAAAAAATGTGCATACGGCGCCGTGCCGTTCGGACGCGGCGGACCGACGTGCGCTATTGTATCAGCTGCATATATTCTCCGGCATAGCCGCAGGCCAAACCTATCCCGGCGGAAAGTACTATGATGATTATGGGATGCAGTTTCTTAAATACGAGTACGAGCATGAGTGCGAACGTAACCAGGCTGACCCAAAACCAGTATGAAGTAAATTGGCCCAAAGACAGCCCGGCAGGGAAGAAGACGGTGAGCGCCAGGCTGAGCAGAGCAGACGCGATCATGCCTATCACTGCCGGACGGAGCCCGGTCATTACTCCGCCGATGACCTTGCTTTTTCTGAAAGCCGAGTAGAATTTTGCGACTATTAAAATGATTATAAACGACGGCAGCACTACTCCGAGGGTCGCTGCCGCGGAGCCTGCTATCCCGTGTGTTTCCGAACCGATGTATGTGGCTATATTTATCGCAAACGGACCGGGAGTCGATTCGCTTACAGCGATGAAGTTTACTATATCCTCCGCTGTCATCCAGCCTTTTTCGAGTACCTCCTGCTGCACGAGGGGCAGCATGGCGTATCCTCCGCCTATGGTAAACAGGCCTATTTTAAAAAACGTGAAAAACAGTTCGAATAATCCGCTCATCCTTTACGCGCCCTCCTTTGTGCAAAAAAATACACCGCGGAGCCTAAGAGCGCGCAGCCGATGATGATAAACAGTATGTTTATTTCCGTAAATGCCGCAAAAATAAATGCAAGCAAGGCTATTACTATCGAGGGGATATCCTTTGGAAATTTTTGCGCCATGGACCACAGCGCTTTTACTATCAGCGCCAGTACTCCTGCGCGTATGCCGTTAAATGCGTATATTACTCCTTTATAATTCGCAAATTGGCTTAAAAAAGTAGATATCAGAAGAATTATTATAAACGACGGCAGCACCACTCCGAGAGTCGCACATATCGAACCCGGCAGGCCTGCCGTCCTGTAGCCTATAAATGTGGCGGAATTTATCGCGATAGGTCCCGGGGTAGATTCCGATACCGCTATTATGTCTATCAGTTCGTCCTTGTTTATCCAGTCGCGTTTTTCTGCGGTCTCGCGCTCGATTATCGGTATCATTGCATACCCTCCGCCGAACGTGAATGCGCCTATCTTAAAGAATATTGCAAACAGTTTGAGCGCCAGCAGCTTGTCCGCGGTTTTGTGCGGTTCTGTATTCGGGGAGTCCGCCTGCTGTTTTTCGCTGTCCATATTTGCCCCTCCTTTTTATGCTTTCCCTGTATGTCTTGATCGGTTTATATTTTGGCTTATCATCTCTTATTTTATGATACTGTCGAAGGCCGGTTAAAATATAGGTCCGATTATGGCGGACTTAAACCCCCATGCTTTAAGTCCCAAATACTTTCCCGTTTATTATAACATACAGTCAGTGTTTTTTCAACATGGATTTTGCCGCGTTGTTCGATATCTATACTTTATGCGTTTATAAAACAGTGAATACGAGCGGACTTATAATGTCCGCTCGTACGCTGCCGTATGATTTTGTTATAGATTAACAGTCTTATTTAGTGCGCTTATAGGGTATAGGCCTGTTTATCTTGTCCGGTACGGTCTCCAGTATTTCGGGATTGGCGAGATATTTTTTCAATGCGGCGAAAGCCTGCGCAAAGTAGCTGCCGTTGCATATGCGTTCGTCCATTACGAGTCCGAGCGGTATGCATCTTTCGAAGCGGATTTCTCCGCCTTTTCTTTTAGCGACCTCGCGCATGTTGCCTATGGTGAGCAGCAGGCTCGTCGTGCCGAAATTATAGCAATGGTGGAATATATGATTCGTCCTGATGCTTGCGAGATTTGATATTACCATTGAAGTATGGAACGGGCTAGCATCTATCAGCTTTTTGGGCAGCAGACCCCATTTGTCCATAAGCTTGAACAGCCCCACGGCAAAGCTTACCAGTCCCGGGATAGACAGGAGAATATTTATGATTTTGTCCGTGGAGTTGGTATCTCCCGCGGCCCTGTTTTCGTCTATATAGGCAAGGATTTTATCCTGTACCGTGTCAAGATTGTCCGTCAGGTCAAAGTACATCTTGTTTATGGTGCCGTCTGTTTGACCCGGCTTCAGCACCACCATGCCTACGGCCAGCTCGTTGCGGTCATATATTCGTTTATTGACTACAAATCTGTTGAGAGCGGGAAACTCTGCGACCGTGC
The DNA here is from genome assembly GCA_944386305.1 of uncultured Clostridia bacterium. Lineage (GTDB taxonomy): Bacteria > Bacillota > Clostridia > Oscillospirales > UBA644 > CALXAN01. The sequence goes on from CALXAN010000015.1 coordinate 4,354, forward strand.
GTACGTAAGCCGCCAGTATCAGAGCCAAATGACTTATCGGTTTGTTGGCCCTGCGCCTGAGATTGATATACCTGTGCAGCGGTTCTTCAGGAATATCCAATACGATCATATTCTGAGCGTCGTTTCTCTCTTTCATGATATATGCCGCAACCCTGTACATCGGCTGCGCATCTTTGACTTTTTTGCCATCGGCTCGCATTTAAATTGGCTCCTTCTTTTGATTTTTTCCCCTTAAAATTCAGTTTATAATATACCACAATATTTCTGTTTTGTCAAATAACCGCCCGTATATATCAGCCTGTATAGCGTGCGGAAAGGCGGCTGCGGGCATTGACAATGCATAGTCTCTCATGATATAATTCCTGCGGTGTTTATAGGGAGCTGCGCGTTTTTTATCTACTTCGATTGATAATATATGCTGATTTTATTTGGCGGCTGTAGCTCGGCCGCTAAATGCAGGAGGGGTCATATGGGCGTGAAGATGACTACGGTATGTTATATAGAATGTGACGGCAAATACCTCATGCTGCACCGCGTTAAAAAGAAAAATGACCTGAACGCCGGAAAGTGGATAGGCATAGGCGGACATTTCCTTGACGGAGAAAGCCCCGAAGAATGCATGCTGCGCGAGGTCAAAGAAGAGACGGGTCTGTCTGTCAGCGAGTATATGTACAGGGGTATAGTTACGTTTGTGTACGACGGCGGATTCTGCGAGTATATGCATCTGTTTACCGCCACGGCCTTTTCAGACAGCGTTACCGACTGCGACGAGGGAGAACTGGCCTGGATACCCAAAGATAAACTGCCCGAAATCCCCATGTGGGAGGGCGATAAGATATTTATCGAGCTTATATCGCGCTCCGATACGCCGTTTTTTTCGCTCAAGCTTGTTTATTCGGGCGACCGTATGCTTTCCGCGACCCTCAACGGCCGGACGTTAACTGTCGGGTAGGCTTCAGGGTCGGGAGAGCCGCTTATTCTATGTCTATGAAGGGCCTTTTGTTTTTATGAAATATAACTGTATAGTGACGCGCAGCCGCAGACGCAGCGTGTCGCTGAGAGTGAGAGATGACCTTACCGTGCTTATCAGGGCTCCGTATGGTATCAGCGACGAGACTATAGAGCGGATTGTATCCGAAAAACAGGACTGGATAGCCGCAGCCGCCGAGCGCGTTTGTCGCAACAATGAGGCTCAAAGCCGGCTGCTCTGCCGATACGGCGGCGCCGACGGAGCCAAAGCGGCCGCAATGGCGGACCTGCTGCCGAGGCTTCGGCATTATTCGGAGCTCAGCGGACTGAGATTTGCTTCCTTAAAAATAACTTCCGCAGCTCATCGGTTCGGCAGCTGCGGACCTGACGGAAGGATCTGCCTCAGTTACAGGCTTTTGGCTTACCCTCCCGCCGCGCGGGACTATGTGGTCATGCACGAGCTGGCTCATATTCGCCACAGGGATCACGGCGAGGATTTTTATCGTCTCATTGCCCGATATATGCCGGATCACAAGCGCAGGCGCAAGCTTTTGGCCGAGCCGACGGAAATTTGAATTTATATACGCAAGCGCTCAAACGAAATCGTTTGAGCGCTTGCGTTATTATTGCTTTTTTAATTAAATGAGTTGCTTATCTGTGCCCGTGCCGTTAGTATTTCCTGTGCCGCAGGTTCGCTTAAATCTGCTGTGTGCCTAAATAACATTATTAAGACAGGAATATAAAAAAATCCGATGCGGTTTTACAGCCTGTCGTCCTCGGCAGAGTTAAATTTGTGCAGTGTTTGCGCCGTCAGTATTCTATGCCCGAAAAATATTTTTCCATATCCTGGTCGCTCAGTGACAGAGTAGAACGCAGTTCTTTGAGCACGGTAGATGCCCTTGACGGCTGGTTTGCGCTGCCTGTAGTGATATTGCGTATTCGTTCGATATTTTTCTGCCAAGTCTCATAGCTCGGCCCCCATCTTTCGCAGTTGCGCTCCATTTCGGGGTCAAGCTGCTCCACCATTTTGTCGAGAGTTTGAAGCACCGTTTCTTGCGAGAACGTCGTGCTGAGATGATGTGCCATGCGGGTAAGGTATAGATCCTTAAATTCCGAATTACGCATGAGGGACTGGATAAGTGCGTTGGAAAAACTGTCATACTGGTCTATCAGCGTTTGTTCCACGATTCCGTACAGCGTTCGGTATGCGAAGTCTAAATCGTATAGTATCCAGCGCCATTTGCCGTCGTTTTCGTTGCTTCGGTAGAACTTTATATTGTGCAGATCTATGTTGGAGCTGAACGCCTCGGCTATTTTAAAGTCGATATAGCTTACCATATCCATTTTGCTCTCTGCGTAGGCATAGTTTTCGGGGTCGGACATGTCGTGAGACGTCACATAATTCACCAGCGCTTTATAGTCTGCGTTGCTGCCGGCGATGACCGTGCCCGTATTGTATAGCAGGTCTATGCTTTCGGGCGTTACGTTTTCGTATTGCGATAATGTGTTTTCGTCCACCTTTTCCCGTATGAAGTATATTCCCCAGTACTCGCCGTTGAGATATACGACGCACGGCTTGTACTGTTGTACGTATATGCTGTCCATACCGGCCTTGGATAATGAGGTAAAAAATTCGTCTCTTATCTTTGCCACAGACTGGTCCTGCGAGCCGCTGCGGAGTATGAAAGAGTTGTAGCACGTCACGTCATAATTCTCGAACAGCGGATAATGAAGCTCGGAAAGACCGTATTTTTCTTTAAATTTGACGGTAAAAGATTTCTGGGGCAATCCGCGGCCCCAGTTTCCGAATATTTTGATGCCGCAGTCCTCCGAAAAGCCTCCGTCTTCCTCAAAAAAAGAGACATGTCCCGATATCTCCCAGTCTTTCCAAAAATTAGCGCCCCTGTGCGGGAACACCTCCGTCCATCCGGGGCCGTCGGCATATATACCGTGTTCGTCACTCCATAAATAGTACGGGTCGGCCGAAAGGCTTATTACGCCCAGGCTGTGCCCCTCGTTTACTATATAGCTGAAGGTCTTTACCGGGCTGCTGAGCGCCCCGTCGGAATACGAGGCGGCCTTAATCACCGTGGTTGAATTTAGCTTAATAGGCGTGCCGTCGTACTGGTTGCTGTTTTGCGTAGGCGTAGTGCAGTCTGTGGTATAATAAATTTTCGCTCCCGGAATAGGGGAGAAGCCGATCTCAAGCTCCTGCACGCCGTCGTATACGCCCTCCGCGAGCGTTGTCTGCGGCTCAGTCGTCACTCTCCTGTAGCCTTGTCCCGACGATGCGCGTCCGGGTGAGGGAGCGTCTGTATAAAAGAATCCGTGTTTGCCCTCGATTCTTGTCAGGCTGTAGTTTGACCTGACCCCGAATACGTGAACGGCGTCCGCATAAGTCGAGTCGGCTTTGGTCAAATACAGCTCGTCGTCCTGCCCGTCTATCTTGAAATCGACGTGTATATAGGTGCTCGTGGTCAGCGCCGAATCTCCTGACGCCATGATGACGCAGTATTCGCCCGGTTTGAGCACCTTGTCGGGCAGAGGGTACTGTAAGAGGTTCGAGTCGTCCTTTGACAGAAAATAATCTTTCAGGTTTATATCTTCATTCGAGGCGTTGTACAGCTCCAGCCAGTCGTAATAACGGCCCCCGTTCTGCTTGAGATATATGTCGTTCTTTGGCATTACCTCGCTTATGAGCAGCGTTTTGCCCTCGTCCTGGGCCTGGGCGAACAGATCGCGTCCCCCGTCCGTATTTTCAAATCCGGGAGTAGGATATAACGTCTGAGTATAGCCCTCACCGTCGTACTCCAGCGACACATTTGCCTCAAGCTCATCGTACGATACCGAGCAGGCGACTTTGCCCTCATGGTTTATCAGCATGATTGTCTGTTCGTATTCCGACAGCTTGAAGTCTATATGCGCCTCGCCTCCGTCTG
>CALXAN010000016.1 GCA_944386305.1 uncultured Clostridia bacterium
AAGGCCACCAGCGACCGTGTTCAGATAGAGTGGAAAATCTGACATTTCCGCTCTATCGCCCCTCATTTCTATTTTATCTCGTTTGTACCCCTTGTACACCGATGCTTTGGAAAAGTACGACTAAAGATATCATTGTTTTGTCTTATCCTCAGCCTTGAGAAACGATCCTGAAGCAGGGATAGACCTGACCCGATATGCATCAGGCCTCACGAACATATCCTGCGCGAGCCTGCAAGCTCGTTCAAGAGTGTTTTTTGATTTAAGCGCCATTATCGTGACTCCTCCCGCGTTCCGGCTGGTTTTGGCGGGGATAAGGTCTGAATTGATTACCAAAATCCTGCCGTTAGAAGATGTCAAAACCACATCCGTACCGGCCTCTGCGACAAACATGCCGACCAGCCCGCTTGCAGCCGAATATGCGTTGATAAGTTTGCGGCGGTTCAACTTGGTAGCATAGGAGTCCAGCGGCACTTTCGCGCATTTACCGTTTTTGAAAAATATGAGCAAGTGGCCCGAATAATCGGTCGCAGGCACGGCGTAAACCACATTCTCATCTGCCTCAAAACCTAAAACCTGCGGCAGATAATCCCCCAGCAAGCTTATTTTCGTATCCTCAAAAGACGACACCTTGGTCTTGTATACCTGCTGCTTGTCGGTAAATACGAGAAGCTCCGCCGAATTTTTAGACTCATAAGTCCACGCCAGCTCGTCCCCTTCCTTAAACTTATGGGCACCGCTCATTCTGAGCGATTGCGCCGTCACTTTTTTAAAATATCCTTCCTTGGTGACAAATATCGTTACGGGATAATCAGGCGTCTGCTCATCCGTGTCATCATCAGCCTCGGTTTCATCGGCATAAATTATGCGGGTGCGTCTTGGTTTGCCGTATTTCTTTGCTATCTCGCGCAGCTGATCAGTCATTATTTTCTTTATTCTTGCAGGCCGGTCGAGCACGTCCTGCAGGTCTTCTATATCCCTGCGGAGCTTGTCTATCTCGTCGGTTTTGTTGAGTATGTACTCTTTGTTGAAATTGCGCAGCTTTATATCCGCGACAAATTCGGCCTGTACCTTATCGATACCAAAACCTATCATAAGATTGGGCACGACCTCGCTGTCCTCTTCGGTCTGCCTGACGATACGCACGGCCTTATCTATATCGACGAGTATCTTTCTAAGACCCTCCAATAAATGCAGCCGTTCCTTTTTTCGGTTCAGATCGTAGAATACGCCCCTCTTGATACACTCCGACCTGAAAGCGATCCATTCGCCGAGCAGCTCCGCCACGCCCATTACACGCGGAGTACCCGCTATCAGAACATTGAAATTGCATGAAAAGGAGTCTTCAAGCGTAGTCAGCTTAAACAGCTTGCGCATGAGCTTATCAGGGTCCGTGCCGCGCTTGAGCTCTACGGATATGCGCAGGTCCTTATCGCTCAGATCCCTGACGTCTGAGATCTCTCTGAGCTTGCCGGCCTTTACCAAATCCACTATTTTTTCTATAATAGCCTCGAGCGTCGTAGAATACGGTATTTCGTATACCTCTATGCTGTTGTTTTTCTTGTCGTATCTATAGCTGGCTCTGACTTTTATAGACCCGACGCCTGTAGAATATATCTTGCGCAAAGCATCCGCGTCGTATATCAGCTGTCCGCCAGTCGGAAAATCAGGCCCCGTAAGAGTGAGCATCAGGTCATGCTGAGGGTCTTTCATGAGCGCTATTGCAGTTTCGCATATTTCCGAAAGGTTGAACGAGCATATCGAGCTTGCCATACCCACGGCAATGCCCTGGTTCGGATTTACGAGAATATTGGGGAAAGAAACGGGAAGCAGCGTGGGCTCCGTCGTCTCCCCGTCATAATTGGGCACAAAATCGACTACGTCCTTGTCGATATCTCTGAAAACTTCCGCACATATCGGCTCGAGTTTCGCCTCGGTATAGCGCGCCGCAGCATACGCCATATCGCGCGAATAATGGCGGCCGAAATTACCCTTTGAATCGACAAACGGGTGCAGCAGCGCCTCGTGAGCCCGAGTCAGTCGAACCATGGTCTCGTATATTGCGGCGTCCCCGTGCGGATTGAGTTTCATAGTTTCGCCGACGATATTAGCGGATTTTGTGCGTCCGGAATTGAGCAGCCCTTTTTTGTACATAGTATACAGGAGCTTGCGGTGAGAGGGCTTGAATCCGTCGATTTCCGGAATGGCTCTCGACATTATCACGCTCATTATATACGGCATATAGTTTTCTTCGAGCGTTTCGGTTATAGGCTGTTGTTTATAGTTTTCCACTTTTGCACATCCTCCTTATGAAAGATCTGCCATTTCCACATAGTTGTGGCCCACCTCGGCGATATGTGCTTTCCTGGCCTGCAAATTATTTCCCAAAAGCATATCAAAAACCTCGGCAGTATTTTTTGCGTCTTCAGGCGTGACAAGAATCAGCTTCCGCGTATCGGGGTGCATTGTAGTCAGCGACATCATGTCCGGCTCGTTTTCACCCAAACCCTTTGATCTCTGCACGGTATATTTCACGCTCAGGCCGGAAAGGATATCGTTCTTCTCCTTGTCTGTATAAGCGAAATATGTCTTATCCTTAGTATTTATCTCATACAAAGGAGACTCAGCAATAAAGATTTTTTCCTCCTCTATGAGAGTCGGTATAAGCCTGTATATCATGGCAAGTATGAGCGTACGAATCTGATAACCGTCCACGTCGGCGTCAGTACAAATAATGACTTTGCTAAATCTCAGACTGTCCAAATTAAAACCGGGCAGATTTTTACCCTTTGCATTTATCTCAATGCCGCAGCCCAGGACTTTTACGAGATCCATGATTATGTCGTTTTTAAATATTTGGTTGTAATCGGCCTTCAGACAGTTCAATATCTTTCCGCGCACGGGCATAATTGCCTGAAAATCCGCGTTCCTGGCGAGCTTGCAGGAGCCGAGCGCGGAATCTCCCTCCACTATATACAGCTCCCTGCGCGAAACGTCCTTCGTGCGGCAATCCACGTACTTGTCTACGCGATTGGCCATATCAAGTTCGCCTGTAAGCTTTTTCTTTATATTCAGCCGTGTTTTTTCCGCGTTTTCGCGGCTGCGTTTATTTATCAGCAGCTGCTCTACTATCTTGTCGGCATACTGCTTGTTTTCTATGCAGAAGACTTCGATATTGTGTCTGAGAAATTCAGTCATAGCCTCCTGTATGAATTTATTGCTTATGGCCTTTTTAGTTTGGTTTTCGTAAGAAGTCTCCGTTGAATAAGAATTGGATATCAGCAGCAGACAATCAGCAATATCCTGAAAAGTTATCTTACTCTCATTTTTATTATACTTGCCCGTCTGCTTGATATAGTTGTCAAACCCGTACAAAAACGCATTCCTGACCGCCTTGTCGGGCGCTCCGCCGTATTCCAAAAAACTGGAATTGTGATAATACTCTACCCGCTGTATTTTATTGGAAAAGCAGAAAGCAACGTTGAGCTTGACTTTATACTCGGGCAGGTCTTCCCTGTCCCTGCCCCTGCGCTCGCACGACCAGGACTGTACGGGACACAGGGTGGGCTCCTCGCCTACCAGCTCCCTTAAATAATCGTTTATGCCGTCTGCATAATAATAAGTGTATTCCTCAAAATCGGCATTCTCCCGCATCTGATAGCGAAATACGATGGTAAGCCCCGCATTGCATATAGCCTGTCGCTTGAGTGTATCGATAAAGTATTCTTTCGGAATATCTATATCCTTAAAAACTTTGTTGTCGGGTTTCCAGCGGATGCGGGTGCCGGATTTGTGCTTAGAGGGCGTCTTGTGCAGCATTTCATCGGCCGGTTCGGCCGGTTCTCCGTGCTTGAAAGAAAGTTCATATTTATATTCGCCGTTATATACCTCTACCTGCATATACTCGGAGGCATACTGTGTGGCGCACAGGCCCAGGCCGTTGAGGCCGAGCGAATACTCGTAAACTTCGGAATTGCCCTTTTTATACTTGCCGCCCGCATACATTTCGCAGAACAGCAGATCCCAGTTGTATCGGCCCTCGTTCTTGTTGTAATCGACGGGAATACCGCGCCCAAAATCTATGACCTCAAGGGACTGGTCCGCAAAACGGGTAGCGATTATCTTATCTCCATATCCGCCCTTAAATTCATCTATCGAGTTCGACACGATTTCAAAGAAAGCATGGCAGCATCCGTCTATACCGTCCGATCCGAAAATAACCGACGGTTTTGAGCGGACTCGCTCCGCGCCTTTCAGAGATGAAATGCTTTCATCGTTATATTTTTTTGCCAAAATTTTCCCTCCCGATCTACTTAGCCTGGCCTGCCGCGCGGCCGTAACATAATCCGGCTTCCGCCTTGTATATATATATCGGCAAAATCTTGTTCCTTATATCTGCCTCAGAATTTACGGCGACTTTGGCATAATTTGCCGAATGACCGTAAAACACACCGTCCTCACTGCTTTCGAAGAGCACATCGACCGTACGCCCGAGCATGGATTCGTAAAATTCAGCTTCGCCGCGCGCGGCGGTCTGCGACATCTGCGCCGCCCGAAGTTTTTTTACATACGGCGGGATCTGTCCGCTCATAGAGAACGCGGCGGTCCCCCTTCTTGCCGAAAAAGGGAACACATGCGTCTTGGCGAAAGACATTGAACGTACAAAATCGAGCGATTCTTCGAACTCCTCGTCGCTCTCACCCGGGAATCCCACTATTACATCGGTCGTCACCGCGCAGTCAGGATAAGCGGCCCGAAGCTTTGAGACAGCCTCGGCATATTCCCGAGGCGTATAATGCCTGTTCATTCGCCTGAGCGTATCGGCACTCCCGCTTTGCAGCGACAGATGAAACTGCGGGCAGAGCTTTGATATGCCGATAAGCCCGTCCAAATTGTCGTCAGTAATAAATACGGGCTCAAGCGATCCGAGGCGTATACGGTCCAGTCCCGAAACGGAATCTATGCGCCTCAGCAGTGAGATAAGCTCACAGCCTCCCCTATCGACGCCGAAACTGTCCAAATGTATGCCCGTAATCACGATCTCTCGGTATCCGTTTGCCGCCAGCGTCAAAGCCTCTTCGTAAGCGTCTTCGATCGATTTGGAACGAACGGGGCCTCTTGCATAAGGGATTATACAATAAGAACAGAAATTGCAGCACCCGTCCTCAACCTTGATCTGAGCCCGGGTATGATCTCCGCGCCGCACATGCATAGGTTCAAAATTCTCCGCACTGAGGATATCGCAGACAGATATCTTCTTTTCATGATCGAGGGCATATTTCTCGACGAGGTCGACGATTTCATTTTTCGCAGAGCAGCCGACCACCACATCC
>CALXAN010000017.1 GCA_944386305.1 uncultured Clostridia bacterium
CGTCCTCGGTCTTAAACGTCGCCTGCTCGTAGCTCACTCCGTCCGCGACGTCTACGCTGTCTGAGGATATGACTTCTTTTATTACTTCGCCGACGTCGAGCTTGGCCGCTCGGGTAATCGGCATGGCAGAAAACAGTATGCTGCCGGCAGTCGCTACCGACAGTATGCCGCTGAGCAGTCTCTGCCCGGTCTTGCGCAGGTTGCGCCCGGAAAGAACTGCATGCCTGACTTTGCTTGACATACCTTCACACTCCTTAAATCACTTCTGTACGCTTATCAGCCTACAGTATAAATTTTAGCATACGCGCTCTTGCCAATACAAGCAAGATAGCGTAAAATGCCCGTAAAATGACCGTGAAGATCAAAGCCACCCGTATTATCGCGGTTTGTTTCTTTATTTCATCTCTGTGTTTAAAATAATCCTTGAGTCGTTTGCGGCTGTATATCCTGCATTTTGCATAATGTGCGGTATGTATAAACAGGCTGGCCGGATATGCCCGTCGCGGCTTAGGCGGGCATATCCGGCGTTCTGAGTCTGTGTAAAATAATCTTCGATTTAGTTAAATAAATGTTCTGTTTGGCCTCCTTCTGTTTTCAGCGGATTGAATAATGCGGCATCTGCTTAAGGAAACGCCGAACTTCGGAGAAGACTTCATGTCTGTATTTTATGCTTTGATTTTCTGATTACCGCAAAGAATAGAGCCCGTCCGCATAGACGGAACGGGCTCTATTCTTTTATAAACTTGAGTATGTCTCCGACCTCGCAGTCCAGCGCGTAGCATAGCGCGTCAAGAGTCTTGGTGCTGATAGCTTCTCCTTTTTTCATGCGGTATAGCGTGTTGGCCGAAAAACCCTGCTTAAATATGAGATTGTACTCTGTAATTCCTTTTTTGAATAACGTCTCGTAAAACGGCGCGTAACTTATCATCTTGTGTCGCCCTCCGTGCTGTTAAGTTGTTTGTATGATGCGCTGTACTTAACAGGGACAACTCTCGGTATTGAGGCGTTAAACAGTTCCGCTGCCGCAAAGACTCGTAATACATATCACAGCTTTTGCGCTATATAAAAAAATATCTCAAAACCGCTGTGCACCCGCAGTCGTGAATAAGTTTCGCAAGGCGAATCGGGCGTATTAATACGGCCGTGTTTAGAGCCCAAAGAGCATGAAATTGCGGAATATCCGCCGTCTGCGGGCGGTTTGTACCTACTAAGTACGGCTTATTTTTTTTATATTAACATAATTACCCTCTTGACTATACTCAAAATATAGGGTATAATGGATAAGAAATTCAGGGTTATTTTTATCTTTTACCGTACTGGACGGCTGTTGTTTTGTTGCATTTGCATCAAAGTTTGCGCCAAATATATCTTCTTTTTTTTGTTAAATATGCGGACCTCCACTTGAAGAAATACGCTAAAAGTGTTATTATATATTTGTATGTGTTTTATTGGGGTTTTATGATAACTTTTTTTGTCATATTTAGCTGAAAATTGTCACATAATGCTGATTCGTGTCCGGCTGCGGCATGTCAAGGAGGGGCTATGGTAAAGCTCAACCCAAAAGCAAAAGAGATTTTAAGCTTAGTCGGGAATTTTATTTTTTCCTTTATAACCGCCTTTATCGCCGTGATTGCGATATTGTTTGTTATTATCAAGGCAATGGGGTGGAATTTGTTCTCTGTAGACAGCGGCAGTATGGCTCCTGCGTATCCGGTTGACAGCTTGGTGATAGTGCAGGATATCGAGCCGGAGCAGATACAGGTCGGGGACGTTATAACTTATGTGCTCAATGAGGACGGGGTACTGGTCACGCACCGCGTAGTGCAGATAGATGCGGCTAACCGTAAGTTTATCACTCAGGGCGACGCGAACAATACTCAGGATGCGCCCGTTTTGTGGGATAACGTAGTGGGAAAGGTTTTTCTCGGCATTCCGGGTTTAGGCAGGCCGATACGCTTCCTTACTGACGAGGATAACCGACCGATTGTAATAGCCGTTATAGCCTCGCTGTTCGTCGCTTCCCTTGTGTGGGATATCGTCTCGCAGGTAAAAGGCCGCCGCGGCAGGCACGCCGATGATCCCGACGGGGAGCGCAGAGACAGCGGCGTACCCTCTGCAGAGATTAAGGGCTCTGACTCCGATAAAAGCGAGCAGACGGCCGGTCCGGTGCCGGATAATGCAGCGCCGCCTTCCGCAGGTTCCCTGCGCAGACGCTGTCCCGAAGAGCCGCAGTCCCGGCGCAGGCGCCGCGGCCCCCGCTGATACGGCGCAATCGGACGCTGTGTTATTTATGTATGCGAAAGCTTTGTATTCCAAATGTATTTTATGTGCGCCAAGGCTTAAAGTCTTTGTGCTTCATAGGATAAATAAAGAAAAAAGAAAGGGTTGAAAAAATGAGGAAAAGTCAAAAACTGATGCTGACATGCCTCATGCTGTGCCTTATAGCCGCGCTGACCATAGCGCCTACTTTGTCGTGGCTGTCGTCTACCAGCCAGCCTGTGGTAAATACCTTTGCAGGCGGCGCAATAGCGATAAAGCTTGACGAAGCGCTCGTCGGAACGGACGGCAAAGCTATCGAAGGCGAAGGCGCTCAGCGAGTAACTTCCAATTCCTATAAGTATGTAGCCGGAGCAGTGCTGGACAAGGACCCGACGCCCACCGTGCTTAAGGGCAGCGAGGAGTGCTACGTGTTCCTGTGCGTTGAGAACGGGCTGTCGGACAAATTTACCATGAATTACGACGAGCAGTCCTGGCTCAAAGTGGCTGAGTCGGACGGAAAAGCCCTTTACGCCTACAGCATTAGGGTGGACGCTTCCGAGGCGGATGCAGACGTCGTTCTCAATCCTATATTCACTACGGTTACGGTATCTGCGGATTTGACGGCCGATGATATAGACATCCTCGGAGAAAGGACTCTTTCGGTCACCGCATACGCCGTGCAGACCCAGTCTCTGTCGTCTCAGGCTGCGACAGACCTGGCCGTCGAGCAGTTCTTCGACGCCGGAGTGCAGCCTGTTTATCCCGAGATAGCCTGACGCAGTAGAGATTTTTAAAGGAGGTGTTCGGCATGACTCGAAGCAGAACCCTTGCGCTCGCGTGCAAATGGGCGGCGCTGCTTTCGGTATTTGTCTGCCTGATTTCAGCCGTTCTATCTCTGTCCGTCAGGGGCACGACGGCCTATATGTCCTCTTTGTCCGTCACTTGTGTAAATACTTTCTCTTCTGACGAAGTCTCTGACCCGGACAAGCCTCAGGAGCCTGACAATCCTCCCACTTCCGATGCGGACGCATATGCGTTCTGCGCCGCGGGAGCAGTCGTCGGGGGAATGGTTCTTATACTGCATAGACGCCGCGGGATCAGAGCGTCCGCGGAGCATTGAGAGGCGGACAAAGCATTGTTAATTTGACGTAGAGAATAAGGAGATGAGGTCATGAAAAAGAAAAATACATTGACGGTTTGTCTTGCAGTCGCTTTGGCCTGCGCTGTCATAGCGGGCGGCGGCACATACGCCTACCTGCAAAGCGAGACGGACGACGTCGTAAACTCATTCAAAGCCAATCAGGTAACAGTTGCGCTGGAGGAAACGAAGGGAAATCAGTATGATATAATCCCCGGTACGACTCAGGGAAAAGACCCCAAGGTAACGGTGAAAACTTCCGTGCCCGCGTTTGTGTTCGTTGAAATTACGGATACTACGCAGGGGCTTGTTAAATACGAGATAGCCGACGGCTGGTCGGCGCTTACGGATTTCGGCAAGCCTGTTTATTACCGTTCCGTAGACGCTTCGGATGAGGCGCAGGTGTTCGGGATCCTTAAGGATGACGCCGTTTACTATGACGCGGCTGTCTCAAACGGGGATATGCTCGATGAAGGCGGCGCTCTTAAAGACGGCCTGGAGCTGAGTTTTAAGGCGTACGCTATCCAAAAGTATTCGGGCACATATTCAAACGGCAGCTATAGAAATTTCTCGTCTGCCGATGCGTACGTCCTTTCAAATACCGATAAAGTAATGGAAGTAAACTCAAAATCAAGGGCCATCACTGCCATGAAATACGGCAAGGACGTTATTTTGGGCGGGGATATGCAGACGCTCAAGCTGACCAATTCCACTTCAAACGGGCAGAATGTTTCCATTGACCTTAACGGTCACACCGTGAGCCCTGCAATTATGGACGGCGCTGCCGTACTTATCGAAAATGATGATGCGGACAAGCCCACGGCCATAACGGTCATCGGCGACGGCACCGTGAGCGGCAAAAATTCCGGAGGCATAAGAATCGCCGTACAGTGCAGCGGCGCGGGCGCGTACATTGTGTTAGACGGCGGCACTTATGTCAACGAAAATTCCGAGAACTCCCTTATTTATGCCGAAAACGGCGGCCATATCACGATAAACGGCGGTACGTTCAAAAACAACGACCCCATATGGACTCTCAACACGCAGGACAATTCAGGCAGCGTTATAGAGGTCAGGGGCGGTTCGTTCTTTGAATATGACCCCTCAAACTCCAGCACTGAGCCCGGCGGACCTGTGAGCTTTGTCGCGGACGGCTATAAGGTGGTTTCCGAAGAAAAAGCAGACGGCACTTGGTACACCGTAGTGCCCGAGGCTTAGGTCCTCTGCCGAAAGGCGGACAAGACCCTTTAAGGGCGCGGAGCCCCTTTATATCAAAAAAAAGGAGGAAAAGGACCAATGCAGAGAAGCAAAAAATCAAAAGTTCTCACTACCGTATCGGCAGTTGCTTTGGCGGCGTCGATGATAATCGGCGGCGGCACGTTTGCATATCTGCAAAGTGAGAGCGGAGACGTAGTCAATGAATTTAAGACAAACAAAGTGCAGGTCTCTTTGGAAGAGACTTACAGCAATCAATATGATATAATCCCCGGTACCGAGCAGGACAAAGACCCCGCCGTTACCGTGGACAATACCGTGGACGCATATGTATATGTGCGCATAAGCGACAACACCGGCGGGCTCGTCGGCTATACCGTCGCGGACGGCTGGCTTCCGCTTCGCGGCGTTGCAGACGTATATTATCGCCGAGTGGCGGCCGATGCCGAAAACAAGACCTTCTATGTGCTGCAGGACAATAAGGTATACTACAGCGCCGAGCTGGACAACGGCGACATGCTGGACGAGTCTGAAGCTCTTAAGACAGGTCTGGATTTGACCTTTAAGGCCTATGCCGTGCAGTGCGAGCCGTTCGCTTCCGCGCTGTCGGCCTGGATGCTGTCGGCGGATACGGACGCAAAGGCCTCATCAAATGTATCCGAACTCTCCGAGAATCTGCAGAACGGCGGCACTGTAGTCCTGACCGACGATATCGTCGTGGACTCTCAGACCGCTTCCAACGGTGCGGGGAACTCCAAGGGATTCGACCTCGCCGAAGATACCGTGTTAGTACTTGACGGCCGCAATATAGTCGGCAAAGAGGGTACGGCGGGTGACGCGCTGTTTGACGTCAGGAGCGGTGCCGTGCTCGATGTATACGGAGACGAGGCTACTCAGGTGGATACGTCCGACATGCAGTATACGTTCTACGCTTTTTCCGATTCTACCATAAACATCTACGGCGGCAGCTATCACGGCAGTGCCGGAGGCTGTATATTCGCCTCGGGCAGCGACATAACCGTGAATATTTACGGAGGTATGTTCTCCTGCGAAGAATATAGAGGCGTAAGCTACGTGCTCAATAAGTACGATGATTATAAGGATGACATTACCTTTACGGTGTACGGCGGAACCTTTGTGAACTGCGACCCGTCTGCAAACAACAACGAACATCCTGCGGAAAATCAAGTGGCGGAGGGCTACCACGTGGAGTCGAGCGAGCAGCCCAACGGCGATATTTGGTATACCGTAGTGCCTGACGGCGAATAAATCGGAGGATGAGACAATGAATACGAAACGTAAGAATATTTTCGTAGCGGCTCTTTCCTCGATCCTTGCCGTTGTGCTGGCTGTAGGCGGCGGCACGCTGGCCTATCTGCAGAGCGAGTCGGAGAACGTCGTTAACGAATTTAACACATTCCGGGTCAACGTCTCTTTGGCAGAGACTACCGGCAGCGCATACAATATTGTTCCCGGTACGGAACAGGCTAAAGACCCGACAGTCAGCGTAGACAATACCACCGATGCTTATGTATATGTTAAAGTTGCTGATTCTACAGAGGGTCTGATAGGATATTCCATAGCTGACGGCTGGCAGGAGCTTGAGGGCTACGATGGCGTGTATTATATGTATGTAGCGGCCGATGCGGCCGACAAGTCTTTTGCAGTACTCAAGGATAACAAGGTCGTGTACGGCGCGGATATCGGCAACAGCGCTATGCTCGACTCCGAAGGTAATCTTAAGGAAGGCATAGAGCTTACGTTTAAAGCATATGCGATACAGGCCGATGCGTTCGGCAGCGCCGCCGAGGCTTATCCGTATGCCAGCGCGGTCAAGGTCGGTACGGCCGAGGCTCTGACGAGCGTTCTTGAGTCCGGCGGCAGCGCTGCTCTTACCGAAAACGTCGTGATAGATGATTTTATCGAGATACCCGAGGGCGCCGAGGTTGTGCTCGACCTCGCGGGCAAGACCATAACCACTCAGAATAATCCCGATACCGAGCTGGGGCAGGATGCTCAGGCCAGGCCTATCGTCAATTACGGCAGCCTGACTATTATCGGAGACGGCACTATAGACACCACGGGCACCCAGGCGTTCGGCACTATACGCAACTACGGCACTTTGGTCATAGAGAGCGGCACGTTCATAGGCTACGACCTCGGCAACGGCGCTTCTATCGACAATCAGACGGGCGGCCATGCCGTGATAAACGGGGGTACATATTACGCCACCGGCGCTGTGAATAACCGCGCGGGCGCTACCATGGAGATAAACGGCGGCGACTTTGAGGGCGTATCCAACGCCAATCCGATGTACGGCAGCGGCGTATATTCGTACGCTGTCCAAAACTCAGGCGAAATGACCATCAACGACGGGTACGTTCACGGCTCCATGAACGGCGGCGTAGCCTGCAACTCAGGCACGATAACCATAAACGGAGGCTCCTTTACCGTCGAAGATCCCGAGGGCAGCCCCACCAGCTATTACGTGCTGGTGACCAATCCCTCTGCCGGAGCCAAAATCATAGTCAACGGCGGGCGTTTCGAGCAGAATAACGGCACGGACCGTCTGATAGGCGGCTATACCGGAATGCCGTCCTGGGACGCCGCCGAAGATTTGGAAGCTAACGGATATACGGTTAACGGCGGCGAATTTATTCTCAACGGCGAGACCGTAACCGTCGGAGGCTGACCGTTATACTGAAAAATCAGGGAATAATTTTGTTATTAAATCAGGAGGTAATGTTATGAAATATGCGAAAAAACGCATAGTTACGGCTTGCCTCGGCGTTGTTTTGGCCGTAGCGACCGTAGTGGGCGGAAGTACTTTTGCATATTTGCATAGTGAATCTGAGGACGTCGTCAACGAATTTAAGACAAATCAGGTGTCGGTCTCTCTTTCGGAGACTTCGGGCAGCTCGTATCAAATCATTCCCGGAACCTCTCAGACCAAGAACCCCACCGTCACGCTCAATAATACCGTAGACGCCTATGTATACGTTTATGTGGACGACAATACCGACAACCTTGTCGACTACGATATAGCCGATGGCTGGGAGCTTCTTGACGGATATGATTCCGTGTACTACCGAGAGGTGCTTAAGGACGATCAAACCAAGTCTTTCAGCGTTCTTCAGGGTGATAAGGTCTCTTATGACTCGTCATTGACCAACGAGGACATGCTCGACGCGGCCGACGCTCTCAAGCAGGGGCTGACCCTCACGTTTACGGCTTACGCAAGCCAAAAAGCTCCGTTTAACGATCCTGTCGCAGCTTGTCCGCTCACGTCCGCTTCCGATTTGGCCGATGCGATAGAGCAGGCCGAGCCGGGCGACGTACTGGACGTGGCGGGCGAGGTCAGCGAGCCTTTGGATATAGACAAATCCGTTACGATAAACAATCTTAAGGCTACCGCACCCGTGACAGTCTCTGCCGACGGAGTTGTGCTCAATAAAGCCGAGCTTTCCGCAAACGAACCCTCTACTCCCGCTGTAACAGTACCCGCTACCGTGACCGACTTTACTATGGCGGATTCTGTAATCGAGGCCGATACAGGCAGTGCGGGCGCCCATACGGCAGTCAATATCGCGGCCGGCGGCGACATCGTCTTTACCGGCAATACCGTGACCAACTATACTTATAACGGCATAGAGTTCAGTCAGAGCAAGGCCGTGGGCAGCGTTACTATTTCCGGCAACCATTTTGTAAACTGCGGCAATAACGCCGTCAGCATATACCTTGTCGAGGACGGTGCGGAGATAACCATAGAGAAAAACGAGTTCATCAACGTTTCCAACGCCGTGCGTCTGTCCAACTATTCCGGCGCAAGCGCAACGTTTAATATCTATGATAATGTCGCAAATACCGACAATATGTGGAACAAGGTGTTTGTACTCTTGCAGGGCGTCAGCGGCAGGAGCAACGACTTTACCAAGTATACCATTAACTTCAAAGGCAATACGATGGACGAGGGCGGCGTCTACACTTATGTATACGACGCCGATACGGAGCCTATAGTAAATATACTGGACTGATAACTCCGTGATACCGCATCTCCATGTTGGAAAAAATAAGCCGCGGCCTTTCTTCTTAGGAAAGGCCGCGGCTCTTTTGTCAAAAAAATAATGTTACTCTTTTTTTTGTCAAAAAAATGATGTACAATCTTTTGTCAAAAAATGCATGTTCGCTTATTCGTCACAGAAGCGAGCGTTCGTTCACCGTATAAGCGAGCGTTTGCTCATTTGTCTCATAAGATTGTGTTCGCGCATTTTACCGTATAAGAGTTCGTTCATTTATCTCAGAAAATCTGTGTTAACTCGATTATTTCAAGTATGGGCCGATGTTATAAACGATTTGATTTTAATCTTCAGTTTGCCGCAATTTTCGTCCTTTTCGTGTCAAGATTTACGAACGCGGTTTTTTAACGGCCGAGTGCGCTTGTGCGGGGACTTGTTGCGTTTTTTTTCTGCTTATATTGTAGGCGCGGACTTTTAACTGCAATAATAAGGTTTTATGTATTTTTTCTTCCTCAGCCTATCTGCGGGACCATAGAGCGCCCCTGCTGCTGTTTCATGTATTATTTTTCCTCGGTTTTTATTATACTGACCTTAAAAGTTATTTTTGTCTAAACTGAGTCTTGAGCTCGTTGAGCAGCAGTTCCGCTATCGGGGTAAAGACCTGGTATTTTTTCCATATCACGTACATATCCGTCTCCAGCGCAGGATAAAGCGGGCGGAAGCACAGCTCGCTGTCTTCTCCCGTGTTTATCAGACTGTCGAAGGACAGCATGTATCCCAGCCCCTCTTTTACGAAGACGGAGCCGTTGTAGGCGAGGTTTACTGTGCCCGACAGTTTGAGCTCGTCCGCCTTTTCTCCGCACCAGCGTGGGATGTCGTTTTTCATGCCCTGGTCGGAGCAGATCAGCTCAAGCCCCGTCAGGTCCTCGACGCATATATGCGGTTTGTCCGCCAGCGGGTCGGTCTTTTTCATTATCAGCCCCCATACGTTTGTGCCCGGTATCTTAAGATAGTTGTATTTTGACAGTTCGGGCGGCTCGACGATGAACGCAAAGTCTATAAGACCTCTGTCGAGTCTCTCCACTACCTGTTCCGTGTTTCCGCTCGTGAGGTGGTATGTCAGCAGAGGGCAGCTTTCTTTCAGCGCTTTTATCGTACGCGCGAGGTATTTGATTTGGTAGGATTCGGCGCAGCCGATATGCACCTCTCCGCCCGTTATGTCGTCCAGGGCCTTAAATTCATTTACCGTCTTGTCTACCATGTCCAGGATGTCTTCTGTCCTCTTCCTCAGCAGCATGCCCTCGTCTGTCAGCTCTACCCCTGAGCTGCCTCGGCGCAGCAGCTTTTTGCCTAGATCCGTTTCCAGTTCCTTTATCTGCTTGGACAGCGCCGGCTGAGATACGTGCAGGGTCTGCGCGGCCTTGGATATGTTTCCGCACCTGGCT
Source organism: uncultured Clostridia bacterium (assembly GCA_944386305.1). Classification (GTDB taxonomy): domain Bacteria; phylum Bacillota; class Clostridia; order Oscillospirales; family UBA644; genus CALXAN01. The sequence goes on from CALXAN010000017.1 coordinate 10,074, forward strand.
ATTTCCAAAAAATAGCGAAGAACCCTCAACTCCATATTAATCTCCATTCTGCCGCTGAAGCGTAATAGGAATCTTCATCCGCGGCAGATGAAGATTAAATCGGCATGTTCCGCGGTTGTCTTTTATGTAAATTAAGAGGCGAACGAAACGTCATCCCTGTTATATAGAGTGATTTTATCACTCCCATTATCTTCCATGTCTACAGTATACGTCAAAATGATATTCCTGTCAAGAATATCATGCTATAAATTATAAGTATTTGACATATGTACCCGCTTGTCATATAATGTGTCCGTAGGAGGCGTTTATGGATGGCGCAGGCATTTGATAAGTTCGGGATAGTCTATCAGAATCTCAAAGACGCGGGCTGCGACGACGCCATGGCCGACCGTTGCATGGCTTTGGCTCAGAGACACGACTATGCGGCGCTGCTGCGTGTGATAACGGGATACCGCAAGACCCTGCTGAGCAGGGTTCAGCGCGGCCAAAAGCAGATCGACTGCCTGGACTATCTTATATATAAACTGAAAAAAGAAAATAATTAGGAGGAGATTACAATGAACATGAATTTCAGCTTCTATAACCCCACCGATATTATATTCGGCAGCGGCCGTTTGGCCGAGCTGGGCGGCAGGCGTATGCCCGGCAGAAAAGCCCTTCTCCTGATGTCTAACGGCAAGTCTGCAAAAGTCAGCGGCGCATATGAGCGCACCTTAGAGCAGCTGCGCAGAGCCGGTGTCGAAGTGGCGGAGTTTGCCGAAATTATGCAGAACCCCGTAAAGGATGTGGTAATGCGCGGAGCGGCGTTCGCCAAGGCAAACGGCTGCGACTTTATCGTCGCGCTCGGCGGCGGCGCGGTGCTCGATTCTGCCGTAGCTATATCCGCCATGGCTGCCAATCCCGGCGACTTGTGGGATTACGTCAACGGCGGCACGGGCAAAGGTCAGCCTCTGCAGCACGCCGGACTGCCTATTGTAACAATAACCCTCACCGCAGGCACAGGCTCTGAGATAAACTGCTGGGGTGTCATCTCCAACCCTGAGACTCACGAGAAAATCGGCTTCGGAGACCCCTCGCTCGTCCCGGTCCTTGCCGTAGTAGACCCCGAGCTTATGCGTTCCGTGCCCCCGAAATATACTGCGTATCAGGGGTTTGACGCACTGTTCCACAACACCGAGGTCATGATGTCCAGCGGCGTAAATATTCTCAGTGAAACTCTCGCGCTGTCGGCTATAGAAAATATTGCCCGCTATCTGCCCGCCGCCGTCAGAGACGGCAACGACCTGCAGGCGCGCGAACATGTGGCTTACGGCAGCACTTTGGCAGGCATGACCATGCAGCTTACCAGCACTACGGCTCAGCACTCTATGGAGCATGCCATGAGCGCCTACCATCCTCAGTTGCCTCACGGCGCGGGGCTTATAATGATATCCAAAGCGTTCGCTCAGTTCTTTATAGACAGGCACGCCTGCGACGAACAGTTTGTCAAGATGGCGCGCGTAATGGGTATGCCTCAGGCCGATAAGGCTCAGGACTTTATCACCGCATTGGGCAGGCTTCAGGCAGACTGCGGAGTGGCGGACCTTAAGATGAGCGACTATGGTATACAGAAGTCTGAATTTATGACCCTGGCGGTAAATGCCCGTCAAACTATGGGCGGACTGTTCTTGGCCAATCCGTGCCCGATGTCCGACGAGGAGTGCGCAGGAATATTCGAGGCGGCGTACAGATAAGGATCAGCGTTTACAGCCTTTTCGACGAGGAATGCTATAACTCCGTTACGGCTCTGCTTGAAGCGGGCGGGCGTCCGATAGATACCGTTTATATGTACCATAACGAGGCCGCCGTAGGTCGGGCTGTTCGAGACTCGAACGTGCCGCGTGAAGAGATCTTTGTGATTACTAAGTTGTATCCGTCCCAATTCGCCGACGCCGAAGACGCTATAGACGAAGCCCTGCAAAAGCTGGATATAGGCTATATCGATATGCTTCTGCTTCACCATCCGGGCGAGGGCGACGTGCAGGCTTATTTGGCCATGGAGCAGGCCGTCGCAGACGGCAAGGTCCGCTCAATAGGCCTTTCCAACTGTTATATTGAGGAGCTTGAGGAGTTCTTGCCTCAGGTCAATATAACGCCCGCGCTCGTGCAGAACGAGATCCACCCGTACTATCAGGAAAACGACGTCATCCCCTATATTCAGTCAAAGGGCATAGTTGTGCAGGGGTGGTACCCGTTCGGCGGCCGCGGGTATACGTCCGAGCTGCTCGGCGACGAGACGATATCGGCTATAGCTCAGTCGCACGGAGTTACTTCCGCTCAGGTTATCCTGCGGTGGAATCTGCAGAAAGGCGTCGTCGTTATACCCGGTTCAAGCAACCCCGAGCATATACGCGAAAATCTCGACTTGTTCGACTTTGAGCTGACGGACGACGAAATGCAGCTGATAAATGCCCTTGACCGCAACGAAAAGCACGATTGGTACTGATTTATGCCCGTATTAAAAAGCCCGACAGGCTTCGATAAGTCTGCCGGGCTTTAATATGTATTATATTATCAATATTATTGTAAATATCATATTGATTAAGTTCTTATATTAAAATCCGAGTTGCATGTTATTTTGAGTCTTCAGGCGGAATGCGTTGAGGTGCAGCCCGATATTTTATTATGTTTGATTAGGTCAAAACCTTGTAATGAATACGTTAAAGCTTTCGTCCCAGGGTTAAGCAGGAATTAAATTTTGTGACATGTTTGCAACTTTTTATCTCAGCGTATTGACATATTCGTGTAAATATTTTTTTATTTATAATGAGTATAATAAACGTTTCGCGCAGGCGCGCGGACTTGCGGGAGGCCGTATGGATAATATAATAGAAATCAGCGCTCTCAATAAGAGTTTCGGCAGGATACGGGCGGTAAAGGACCTCAGCTTTAAAGTACGTCAGGGAGAGCTGTTCGCATTTTTGGGCGTAAACGGCGCGGGCAAATCCACTACCATCAACATAATGTGCGGGCAGACACCGAAGGACAGCGGCAGCGTGACCATAGCCGGGGCTGATATAGACAGGTATCCTGCGGCAATAAAGAAAAAGCTCGGCGTGGTATTTCAAAGTTCCGTGCTCGACCGGGCGCTCAGCGTCAGGGATAATCTGCGTTCCCGAGCCGCCCTTTACGGTTTGACGGGTCGTGATTTTGAGGCCAGGCTGGCCAGGCTGGCGCGCCTTTTGTCCTTTGAGGAGCTTCTCAGACGTCCGCTCGGCAAGCTTTCGGGCGGTCAGCGCAGGCGCATAGACGTGGCCAGGGCGTTGATACATGAGCCTGAGATACTCGTGCTCGACGAGCCTACTACGGGTTTGGACCCTCAGACCCGCAGGACGCTGTGGGACGTGGTGGCTGGGCTGCGGCGCGACAGAAATATGACCGTATTTCTCACCACGCACTATATGGAGGAGGCCGCCGAAGCCGACCATGTGCTGATAATCGACGGCGGCGCAGTAGCCGCCGAGGGTACTCCGCTGGAGCTTAAAAACGCCTATACCGGCGACTTTATAACCCTTTATGGGGTTGACGAGGTTTCGGTCAAGTCCCTGGGCGTCAAATATGAGCGGACTATCGACGGCTTTAAGCTGTCCGTGCCCGATACGGCGGCCGCAACGGAGCTGATAGTCAGGCATCCCGACGTATTTAAGGACTATGAGATAGCCAAGGGCAAGATGGACGATGTGTTCCTGGCCGTGACCGGCAAAAAATTGACGGGGGATATGGTATGAGGTCTGTAAATGCGTTGATATGGAGAAATATAAAGTTGTTTTTTAAGGACAAGGGCATGTTTTTTACTTCCCTTATCACGCCTGCTATTCTGCTGGTGCTTTACGTTACGTTTTTGGCCGATGTATACAGAGATACGTTTACCTCGTCGCTTCCCCAGGGCATTGCGCTGCCGCAGAACATCGCGGACGGGCTAGTAGGAGCGCAGCTGATGTCGTCCATACTTGCGGTATCCTGCGTGACCGTGGCGTTTTGTTCCAATTTTCTTATGGTGCAGGATAAATCCAACGGCTCCGTACGCGACCTGAGGATGACTCCCGTCAGTCCCGCAGCCTTGGCTGTGGGTTATTACGCGGCTACGTTTATATCTACTTTTATCATTGCTGCGGCGGGTATGGCCTTATGCCTGATATATGTGTGGGCCGTAGGCTGGTTCATGTCGCTGGCAGACGTGCTGTTTCTGCTGCTGGACGTGTTTGTGCTTACGTTGTTCGGTACTGCGCTGTCTTCTGTCGTAAATTTCTTTCTGTCTACTCAGGGTCAGGCTTCCGCGGTGGGTACAATCGTCAGCGCGGGCTACGGCTTTATCTGCGGCGCGTATATGCCTATATCGTCGTTTGACGAGGGGCTCAGGAACGTCCTTTCCTGCCTGCCCGGCACATACGGCACTTCTTTGATAAGGAATCATTCGCTGCGCGGCGTGCTTTCGGCCATGTCCTCGGCGGGCGCGGCGCCGCAGGTCACGGACTCCGTCAGGGATTTTTTGGACTGCAATCTGTACTTCTTCGGCAGCCGCGTCGGGATAGGCGAGATGTATGCGGTTTTGGTCTCGTCCGTGGCCGTGCTGCTGGCTGTGTATATTGTCATGAATGTCGCCAAAAGTCGTAAGTGAGCGCACTGCTGTCCATCCGTTAAATCTGCGGTGCTTGGGGGCTGCCTGCCGAGCGCCGCTGTGTATCAGCGAGGTAAATTTTTCATCTTCTTACTGCAAAGTCGGTCGAAAATGAGTCGGTTCGCCCTTGATTTATTTGCGATAATACGGTATAATAAGTGTGTCGGATACAGACCGTGTCGACAGCGAGGTTTATGCCGCTGCGGTTTTGTTTTATGAGGGAGGGCTTTATGGCCGATTGGGATTCGGAACAGTATTTGAAGTTCGGCGATCAGCGCACTCAGCCTGCGCGGGATCTTGCTTCAAGGCTGACGGGCCTGAGTCCGAGGTCTGCTGCGGATATCGGCTGCGGCCCCGGCAACAGTACGGCTGTACTCAAGTCATTTTTCCCCGATGCGGACGTGATAGGCATAGACAGTTCGCCCGATATGACGGCTAAGGCCCGCGCGAGTTATCCTGAGCTGAAATTCAGGCTCTGCGACGTTTGGTCTTTGGACGGGACTTTTGATCTGCTGTTTTCAAACGCATGTCTGCAATGGGTTCCGGATCACCGCAGCCTTATCCCGTTTCTTATGAGCAGGCTGAATGACGGCGGGGAGTTGGCCGTGCAGATACCGATGAACGACGAAGAGCCGCTGTTCGGGATAATAAGACAGACGGTCGCAGACCCTGCATGGGGGCTTGACGATGTTCAGACCGCGCATAGCCGTCCCGTGCTGTCCCCGAGCGATTACTATGATATATTGTCAGGCTGCTCGGTTCGGTTTGATATGTGGCAGACCAAGTACTATCACCGGCTTGACGGGCATAAATCTCTTTTGGAGTGGGTCAAGGGCACGAGGCTTCGTCCGTATCTTGACGCCATGGACGCGGGCCGTGCGCAGGATTTCGAAGCGGAGATATTGAGAAGAACCGAGGCGGCTTATCCTCTCTTGTGCGACGGCGGGGTCATGCTGTGTTTTCGCAGATTTTTCTTTATCGCCCGCAAATAGGTGTATAACACTCATTTAACGATATATATCGAAAGGAGAGCTTCAATGGGACTTATCAAAGCCGGTATCGGCGCATTGGGCGGAACTCTTGCGGATCAGTGGAAAGAATTTTTCTATTGCGAGGCGCTGGATAACGAGGTGCTTGTCGTAAAGGGCAGTAAGCGTGTCAGCGGGCGCTCTTCGAATACCAAGGCCAGCGACAATATTATATCGAACGGCAGCGGCATTGCCGTCGCAGACGGGCAGTGTATGATAATCGTCGAGCAGGGCAAGGTCGTGGAGGTGTGCGCCGAGCCGGGTGAGTTTACATACGACAGGTCTACCGAGCCGAGCGTGTTTTCGGGCAGTTTGGGCAAGAGCATAATTCAAACATTCAAGACCATAGGCAAGCGCTTTACTTACGGCGGTGACACGGGTAAGGATCAGCGCGTGTATTATTTTAATATCAAAGAGATCGTAGATAATAAATTCGGCACGCCCAATCCCATACCTTTCCGCGTTGTGGATTCCAAGATCGGCCTGGACGTAGACGTCTCCGTCAGGTGTTCGGGCGTGTATTCGTATAAAATCACCGACCCGCTGCTGTTTTATGCCAATGTCTGCGGCAATGTCGAAAAAGAATATACCAGGTCGGATATAGACTCGCAGCTCAAGCATGAGTTCGTCTCCGCGCTCAATCCCGCTTTCGGCAAGATGTCGGCCATGGAGCTGAGACCTAATCAGATAGTGGCGCATAACGCGGAGCTCGAACAGGCCATGAACGACAGCCTGTCCGACAAGTGGGGCAATATCAGGGGCCTTAAAGTCGTCAGCGTCGCGCTGTCGTCGATAACCCTGCCCGAAGAGGACGCCGAAATGATCAAGCAGGCGCAGCGCGTCGCCATTATGCGCGACCCGTCAATGGCTGCCGCTACTTTGGTAGGCGCTCAGGCGGACGCCATGAAGGCCGCGGCTTCCAACGAAAACGGGGCTATGACGGGCTTTATGGGCTTCGGCATGGCTCAGCAGGCAGGCGGAGCAAATGCGCAGAATCTGTTTGAAATGGGTTCGCGCAAGCCGTCTGCGCCGTCAGACGACGGCTGGGTCTGCTCGTGCGGCGCTAAGGCCGTCGGCAATTTCTGCCCCCAATGCGGTGCCAAGAAGCCCTCCGCCGACACCTGGCAGTGTAAATGCGGCGCTGCCGCACACGGCAACTTCTGCCCGTCGTGCGGTTCTCCGAGACCTTCTGCGGAGGGATGGACGTGCAGCTGCGGCGCTGTCAACCGCGGCAACTTCTGTACCGGCTGCGGCTCGCGCAGGCCTGAGGGCGCGCCTCTGTATCAATGCGACAAATGCGGCTGGAAGCCCGACGATCCGTCGCATCCGCCCAAGTTCTGCCCCCAGTGCGGAGACCGCTTCGACGACAACGACAAAAAGTAATATATTCGCGGCGCGTTTGGGGGATTATATATATCGGGGCCGATATTTCGGCGGATTCCCCGAGCTGTGGGCCGCAGTTTGATATGGGACGACGCATGCATTATTGCGTTGATATAAAAAAATTTTAGGAGGAAACATCATGAAGGGAAAAACATTTTTGCAGGTAACCGGCATACTTATGATCATCGGCGGCGCGATAAGCCTTATTGCATCTTTGGCTTTGGGCGGATTGACCACGGTGCTGGCCATTATGGGCGGCGAAGTTGACGGCTTGGGAGCCCTCATCGCTTTGGCTGCCATAGCTGTTGTCCTCAGCATAATAGGTTCCGTAGTTGAGTTAGTGGCCGGGATTATCGGCGTGAAGAACTGCGGCAAGCCGGAAAAGGCCGGCGTCTGCCTCGGCTGGGGCATCGCTGTTATCGTGATAAGCGTTATCAGCAATATCCTGACCATAGCCGGCGGAAGCGATTTCTCAGTATTAAGCCTGATTTTGGGTCTTGTTCTGCCCGTGCTGTACGTCGTAGGCGCGGCTCTCAACAAGAAATCTGCCGACAACGCCTGACAGGGCGCGCACGGCGGCTGCGTTTTTTACGTAGCATGGGTATGCGGAGGGCTGCGCGGAAATCGTTCGTGCGGCCCTCCGTTGTTTCGGTAAATCATATATGAAAGGGTGGTCGATCATGGCTCAAACGCAGCAACAATATAAATGTCCCTGCTGCGGCGGGAGCATAGAGTTCGATGTGGGCGCGCAGAAAATGAAGTGTCCGTACTGCGATACCGAATTTGATGTGGAGGCCTTTAAAGAATACGACTCAAACAAGCAGGAGGAGTCCGTAGAGGATATCTCATGGGATACGGCAGACGGCGCCGAATGGAGCGAGGCCGAGGGTATGTATACATATGTATGCAAATCCTGCGGCGGTCAGATAATATGCGACGAGAATACCGCGGCGACTTCCTGCCCTTACTGCGGCAATCCCGTTATTCTCAGTGGCAGGCTTGCGGGCGAGCTCAGGCCTGATTACGTCATACCCTTTAAGCTGGACAAAGAAGCTGCGGTCGCAGGTCTTAAGAAGCATATCTCGGGCCTGCGCCTGCTGCCCAAAGTCTTTAAGGACGAAAATCATATAGACGAAATCCGCGGCATATATGTGCCGTTTTGGCTTTTCGACGCCGACGCCGACGTAGACGTGCACTATAAGGGTACCAAGGTCCGCGCATGGTCGGACAGCAATTATAACTATGTGGAGACCTCATACTATGCAGTTCGGCGAGGCGGGAGCATAGGCTTCAATCATATACCGGTCGACGGCTCCTCAAAGTTAGACGATGATTTGATGCAATCCATAGAGCCTTACGACTTTTCCGCTGCGGTAGATTTTAACACTGCGTATCTGTCGGGCTATCTTGCCGATAAATACGATGTGGACGCTGCTCAGAGCAGCCAAAAGGCGGACAGCCGCATAAGAGTCTCTTCGGAGGCCGCGTTCGGCTCGACGGCTCAGGGCTATATGTCTAAAATCGTAGAGGCGTGCAATATCCGCCTTTTTAACGGAAAGGTCAAATACGCCCTTTATCCCGTATGGATACTTAACACGAGCTGGAAAGGCAATAACTATATATTTGCCATGAACGGGCAGACAGGCAAATTTGTCGGAGACCTGCCTGTAGACAAAAAGGCCAGGAACCTGTGGTTCGCGGGCCTCACGGCTTTGATAGGCGCGGCGGCTTACGGTATAATCTGGCTGCTGACCATGTTTGGCTGAACGTGGGGGAGGGCGTATGAGGAACAAAAAACTTTTTTTGATTTTGTGCGTATTTTTCTGTTTGCTTTTATCCTCTTTGACCTACGGCGCACAGACCGGAACCCCGCTGCTGGTGGACGACGCAGATCTGCTTACCGATAGCCAGGAAGCAGACTTATCGGCGGAGCTTGAACTTATAAGCGACCGCCACGGAGTGGACGTAGTTGTTGTGACGGTTTACAGCCTCGAGGGTAAAAGCTCGCGTGATTATGCAGACGATTATTTTGATTACAACGGATATGGCCGCGGCGACGACCGAAGCGGCATATTGCTGCTGCACAGTCCCGAATACAGGGATTGGTGGATATCTACGCGCGGCGACTGCATCTTATATTTTACCGATGCGGGCCTGGATTATATAGGTTCGAGTATTACGGACAAACTTGCCGCCGCCGACTACTACGGCGCTTATGAGACGTTTGCGGAGCTTTGCGATGAGTTCATGTCCGAATACGAGGCCGACGGCCGTCCCGTCGACGCTGATACCTTGCCCCGAGAAGCCCCCGGCCTGACATATGTGCTGATATCTCTTGCGGTGGGGCTTGTCGTCGCGTTTATCATCGTGTCCGTCATGTGCTCCAAGCACAAGTCCGTGCGCGTCAGGCGTGAGGCCGACGATTATGTGCGAAACGGCAGTATGAATCTTACGGTAAGCAGCGACTCGTTTTTGTACCGCAATGTCTCACGTACGCCGAAACCCAAGAATAACGGCTCGTCTCGGGGCGGAAGTTCTTCTCACAGAAGCTCCTCAGGCGCAAGTCACGGCGGACGCGGAGGGAAGTATTAAATTATCTTTTATATGAATAAAAAAGTTATATTTTAATTGATTATTTTATCATTTAATGACGGCGCCTGTTTTTCACGGCGCCGTTTGTCTTTGATCTGCAGCTCGCATTCTGCGCTTCATTTAGTTTGCACGGTATATCTCTCGAGGTTTTAAGGTTGACTTATGCAGTCTTGCATAATGTATCGGATACTGTTTTTTTATTATGAGGGTCTATGTTTTTTTTGCTCGGCAGGCGGTTGACAAGCTCGTGCAAAGCTATTATAATTTAATGTAGGGCTCTTCTCTGTCGGCAGAAATAGAGCGCAGAGAATCAGATGCTTTAGCAGATGTCCGTTGTGACTCTGATTTGTTTGCATTGCGGCGGCTGAAACGCGGCCGGTGCGCGGCGGATTGCTCCGAAATGCTGATGTTACGGGAGTTTTTGTATGAAGAATAAGGTTTTAGAGACAGCCGATGACGGCCGGCCTGAGCAAGTGCATAAGGGCAATATATTTGAACGCGTGTCTAAATGGTTCCACAATTACTGGTATTATTACAAGTTTCACTTTATAGCCGCTTTGGTGCTGCTGTTTGTCGTGATAGTATCCGTGCGCAGCTGCGTTACTTCGACGGACGTGGATTTGGTCGTATATTATATATCCGGCACGCCGCTGCTGTACGACGAAGACCAAATAAATCTTACCGAGCGGTTCAGCCAGTATACGCCGGACTTTGACGGCGACGGCCAGGTCAGAGTGGAGATTGTCAATCTTTGCGTCAGCGACGACTATTATAAGGGGCTTGAGAGCATGCAGGATCAGGCCAAGGAGAACCGCGACGAATTTTCGTCTCGCTATTCGGGCGGCGCAGTCACTTTGATAATGGCCGACGAGGAGGGGCTGCAATTTCTGCGCAGCGGCACATATTTGTGCGATATGACCGAGTACACCGATTCAGCTGTCTCAGAGGGTGACGCCTGGTGTATGACCGGGTCGGGTTTTGCCGACAGCGAGCTGATGCAGATAGCTAAGGATAAAGACCTGTATCTTTCGTTCAGGATATTCGGGGACCGCTCCATAATAAGGATAATCCCGGGCAAGACCGAGGAGGTCGAATTTGCTCAGGGCGTACTTAAGAACATAATTGACAACAAGCCGGTATCCGCAGCCTATACTGCGGAATAGGTTAGGTTTTTTCAGTCGTATTTGCCGCGGGTATATTGCGGCGGGCGCAGAGTAGGGGTGTGAGTATGTCAGCGGCGCATTATGATATCGCGGTTATAGGCGCGGGCCCGGCCGGGTGTATGTTTGCAAGAAATATCGGAAAGGATTTTTCAGTCTTTCTTTTGGACAGAAAGAGAGGCGAGGGCCGCCTTTCCCGCAAGCCGTGCGGAGGGCTGCTTACGCGCAAGAGCCTGTCCGTGCTGGCGGAGCACGGTTTGAGAGTTCCCGATTCCCTGCTGGTGTATCCTCAGCTTAAAAAGGTGAGGACTATCAGCCTGGATACGGGCCGAATAAGGTATTACCGCCGTAATTATATGAATATGGACCGTCGACTGTTCGACGCCTGGCTGCTCGCTTCTGTGCCCGACAGGGTACGTGTCGAAATCGGCAGTTGCCGCTCCGTCGAAAATGACGGCGGGGTATTCCGTATACGCTATTCTTTGCCCGACGGGTCTAAGCGCAGCGTCACCTGCGATCATGTCGTGGGCGCGGACGGTGCGGATTCGATAATCCGAAAGTCCTTCTTCACTCGGCCCTCGCGCTCATGCATAGCCATTCAGCAGTGGTTCGAGGAGAATCAGCAGCCCGGTTACGCCTGCATATTCGACCCCGATACCAGCCCGTTTTGTTCCTGGTCCGTATCTAAGAACGGGATAATGATATTTGGCGGGGCCTTTGAGACAGACGGGTGCCGCAGCGCTTTTGAGGCGCAGAAAAATAAGCTGGCCGCCTATGGATATGACTTTTCGTCTCCGGTCAGGGCGGAGGCCTGCCTTATGACTGTGCCGCGGCGCCTGTCGGATATATGTTTGGGCCATGACGGCGTATATTTGGCCGGCGAGGCTGCGGGATTGATAAGCCCCAGCTCGTTTGAGGGCATAAGTTATGCGCTGCGCAGCGGCGCGGCGCTGGCGGAGGCTTTCAACTCCGGTTCGAATGTACAGGCCCGGTACGACAGAGCCTGTCAGCCTCTGCGCCTGGCATTGCTTGAAAAGCTGTGCAAGCGTCCCTTTATGTATTCGCCGGCTTTAAGGCGAATGGTTATGGGCAGCGGTCTGTTCTCCGTCAGGTAGTTTTCGGCATGGTTATATTTATACAGGCGCCTTAACCGCACCTTGCGTGCGGTTAGTTTTCAGGCTTTATTAAATTATAAATTTGCGGCGAAGTATTGACAAATCATATATTTTCGTGTATAATATATTGGTATTTTATTTATTAGGTTTTCGTGTTTTCCTAAGAATAATCGCAGCGAGCTTTTTCTCAGTATTCTGTTCAACATGTTGCTGAAAGAAGCTCATTTTTGCTTTTTAGGCCGGGGATTTCGTGTTCGCGCTCCGTATGTTCGGGGCGGTACCGGCTTTCGGTCCTGGGAGAGGGATAAAGACGGATACCGAAGATTTAATTGTTGAGGAGGCTGTGATATGAGCAAGACATTTATTCCCGAGGGTTACAAATCAAATCTGACTTTATATGAGACGCAGACGGCGATAGGCTATCTCAATCGGACGTTCGAGGATGCTTTGGGAGTAACGCTCAATCTCAAGCGTGTATCCGCGCCTCTGTTTCTTGACCCCTCCTCAGGGCTTAATGACGACCTCAACGGTGTGGAAAGGCCCGTGTCTTTTGACATCAAGGAGACCGGCACCGTCGCCCAGGTTGTGCATTCTTTGGCAAAATGGAAGAGAATGGCCCTGTATAAGTACGACTTCCATGTCGGGAAGGGTTTGTACACCATAATGAACGCCATCAGGCGCGACGAAGACATGGATAACCTGCATTCCATATACGTGGATCAGTGGGATTGGGAGAAAGTCATAGACGAGCAGTCCCGTACCATAGATTATCTCAAGTCCACCGTCAGAGCCATAGTGCTTGTAATATGCGAGACTCTCGATAAAATGAAAGCCAAATATCCGCAGATAAAGACCGAACTGTCCAGGGAGGTCGCGTTTGTCACTTCGCAGGAGCTCGAGGATATGTACCCGCAGCTCACACCGAAGGAGAGGGAGAACGAATTTCTGCGTAAGTATAAGACCGCGTTCATCATGCAGATAGGCGATGTGTTAAAGAGCGGAGTCAAGCATGACGGAAGAGCCCCCGATTATGACGACTGGAAGCTCAACGGCGATATCGTATTCTACAACCCCGTACTTGACTGCGCCTTTGAGGTGTCGTCTATGGGTATAAGGGTAGACCCCCAGTCTCTCGACGAGCAGCTTACTAAGGCGGGCTGCGACCACAGAAGGGAGCTGCCGTTTCATAAGATGTTGTTAGAGGGCAAGCTGCCGCTTACAATGGGCGGAGGCATAGGTCAGTCCAGGATTTCCATGCTGCTTTTAGGCAAAGCTCATATAGGCGAGGTTCAGGCTTCGATATGGGATCCCGATACGCTCAGGATATGCCAAGAGCACGGAGTAGAGCTTCTCTGAGACAATAATAGCTATGGTCGTCCGCGGCGGACAGTTTCCGCCGCGGACGATTTGCTGTATTAAGGGACGTCCATGCTCAGTCGCAGCCTGCGGCGTATATAGCTTTATTTTTTTTTCTACTTAAAAGTCAATAGATAAAATAGAAAAAAACAAATTTTGTTATATTTTACTTAAAGTGTAACTGTACTGAAAACTTTAAATACATCATTTGCACAAAGGAAGCCGAAAATCTCGCGCGGGTAATTGTTTATCCACGCTTGTATTTTCTTGATGCTTTTGACAGTCATGCGCGCAAAGTCCGTCCCTTTAGGACAATGACGGCGTATGAGCTTATTGGCGTTTTCATTGCTGCCTCGTTCGTATGCGCTGTACGGGTGGCAGAAGTATATAGAGGTCCGTTTGCCTCCGTACACGCTCTTCTCTATGGCTTGGTAGTCTGAGAACTCCGAACCGTTATCTGCCGTAATGCTCTTAAATGTCTCTGCGAACGCAGCTTTACCTATGCGGCGTTCGATTTTGTTTAACGCCGTTTCTACGCTCTTTGCCGTCTTGTCTTTCAGCCGTTCTATTATTTCGTATCGTGAATATCTCTCCGTCAAAACAAGCAGAGCTGCCTTTGACTTCTGCGGACCTACGACGCAATCCATTTCCCAATGCCCGAACTCCGACCTGCTGTCTACTATCTTGTCTCTCTGTTCAATATTTAGTCCTTTATTCAATCTTTTAGGACGCACTTTATGATATTTTTTCTTTTTTCTGTTACGTTTTGATGGCAAATCATCATTTGTGACAGTTAAAAATACTCCTTTATTAATATATCGGTATAACGTTGTGCGGCTTATAGTTGTATTAAATTTCAATCCCTTTGCCTTAATTTCACCTAATACTGCCCTCGGAGAATATTTTTCTACCCCGATTTTATACTCTAAGTATGCCGCGTATTCGTTATCGTTGCTTATCTTTAAGTCAGGCCCCTTTTTCCTCAGTTGTTCTTGTATCTTCTTTTCAGCTATCTCCGGGCTGTACCTCTCTTCTTCTGCCCAATCACTGTTTGAGTGTGTATATGTACCTCGTTTTATTTCTCCGTATACGGTTGCACGGCAGCATCCCAGCATCTCCGCCATCTCTTTGACTTTGACTCCTGCTTTCAGCCATGCTTCAATCTGCAGCCTGTTTGTGTACGTCAAATGCCTCCCCATGTTTTATCCCTCCGTATATCTTCCTTTTTCTTAGAGGTAATTTTATGATAATATTATAAACTTTACTTGAAATCATTGTCAAGAAAGCTATGTGCAGCAATGGCCTAAATTCACGCGTCAAACTTTGACAATTTATTCGTCAATAGTGACATAAAGCGCGAATTTAGGCCATTGCTGCACAGTAAAAAGACGTGATGTGGGAGGGCATGGCATGTCTGAATATACGCGTGATATGAGGGCAGCGCGGTAAGAGGATGGGAAGACAGTGCGAATAGGTGAGAAGGTTTAGAATCCACTTTCAGTGACAGAATAGCTTATCGGTGTATGCTTATATATGTGAAGATTATCTGCTCGCAATGGAGCGCAGCCCCATAAAGGATATCGAAATCAAATATCTGCTGAAAAAATGCCTTGACGGATGATATAAACAGCCGCAAGATCTATATGAAAGGTATTGACTGCAGCTATTGCTACGAGGGCTATACGATTTTTGAGACTGCAAAGTTGTAAGAAATGTCGAAAGATGTGCGAGTTTTATTGTTGACTAGACAGGATATATTCTATATATTGAATACAGTGTAAAAAACAAACGGGGAGAAATACATTATATGTCGGAAAGGAGGGTGCGCGGATGGCCGGGCGTCTTATTCCATCGCTTACTATTTTTTTGGAGGGGGGGGTAAGACGTATGACGAACAAATGAAAATATATGAGAACGTAGGGGAAATCGCCGCGCAGATGAACATAATAAAGCACCGCGCGGGAAACGGGGAAAAGAGAGATTGAACACTTTTTGCGGCTTTAAGAAAATAATAAATATTGGGGGATAAAAAATGAAAAAGATATTGCTTGTTATTGTTTCCGTTTTTGTCGTCGCGTCGATTACGGGGTGCGGCGAACCTCTTGAACCTGAATTAATCCTGGAAGTTGAATTGTGGATATCGAGAGCGGACGCTTCGGAAGAAGTAGCGAGGGCGCATGCTGGGGAAGAAACAGGTCCATTTGATATACTTGAATCGTGGATGGAAAATCCGGTCGCCGTGGAAGAAAAATACATAACATAATTTATCGGTTGCGCTCGTGCAGTTTGCGATTATTGATTATATGTGCTTTTTTTATCAAATTTACTAAATCCGACAGTCTGCAAATCGCTGAACGGTTTATTGAAACGTCAAAAGAGCGCCTATGATTTTGGAGAAAATCGCCGTGCAGATGGACATAATAAAGCACCGCCCGGAACAGAGGGGGATGAATCCTTAAAGCAATTTCATATTATTATGGGAGGGTAATGTTATGAAGAAAACGATTTCAGTCATAATGATGGTAATCGGTTCAGCTCTGTTTATTGTCGGTCTGTTTACAAAGATTCCCAGTAAGAAATTAAGTACATGGTTCTACGAAGAAGATACACATAGCGTGGTTGAAGAATACGTTGGCGGTGATGCATACAACTATATTATAGGAGCATCTCTTGTCGGCGGAGAAATTGCCGGCGCAAAGCACAAAAGGCAATATTTATATCTATTGGTTCATTGATATTTTCTTTAGGATTATTGGCTCTTCCGCTCCAGGAGGAAAATGCCGATAAAACGAAGAAAGATAATGCTGCTATAAGCATGGAAAATATTATAGAATAACAAAAATATATACTAATATCAATGAACCAAACATCATTGATGATAATTTGCTGTAGATGATATAACAGCATAAATTTAAGTCGTGTAGCTTAATTGCAAAAAAAGAGAGGTCGAAAAAGAGGCAGGAGCTCAAACGGGCTCCTGCCTCTCTGCGTCAATTTATCCGATACCAACGTGTACCGTTGAAGATAAATGCAAACATGCGGTTGGCGATAGTTCCCGACTCTACAAACAACGGGTTATCTCCGCCGTTGACGACGGGGTATTGGCCCGTACCGTTGACGTCGAGCGTCCAGGACGTTGCGCTTGTTGAATAGCCGAGAATAAATGTCGCTATCACGATTACCCCGGCCTCTAACACGAAATCCCCGGACTGAGAGGCGTTTATGCTCACGTTTTTGTTCGTTCCCGCTCCTATGTCCGACGAGCTGCCGAAGAATATTTTGCAGCCTACTGTAGTCCCTGCCGGTCCCTGCGGTCCCTCGGGGCCTTGTTCTCCTTGCGGGCCTCTTATGTTAACGGGGTCGGGATTTTGCAAGCTGCCGTTATTGGTCCAAGATATTACTCCGTCGTCCGACACGGACGGGGTAAAGGTTACGCCGTCCGCTCCCGGACTGCCGGCTGCTCCGTCTTGGCCCGGTTCTCCCTGCGGGCCTGTGCTGCCTCGGCTGCCGTTCTTGACATCGAAGGTGCTCTGCGTTCCGTCGGTCAGAGTTACGGTTATTACGTTCGTGCCGCTGTCTGCGGTAGACGTCGTCGTCTGCTCTACGGACTGTATGCCCACGCCGTCCTGTCCGCCCGCAGCGACCGTGTACCAGCGATTGGCGCGGTACATGAACATTGCCGATTGACCGATAGGAACGGTAGTTGACGTTGGGAATATCGGCACGGCGCCCGTACCATTTACGTTGAGCGCACCGTTTGCGGCCAGGCCGCTCGTGAGGAACTGTACGCATACCATTATACCGTTGTCAAGCGCGAAATTGTCGGATATATACAGGGTTATGTCATGCTGTGCGCTTGAGGATGAGACAGACGTAGTGTAGCCCGGATATACGGTTATCTGTCCGCCCGACGAGGATATGGGAATGTTGAAGTTATACCTTGCGAACACAAACGCGCTGCTGAACGAATCATACAGGGACGCTACCCATACCGTATCGCCTGCGCCTGCGTTGGCTACCGCATTTGAGTAAGGCAGGCTGTACGGCTTTGAGTGCCCGACTAATTGTACCGAACATTTACCCGCGGAGGGAGCAGTCGTTACTACGGCCTTGTACAGGCGCATGCAGGCGCGCGTCCTGCGGTCGATAATCTCTTCGGTTATCTTTTGTATGGAGTTCTTTATATTCGCGCTCTCGCTGATTATATCCCTCATGACTGACCCTCCGCTGTATATGATGATTCCGTGGATATGACGGGGTTGTCCGATATTGACGTGGCGTTGACGGACATTTCGCCCGTCTCCGCTAAAGGTATCGTAAACGACTGGATAAGATGCCGCTCTATCGGTTGGCCCGGCTTATCGGTGCGCTTGACTGCGACCACGCCGTTCTCGTACAGGTGGAACATCTGCGTGCTGCGTACCGTTATCGAGCGCTGAAGCACCGTTTTTTGCTTGAGCAGGAACGAGGCAAGGTCGACGCATTGCTCGGCGTTCCAGTAGCTTGAGCGGGATTCTCGGTATATCTTGCGGCCTATTCGGTTTACGTTGGTCGGGCTCGACGGGTCGTAATCGGTCGCGCGCCCGTATATTGCATTGTCTTTCAGGTCTTCGCCTATGATGATTATGTCGTTGTAGGTTTCGGCGTTCTGTATGGATTCGTCCAGGCCGCAGAATGTGGAGTTTTCGGGCGAAAACGTCCAAAGTATGG
>CALXAN010000018.1 GCA_944386305.1 uncultured Clostridia bacterium
GTCGGCCGCTATCATGCAGGAGCGGGCTGCGATGCGCTGGCAGGTCTTGGCCTGCATGTCCGCCTCTATGCCCGCTACCTGATATACTCCGGACAGGTATTTCATCTCTTCTCCCAGTTCGTCTGCCAATGTAGAAAAGCCCGGATGCACGCCCGTGTAGGCCTGCAGCTGTTCCAGCATGGCCGACGCGCCGCTGAGGAACTGGCCGAAGTCCTTCTCACTGCCTTCATAGCCCGCAGCGAGAGCGTATTCGTAAGCATTTTTTACATCCTTCCAGCCCGAGGCGGTATAGAGCATCAGTTTGTTGTCGAATTTGATCTTGGATATGGTTGTGTCTTCGGCTGGCGTCAATACCGTGATATCGGGACTGTCGGGGTCGGTCTGAGCGGTTTGGTCTGTGTACCCGCTGGCATAAACCTGCACGTGGGTTACAGTGGACGTCGCTCTGTCGCCTCCGTATAAAGACAGGCAGAACTCTCCCTCGTCTTTGTATAACGCTGTCGGAATGTCGCATTCGGAGTCCTCGATATTGATCTCATAGACCTGGTCGGCTTTGGTAAATATCGCTCTTATATACGGCAGGCCGCTCCACAGGGTATTGAGCTCAAATTTGGCGGTATATAGGTTTTTGCTGTTTGCCAGGATCCTTTGGTTTGTCTGCGCGGGTGAGAGCACTTGGCCGCTGAGGTCGAATTCAAGATATATTTTTTCCATATTAGTTTGTCTCCTTGCGTATGATGATCCTGTTTGCCGTCGGTGTTTTTGACGAGGTCGAACTGTTTGATGACGAGGAGCTGGATTTTTTTGCCGAGGAGCTCGATTTTTCGGCTGCGGATTTTTCCGACTTTTCTATGGAAGATATCTTTGAGCTGATCGATTCCAGCATAGATTTGACCTTGTCCTGCAGCTTTGAGGTGTCTTCGTTGCGTTTCCTGAGCAGTTCGGCCGTCTTTTCGTCTCCGTCCGCTTCCGCGCTCCGTATGCTGTCTTCATAGCTCTGCAGCGCCTGCTGCAGCACGCTGGAAACCTCGTTCAGCGTCTGCTCGTATTCTGAGGCCGCCTGCATATCCAGCAGGTCCGCAAAGCCCGAATCAGACATCTGCGCGTCGGCCAATGCGCTTTTCGTCACGCCGTAGCGGTTGGTGCTGTTCATGTAGTCCGCGTATGCGTCGGCTTTTGAGGAGACGAACTTGCGCTCCGCCGTGTCTTTTTTGTCTTCATATTTCTTTATTTTTTCGTTTACGGTCCTGTCTACGGTCTGCTGCTTTTGAGCGTATTTGTCGGCAATGGCCGCTTTCTCGTCCGAGATATACCTGTCGAGATCGGCATATGCGTTCTGCGCGTATTGGTTTGCTTTGGCGTATTTGGACCTGTTTGCATTGGCCGCTTGTTGAACGGCGCTCGATTTGTATGCCATTGTTATTATCCTTTCCCCGGGCCGGTTACGAGGGCCTCTATCGCCGCCGAATACCATTTCATCGGCTTGTCCGACGCGAATATGACCGATATCTCATACCACGGTTTATGCCTTATTTTGCAGATGATATTGTCGTCTTTTTTGTACAGTCTGTCGGCGGTTTCTATGCTGTCCGAGGACAGATGCATAAACGGCTCTGTCCCTCCGCTCAGATAACTCATATCATATACAAGGCTGCCGTAATCGCCTTTTACTTTGTACCATATTATCGGCTTGTCTGTTTTTATGCGTGCGGTGCATGTGCGGAACGACGGCTTCTTGACCTTGTGCGGGTAGCCGAAATCCTCCGACGGCGTGGCCACGCAGCAGAATATCGGCAGCTCGTCCTGGCCGTTGTAAGAGGTGTCTGTGCCCTTTTCGAGGTCGAAACGATATACGTTGCCCCCTTCGGTTATGAAGCACAGCAGGTCGGGCTCTCCGTCGGACCTGTAGGCAAACAATCTCAGGGGAGTCTCGGCGTATATCAGCGCGTTTTCTTCCCAGTCTATGTCGCTGACCCAAATATTGGGCCAGGAGAACCATTCGTATTCCGTGCTCGACGTGTCCGTATTCCGAAATGTCCCCGCTCCGTCCGCCAGCAGTATCTGACTGCCTATATTTACCGCTAAATAGTTGTTCCATACGCATACGGACGCGCTGTCCGTCTCCTGTTCCAGGATTAGCCTGTCACACAGGGACGAGCGGTGTTCGAGCTTCCTTTCTCCCGTCACGGAGGTCATAGTTATTCCTTTGAGCCCTCTTCTGGACAGAAATACAGGCTCGTCATTAAACGTGACGGCGC
Organism: uncultured Clostridia bacterium; assembly: GCA_944386305.1. GTDB lineage: Bacteria > Bacillota > Clostridia > Oscillospirales > UBA644 > CALXAN01. The sequence goes on from CALXAN010000018.1 coordinate 2,259, forward strand.
ATGAGCCGTTGATGCATCCTGCGTCGCACAGCGCCGAAACGGAGGGGTATATCCGCGGCATCAGTTCGTTCTGCGTGTCCTGCGGCGAGTGTATGGTCACGGACGCATAGCCGTCCTTGTCCTGCTTGATTACGGCAAGGCGTGATGAGGTGGGCATCAGCGCCTTTATGGCCCCGTAGCCCTCCGAGTCGACGTAATAGGCCGTGTCGGGAAAATACAGGGGATCGTTGGGCATGGAATGTATCAGCGTCGAGGCGTGTTCGGGCATTGTGCTGCCGGCCCTGAACACCCTGTTGTCAAAGAATTTTGTGACCGTCATGCCCGAGGCCAGCTTTTCGCTTTCGGTATATTCCTCGCCGGCGTCTTCGATTTCATCCGTACCGTATCTGCACAGACAAGTTATCACTGTGCCCGCAGATGGCGCTGATGAAAAAGTGACCGTATCCGACGAGTCGTTTGAGACCGGCGCGGAGCTGCCCGACTGATATTTCAGTATCTTCCAGCCTTCAGGCGCTTTGTACGCCGTGCTTTCTCCGTCTGCGATGAACTTTATCCTGCCGCAGGGGGACAAAAGGTTCCTCGGCTGGTACGGCGTGCCTGAGCCGTCTGCGGAGCAGTTTATGTATCTCAAAGGCGCGATACAGTCCTCTATGCCGTTAAGATCTGTGACTCCCGAGTCCGTGGCCTGCTGCAGGAAGCTTGCGCCGCCTGCATATTTCTCTACGGTCGAACCGTCGTAGATATATATGCGAGCCTTGTCGTATACATATAGCCGGGCGTTGTGTATTATATACCAGGAGTCGTCCATGTCGCCGGGTTCGGCCTGGCTGCGCGGGCTGAGGTCGGATATCAGTATGGAATATGTGGCCCCGGTTTGCGTCTGAGTGTTTATCTGACCTATATCTTCGGGGAAATTCTTCCACCATATCAGGTATTGTCCTACCCGGACCAGCACTTTATCGCCGTACTGTATCAGCCCGCAGTCACCGTCGTAATCCATCAGTGACCCGAAACCTGCGCAAAAGGCTATGCCCGGACGCGTGCGCAGGTGCGATCCCTCCGAGTATTCTCTGTACATGTTTACCATCATCGGGCTCCTGTCCGAGGCCGCCTCACCGTACGGCGAGCGAAGGTCTACGCCTCTTATCGGACCGTAGCTCCTTACCGCTTTGTTCGTGTATGCCATTGCGCTCACCACCCGTAGTATGACGTCCAAACCGTATGGACGGGCAGCTCATGGTACAGCTGCTGCTTTAGCCGCTCATAATCCGCGGCGTATGAATCAGCCAGCTGTGCGTCCTCGGCTTTAAACACCCTTGCCGCAGCGTAGAGCGCTATGAGCTTGGCCGCGTCCTGCGGCAGGTCTATAAGCGCGGCGTCCGGCGTATGCTCCGTGACAAAGGACGGGCACGCTATGTAGGATATGATGTACTGGCCCGCGGCTTTGCGGGGCAGCAGTACTACCGAATCCGACTCTATTGCGTATCCGTCATAGGGCGCATACCCGTCGCAGGTGCATACCGGCAGCTTGTCGTCGAAAGCCAAAAACTCGCCCCCGTCTATCCCGGACGTGAGCTTGCGCATGTCATAGGCCGTGTATATGTCGTAAGGCTGTATGTCTTCCCGGGCGTCCGAGGCTACGTGCGCGTACATTGCGGGCCCTTTTATCCTGTATGCATATTCGCCGCTGAAGCGCAGTCGTATTGCGTTTTCCTCAGATTCGGTAAATCCCCTGTACAGCCGCAGCGAATAAGGGCTCTGCGAGGCGCAGAGTATGGTCTTCAGCGTCTGCCATTGGCCCTGCAGCAGGCTTTCTATATATACCGTGGCCGTCCCGCTGCAATAAAACGTGTATGCTTTGGCCGAGTCTGCCGTAAATATCAGGTCCTTGTCGGTATGCTCATATATGCCGTATAAGCGTTCGGCCGGAGCGTCTATTACGTTTGGCTCAGGCGAGTGCATGATGGAATAAGTGCGGCGTTTTCTTGCAGCGATATTGGACAGGTCCGATATGGCCGCGTTGACCGCGGGAACGACCGCGTCTTTGTAGTTTTCGTACTCTTCGGGGTCTGACAGGCCCAGCGCCATGATCTCGTCCTTTATCTGCTTGTAGGTTATCATCTGATAGAGCCTCTCCTTTCTGTGTGCTCTGATCTTTATGCGGGACGCCGGCGAAAAACTTTCCGCCGGCGTCCGTTCCTCAGGCTCGCTGAGCTTTTATCCGCCGCTGCGGAGATCCTTGTCCGCTCTGTTCACTTTGGAGCGCGCCTTTGATCCGTTTTTTATCGGAGCCTGTACGACCTGCGAGGCGCCGTTGCCTATTTTGCCTATGTATCCGTTCATATAGTGTCCTCCTTACAGCGTGTCGTCCGCGTCGTCATAGCCGGCCATGGCGAACGCTCTCCAGTCGTTAAACCCTGCGCTGAACCTTGCTCTGCCTCTCCAAACCATGTTCCATGTGTTGGGGTCCTTGTCCGCCTCTACCTGCAGGGGCTTGCGGTCGAACCATATGCCGCCGATGCTGTCCTCATTGTAGGTCTTGGACATGAGTATGAACGGCGTGTTGGTCCTGTCGGAATCAAGTATCCAGTACGGGTCAATGATGACCGTCCATCTGCCGTAGAGATAATTGAATCCGTTGTTGGAAGTGCTGGGATCCTTGTCCGCGCCTATTACGCTGAATACGGACTTCTTTATCGTCGCTTCGTTGGGTATGATTATCGTATCGGGCGTTACGCCGAGGATGTTGCCGTTGTCGTCGGTAAAGTTCTGCATCGCTGTCTCAAGCTTGGCCAATGTCTCGGCGCTGAATGCGTCTGAGAAAAGGTTGCTCTGCGTGTCCGATTTGGTAATGGACTTGTGCGCGGAGTTAAACAGAGACAATCCGTCGGCCGCGGTAGTGTCGAGTTTCTTGCCCCTGAAGGTGACGGAAGAGCTCGTGCCGTTGGTCAGCAGCGCGGAGCCGAACTGCTCCCTCATCCTGTAGTATCCCTGCACGAAAGCCGCAGGCTTGCGCTTGAGGTCTATGGTCTTGGCGTCGTCGACCATTTCTTCGGTAATGGTGAACTGGTCTTTGAAGGTCATGTGCGTGAGGGTTTTGCTGAAGCCTTCCTGCCATGAATCTACGGGGAACGCTCCGCCTTCGTCTACAGGCGAAAAGCCGTCCATCGAGGTCACGGAGGTTATCTTTTCCGCAAAGTTCTCAGACCTGTCCATGCAGAATATATGCGGTATTATCGACTTGTTCTCAAAGGCCTCGGCTTTCTTTTCTATCATCATTTTTATGGGCTCGTAGCTTGCGCCGTATACGGAATTATTCAGACCCGAACCCTTGCTGAATGTAATGGACATCTGCTATCCTTCCTCCTCAAAACTTGACGTGTATTTCACTGCCCGCCGCGTCGCCCGATTTGTATACTATCGTGGCCACTCCGCTCGTGGTTGTGGCCGTGACCTGTACGGCGTTGGCCAGCGTTACCTTGGAGCCTATCGGTACTGTCGTCAGAGCCGCCGAGTTAGTGGTCCTGTATACCGCGTTATGAGCTACCGGCATCACATATATGTCCGCGCTGCCGGATTCGGGCACCGTTATGGATTCCATGGCTATATACTGCGGCGTCTGCGTGTCCCCGCAGGCGGTCACAGAGCCTGCGGACAGTACGAGGGCTTCGCCTAGCGTGTAGCTTTCGCTGGCTTTGCCGGGCAGAAACTCCGCAGCAGGGAGGTACCCCTCGTCTTTTCTTATAAGTGTAAACATCGTCTTTTCCCTTTCTTTTTTTTGTTTTTTTGTGGGTGTTCAATCGTCCAGCGACGACAGATAATGCCTTCTGATCTCCGCGTCTGAGACGCCGGGTAAAAGGCGCTTGTATTGCCTGTACACCTCTTTAGGCACGTCCGTGCTCATGTCCGCGCCTCCCTGCACTCGGTGCAGGTGACTTTTGCTGTAGAGCTTGCGCGCCTCTTCGCGGACACGGTGCTCTATTATATCGTCGGTGTGCGTCAGTTCAAATGCCTTAACGGCGTCTGCATTGCCCCCGGCCATAATTTTTATAAAATCTACTCCCAGCTGCGACACATGCTCCTGCGTGACGAAGGGATATTTGGCCTTGATCGCTGCAAGGTCCTCTTCGAATATTCTGTCGCTGTCTACGTCAGCGGCCTGTTCCTCCCACGTGTCGTCGGGCTCGTCCTGCGTTTCGGTCGGAGCCTCTTTGTCGGGCTGAGCGTCCGACGTAGTTTGGTCGGGGAGTAGTTTTTCCTCCTCGTCGGGTATGGCCTGTTCGGCGGCCTGCGCCGTCGGATCTAACTGCGTCATAAGCTTTCCTCCGTTCTTTGTTCAAGCTGCGTCAATACATTGGCCGCGTTCGGATAGTCCTGCGCTTTCAGCTGGTTCCAGTACAGCTTCAGCGTCTCTATGTCTGATCTGTCTCCGTATACTCCCGCCTCAAAGTTCGCCCTTATCTCCGACCACATCGACTGGCGGTCATTGGCTGCCGAGGTGTCTACCTCAAACACATAATCGTCGTCGTAGTACCAGTCTCCGTTTTCGTCCTGTTCGAGGAAGTCGTAGCGGTTGAACACCAGCTCTTCGCCCGCGTTCTCTCCTATACGTACGACCCCTACCGTACGAGGCTCGTCCGCATACGCCAGCATGTACTGGAACAGCGCCCTGAACAGCTCCTCGTAGCTGGCCTGCTTCATTTTACGCTTGCTCTCCAGTCTGCCCTCCGCGCGGTTGATTTCTATCTGCTTGGCTGTGCCGCTGATGACCCGAGTGCTGTCTTTGCCCTGGTAAGAGTCGGTTATTCCCAGGGTCGAACGGGCGTCTTCGTAGTATTTATTCAGCATTTCCAGGTCCTGGGCTATTCCGGGCTGCAGGGACACGGCGTCTATGAGATTCTTCTGCGCGGCGTTGTCGAGATATACTATCTTGCTTTCGCGGTCGGAAGTCTCTATGCGTATGCCCTTGGGCAGCGTGAGTATGGAGCCGCCCTTCATCATCTTCTCCTGCAGGCGTGTGGCGAGCATGTTGTGCGCCGTCTGCAGATCCCGTATCTTTTCGCAGTCGCTGTCTCCGAGGAATTTACCGTAGCAGGATACGTTTTTGCGCAGCATTATCGGGAATATCTTAGGCGTATAGTAGGGTAGGAAGACCCTGCGGAGCTTGTCCGGGCGCGGGTCTTCGGGATCAGGCGCGTAGGGAGATATCACACTGCCGTCGCTGCGGACTATAGGTTCGAATATCTCTTCTTTATCCACGGCCGTCATCTTGAAGTCTCTGTTGCCGCATACGCAGATCCGGCTGTCCCCATACAGTGATCTGCCGCATTTTTTGCACACCTTGTCCGTGCGCGCTCTGCATTCCTCCATGTCCTCCAGCACCGTATTGCCCGCCCATGAAAATACGCCCAGGCTGCCGTTGTCGTTGATGTAGTAGGCGCTTATCTGAAGTATTACTTCTTCGGGGTTGGCGTCGCGCGCTCTTTCGTCTTCGGCTATCGTGCGCTCGCTCTGCTCGCTTTGGTCTATATGTACGCCGTACCTTTTGTTAAGCCTGTCCTTAGTGTCCGAAAAGACTACGAACACATAATCCATGCTCGCCAGGTCATAAACGCCCGCCTGCGGGATGACCTGGTTCGGATACAGCGTGCGCACGTACGGTTTGCCCGCTGCGCTGCGCGTGGAGTCGGAGCTGTCCCATCCTATGAGCCTGAACGCTCCGCCGATCGCCTTGACTATGCGTTCCTCTTCGTCGTTCATCGCTTCGAACGGCGCCGTGTTTATAAAGCCGCGCAGCATCTCCTCTATGACCCGCGCATTGTGTTTCTTGCGCGGATTCGAGTCGGGGGACGTCACCTTGGGCTGAGGTATGGAGTTGTCTACCTGAGTCTCGATCAGCTCGTAGGTGAAGTTCCTTATAAGCGTCGCGGGAGCCCCCTTGCCGTTGACAGACCTGTCTCCCTGGTACTGTCTCCACCAGCTTTTGATCCCGGCCAGCGCCTGTGCGTATTCTTCTTCCGCTCTGCGGTACCTGTCTTTCCACAGCTCAAGGCGCCGCTGCCGTTTGTCTTTTTTCATAATAAAATTCTAACACCCTTTCCGTCATCCGCGCCTCGGCCGTCCGCGCCGTCTGATTGCGGAAAACACGTTTTTCTCCTTGTCTGCGCGCCCCAGCGCAGCTGCGGGACTGTTACGGAGGATTGCCCCACATTTCGATTATCTTTTTCTTCTGCTCGTCGTCTGCGGCCTCGTAGTCGTGCCTCATGTCCTCCGTCCACGTCACGGGCTCATCAGCTACAAGCTTGACAAAACTCTGCTGGCCGCGCGAATAGTACGCTATCGCCAGCGCCATCACGCAGTCGTCGTGGCTGCCTTTGGCCGCCTCGGCCCTTCCTGAGGGGGTTCTGATGAACTCCGACATCTCCTTGAGCGTGTCGCGGTCGCATATCAGTTCGGGCGACTGCCTGACCACGTCCTGCAGGGTAGCTATAATCACGGGCCTCGTTACCGACGTAGTCTTGAATCCGTATGAATGGTACATGGTTCCCGCGAACGTGTCCTCTCCCTGCCGCACGAACTGCTTCGGATAGCCCAGCCTGTCCAATTCTTTGACCGGATAGGACGAAAAGTTGACCTCTACGCTGACAAGCGCCTTGTTGTACCACATCCCCAGGCAGTACAGCTGCCGCGCGAACAGCGCCTCGTCGAACCTTCGTTTAAATGTCGCTACCTGCAGTCCGGTGATATTGTCAATGACCTGGGCCACGAACCTGTCGCTGCCCTCTCCGGCCGTGTCTGCGCCTATGACGTAAGGCGTATTCGGGTCGGGCTGGCGGTATATCTCTATAAATCCGTGAGGGTCTTGCCTGAACTCTATGTTCGATATTTTCAGCCCGTTGTATGTATAGTCGAAATATCCCCGCGTCAGGGGCGGGCGGGCGTTTGCAAGCCCGCGCTCTATCGCCTCTAAATCAAATATGCATTCGCCGCTGTTGATAAATGCTTCCTGGGCGCATATCGGATATTCCTGACGGAACAGCAGCTCGTCGCCGTTGAAGTTGTTTGCGATACACCATCGCCGCCACGCTATCTGTTCGGGATCCAGCGCATAGGTGCGCATCAGCTCCGTTTCTTTCGGCGTAAATTCAAATCCGTCGTAGGGTCGCCTGTATTCGTCCAGCTCGTTCCAGCCGCAGAATACGGGCGCAAAATCGCTTTCCCCGCGCACGGCCGCGTCCCACAGTTCCTTGAAGTGATCGTAGCCGTTAGGCGTGCTCTCTATCACTATCATCGTGTCGGGAGTGTGGGGCACGGCCTGCAGCAGGCCCGCGAGTATTTTGGCCTTGTCCGCCGGCCAAAAAGCGTATTCCGATATGTGCAGGTTCTGAAAAGTGTCGCTTCTGCCCACGCCCTTGCCCATTGCGGTCATGCACTTTATCTGCGAGTTCAGCCCCGTTCCCTCGCCGTTGTCGAACACGACCTCCCGGGCATTTGAAGCTCTCAGCTTGGGCTTGAGGGCTTCGGGCAGATTGTCATAGTACAGCTTAAACATGCCGAATAGATTGGCAGTCGCTTGTTCTATGTGCGCCACTATGCCGGATTTGATATTGCGAGCAGTCGCCGTACGCTTGAAAATCATGGCCTCCGTAAGCGTCGAAAATCCCATTTGCCGCGCTTTGAGCACTATCGCCCGCATCGGCTTGCCGCGGCGGTATTGCTCCGCAAGCGCGTCATAAAGCTTGCGCTGAGGCGCGTTGAGCTGTAGGGGTATGATCTGCGCGGTCTTGCTCTTTATCCTGAGAAAACGCTGTATGTATTCCAAAGTGTTTATGCTCAGAACTCATCGCCTCCGGCTTGAGAAAGAAGCTCCTCCAGCGATACAGCCTTGTCGGACGCCTGCTCCTCCTTGCCGTAATACCCGCGTATTTTGGCTATAGCGTTTATAGCGTCGATGCGGGAATACAGCTTGACGGTAACGCAGCCGCTCCTGTCGGTCTTTATGCTCTCTATAAACCTGCCCGCCGCCCTGTCCTTGATGACGATTTTTCCCTCGCCGTCGAAGTCTATAACGTCCAGAGCATTCGATTCGGCAATCTCCTCAAGGCATTTCAGCAGCCAGGTGCGGCTTTTCGCTCTTGCCATTGCGTGCCTCTCCCTCCTGTTTTTTGCAAGCGCGCAGGGCGTCCCCTCCGCGTTTGCAAGAATATTATAGCATGTCGTCGCCCTTGTGAACGGGCAACTTTAAGCCCACTGCTTACAAATGCCGAAATTTCCCGTATACTGCTCAAAAGCGGCTTAATTCGACGCTATTTATTCAGGTGCATAATTGATAATTAATATCAACAACTCTCTTGAATATGATGTACAATATGCCATAACGGTTAAGCCTTTGCGATTTTGCCGCAGTGCCTAAGCGTTCGCTGCGTCAAGTACCTTTACAGATTCTGCATATGTCCTCGGCTCCGATCGGACACGCTGTACAGAGGCATGTCCTCGAGGCGTTCGGACATGCTTTTTGGACGTCCTGTAACGCTCTGCAGCGCGCCTTCGGAGAATTATTCATATCGGGATAAACTAATAAAAACCCGCTCAGAAATGTGGCTAAAAACCGTCAAAATCTCAGTATGTTTGACAAATACGTATTTTTTTGCTATAATAGTCCGCATGGAAGAGGTCCCGTTTGTATGCCCTGCCTTCGAGGCATGGGTATAAATTTGAAGAAACGGGGATAATATCCATAAGGTGATGAAGCATGAATTTAATAAAAAGACTTAAGAATATCCGCCCGGGACATATCAGAGGCGCCGTGTGTATATGCCTGATCGTCGCCGTTGCCTGCTGCGCGCTGTTCAATAAGGATTCCGTCATATCGTATGCGTTTGACGGAGCGTCAGCAGACGCCGGATACAAGTACATTGCCGGCGAACGCGACGCGGAGGTGGTCGATTCTTCTTCTGAGGATTCGATCATATGCAATTTGGACACGTACGGAGACGTTTCGTCATATGTGTACGGGGAGGAGGAGAGCGCCACGGTAGGGGACCTGCTGTCTTATGCTCAGGTCGATCCATCTGAGGGCGATGTGGTCAACTACAGTCTGTCTACACCCCTTTCTGCCGGTATGACGGTTTCGGTCCAGGATGTATCTTACAGCATACAGACCGTTACGGAGAGTATCCCTCACGGTACCGTAATGATACCGACCATATACGGGGCTCAGAACGATCTGTTTGACGACGTGGCCGGCTCCGACGGTACCATGTCCGTGCAGAAGGCCGTAAAATATGTCAACGGCCAGGTTGAAGAGGAGGTCATTGTTTCTTCTACGGTAATCAGCGAGCCGGTTGACGCAGTGGTATATGTAGACCAAAGCGAGCTGCTCGATCTCGGCAACGGCGCTCCGGTGGAGTATGTAGATAAGTTTGAAGCCGAGCTTACCGCGTATACCTACAACGAGGTAGGGGATTCCATTACCGCTTCGGGCGAGGCTGCAAGAGTCGGATATGTGGCGGTAGACAGGTCGGTGATACCGATGCATTCGTATCTGTATATAGTGACCGACAGCGGCTTCGTCTACGGCTATTGCTATGCCAAGGACGTCGGAGGCGCGGTTAAAGGTAATATAATCGATATATTCCTGCCGTCCACCGAGGACTGTATACAGTTCGGGCGCCGCTCGGCTACATGCTATGTGGTGCGCTACGGCAGCTGATATCAGCGGTTTGAAAGTACAGAGAAAACGGAGATTTTTATAGCAGAAAAAAATGCTGCGCCCTTTCGGGGGCGCAGCGTACGGCTTTTATAAGGCTGTTTTTTTCGGTTAATTTGCGCTGCCGGCGCGGGCTGCAGGCTCGGGTGCGGCGGCTCGTCCCGTCATATTTTTAAGATATTTGAGGACAATTTTGGCTGTGATGGTATTTTTTTGATATAACGGGGCATTATCATCTCATCGGGCGGCTTGCGCTTATGAGAGGAGGAATTATTGCATGAAGATTATTGATATTTTTAAAAAACGGCGTACGGACCGTATGCCTGATTGCGGCGCCGATAGCCGGGGTGTGCGGCCGGGCCATGCGAGGGCGCTGAGGTATGTCAGAGCTACGGCGGCCGCGGCGCTCGGCGCGATGGCCGCTGCGGCCGTGTGGGCCGCGGTGCAGTGCGCGTGCTATTATTCGGGGTTGGACGGTATTTTCAGCCTTATGGGCGCGCCGTGCTTCCTTATATGCCTTTTTGCCTTCAGGCTGGTGTTTAGGGAACGCAGCGTAGCGGGATATGTCATAGTTCTGCTGCTTTCGCTGGCGTCGGTGTTCTTGGGCCAGTATTTGGGCGAATATGCCAAAGCCGCGTATTTAATATTTAACGGGGACCTTTCTTTGAGCCTGTCCCAGCTGCCGGATATTGTGTCAAGGATGTTCGGGGAGGGCAAGTATGCGTTTTCTGCAGTGTATGACGCTGTGCTCGGTGCGGCGTTTGCTATCGCAGCTTCGGTACCGTATTTTATCTCGTGCCTGCATGCCAGGTCCGACGGACAATATGGCCGCAGACGTCATAAAGAAGCGTAGAACAGGCGCGCACTTATCTGTGCGCGCCCTTTTCGGTCGTTGCGGCATCCCGCCGGATATAGTCTGCAGAAAAAAATGATTGAAAAAAATAGTATCGATAAAGCGCTGCCGCGCCGCTTTGAGAACAGGAGCGCCGCTTTGGTGTTCGGCTTTGCCCGCGGCAGCGTATGGCGGGCAAAAGGGGAGGTAAAATATGCGGTTTGTTACGATAGGTACGAGCCCCATTACGGATAAATTTATTGCCGGGGCGTCTCATGACCCGGCCTTTGAGCTGTACGGCGTGTATTCGCGTTCCGCCGACAGGGCTTCGGCTTTGGCCCGGCGGCACGGCGCGCGCATGATTTTTACGGCTCTTGAGGACGTGGCGTCCGACCCGCGTGTCGACGCGGTCTACATAGCGTCTCCCAATTCGCTGCACGCTTATCAGTCTTCGCTTATGCTGACTGCTAAAAAGGCCGTACTCTGCGAAAAGCCCGCGGCATCCAACCGCGCCGAACTTGAACAGGTCGTATCGCTCAGCCGCAGCTTGGGCGTGCTGTACATGGAGGCCTATATGCCTATGTTTATGCCCAACTATACAGTCTTTAAGCAGGCTGTTCGGCGTTTGGGGCGTATAGAGGGCGCGGAGTTCAGTTTCTGCCGCTATTCGTCCCGTTACGACGCATATAAGAGGGGAGAGCAGGTCAATACTTTTAAGCGCGAATTTTCCAACGGCGCGGTAATGGATATGGGCCCTTACTGCGTGTACCCTGCCGTTGACCTGTTCGGGCTTCCCCGCCGTGTATCTGCCCGCGGCCGGCTCATGGATACGGGAGTAGATGCGGAATGCCGTGCAGTGCTCGAATATGACGGGTTTGATGTATATCTGCATTGTGCAAAAACCTTTACCTCGCCTCAATATATGTCCGTGCACGGCTCCGACGGCTATGTGCTGGCGGACAACCCGAATATACCTTCCGATATCCGTCTCGGTCTTTCGGGAGATGAGACGGATATATCCGCTCCGCAGCTTAGTGACTGTATGTACTACGAAGCCCGTGAATTTATACGTTTGTTCAATCTCGGCAGAATTGAATCGGACGCAAATACTCACCGTCTCTCACTGGCCGTGCTGTCGGTTATAGACGAGATACGCAGGCAGACAGGCGTTGTATTTGACGCCGATACGCATGTCTGAGGTATATTTATCTCGGCGCGCGTTCGATTGCGGCAGGATAGTTACTCATTTTTTTGTGTTTAATATAATTTAAATTTATAATTAAATATAATAATATAACTGAAATAATAATACAAATATTCCCCTTGCGTTCGGAAGGGGAATATTGATGCTAAGAAACACGCAGCAATTATATAATATTATGGGATTTATCGAAAAAAAACAGAGCGAGCGGCGCAGGAATATCCTGCGCCGCTCGCTCTGCCCGCATCGGTTATCTTGTAAACAGGTTTACAATATAGTCATCCTCGTAGAAATAGAACGAATAGTAGTCCTCTATTAGAAATGAAATAATAAATCCGATATTCATCACTATTGTTAATGCTCCGATAACTATGCCTACGATTGCAAAAGATTTCTTGCTCTTTGACTTCAGTCCTACTATGCCGAGTATAAGCCCCACTATACCGCTTAAAAGTCCTACGCCGCAGCATATCATGGATATTATTGACACAATCATGGACGCAATGGCCATGCCGTCATAGCTGTCTTTCTGCTGCTGAGGCGGATAGGAGGGGTTTACGTTTACATAAGACGTCTGAGCATTGTTGACAAAAGCGTTTGCTGTCCGTGAAGCACCGCAGTTTGGGCAGAAAGCCGCCCCCTGGGGCATTTGGGTGCCGCAGTGCATGCATGTACTGTATTGCGTAGGGTTGCTGTTCTGCCAGTTCTGTCCGCCCTCTGTAGGATTCGCATTTGCCGTGAGCTTGGCTCCGCATACAGGACAGTCCGTAAAAGTGTCTGCAACGACCGCTCCGCATGAATTGCATTTCATGATTTTTCCCCCTTTGTTCTATCTTTGATATGTCGCGTTTCTGATACAGTTTTCTCGATAAAAACAGAAAAAACAGGACTGCGAATGCAGGCGTCCTGTCTTTTCGTATTGGTGACTCGTACGGGAGTCGAACCCGTGTTACAGCCGTGAAAGGGCCGTGTCTTAACCACTTGACCAACGAGCCGTATAAAGCTGAAGCGGCAGACATTATGCCTGTCGCTTCGTTGTGGTAGCGGAAGTAGGATTTGAACCAACGACCTACCGGGTATGAACCGGTTGCTCTAGCCAACTGAGCTATTCCGCCATTTTAAGCGCAATGCATATCGCTTGATTATTATACAGGATAAATATAAATTTGTCAATAGCTTTTAAGGCCGCTTTTTTTTATTTTTAATCGGTGCGGCCGATATATCGGCCGCACCTCGCCCGCCGCGTGTCCCGGACCCTGTACCCGTCGAGGCCGCACGGCGGACTTCTGCTCAGAAAAAGCGGCTATGCCTCGGAGGTTTCGTCAAGATACGACGATATGAGATCCGCCGTATAAAACAGCAGCGTCTGAGGGTGCTGCTCGTTTACTTGCTTGAGCAGGTTGCGGTATTCGAAATCTTCGCCTCCGAAAGGCCCCATGTGGTAGAATATGATTAGTTCTTCGAGAAATTTTATCTGTATGAAACCTCTGAGCATTCTGATAGAACGCGCTGAGTGGGGCAGGGGTACCGTCAGCGACTTGGACGTGGTCCAAACGTCGTAGGACTCCCATTTGCCGTCTTTCTTGCGGTTGCGCTGGTCTTTTATATAGTAGTTGCATTTGCAAATATCGTGCAGCAGAGAGGTTATTATTATGCCGTCCTCGTCCATGGGTATGTCTTTGAGCTGCAGCAGCGACTTAAAATTTTTGTACACGTTGAGGCTGTGCATCGCCAGCCCGCCGTTGAAGTTGCTGTGAAATTTCGAGGAAGCGGGAGCGGTGAAGAAGTCTGTGTTTTCCTTCAGATGCCGCAGCAGGCCGTCGATGCCCTTCCTGCCTGTGCTCATCAGCAGCCGGGAATACTCTTCTTCGTTTTGTATTATTTGTTCTTCCGTCAGCATTTATTCGGCCCTCCTCACCTTAACGTCTGTACGTAGGTATATCCGTTCGCAGACATTTTGTCAAAGTCGTATCCCAGCCCGCTCAGCGTCTGTATGACCTGACTCAGCGCGTCGCGCGAATATCTCTGTCCGTGCAGCAGCACGAGCGCGGTCTTGTATTCGGCTCCCAGCCTGCCGGAAGCGCCGTTTCTGACATTGTCTACTATTTCCTCCGAGGTCAGAGACGTGTCCCAGTCTCCGGAGTCCACGTTCCAGTCCGTTACTGTATATCCCTCGTCGCTGAGCCTCTGCATTATATTCCCGAACGTCTCCGCAGAGCCGCTGTACCTTTCGCACAGCGTCTTTGCGCTGGCCGTGCCGCCGGGCAGCCTTACAAGCTTTGGCTTAACTCCGCATATCTGCTCTATGAGCTCAGAGGTTTTGTACAGGTCTTTGAAGAACGCATCTTCGCTGCTGTATATCAGCGACATGTCATGACTGTATGAATGTATCCCTATCTCATGTCCGCTCTCGTATATGCGCTTAAGATAGTTGCGCTGGGTCTGCGTCTGCAGTCTTGTGCCTATCACGAAGAACGTCGCCTTTACCGAGTAGTCGTCCAGGATTTGCAGCAAAGAGTCTGTGTATTCGTTGGGCGCGTCGTCAAAGGTAATGAACGCCGTGGGTGTGTCGCGGTAATTGTCCAGTATCTGCTGATGCTCATACTCGGCGGTAAGTTCGTCCAGGCGCGCCTGCGCCTGCTGCAGCTGCTGCTCAGCCTCTGCATATCTGTCGTCGTAGACCTGCATGGCGTTCAGCGCGGTTTGGATATTCTGTTCGTTTTCTGCTATTTGGCTTTGTACGCCCGCGGTCGAAAGCCCGAAAAATACGGATACTATTATCGCCGCCGCCGTCACTATAACTGCCAAAAATCTCATACCCTGTCCCTCCCTGCGCTACTGCAGCTGCGAATCGAGAGATTCTATCTGTTCGTTAAGCTGCGCCAGTTCGTCTTCTATTTGTCTGTTGCGCTCGGAGCGCTCCCTCATTTGAGTTTCGGTCTGCTCGTATTCGGCCTGTATGCGGCTCAGCTCGTCCAGCGCGGAGTCGTACCAAAAGTACATACCCGCCGTCGCCGCGAGCGCCAGCGCTGCTATGCACCAGAATACTATCGTAGACGTCCTGGGCGCGGAACGCCTTTTCTTCGCACGTTTTTTTGATGCGGGGGGCTGCTGTGCGCTGTTTGTATCCTCAAGATATACTTCCTCGTCGGGCCTCGGTTTTTTTATCGGTGTAAAGCTTATGGTCTTGCTTTCGTCCTCCTGGGGCCCAGCCTCGGGTTGTTCCGCCGGACTTTCGGGTTTTATGTGCTCTGCGGGCTCGCTTGCTTTTGCGGTAACGGAGGTCTCCTCTGCGTTGCCGCCGTATCCGCCGGCCGTATTTGCTGCCCGGATTTCGCTGTCGGCTTGTAAGTTATTGTCGTCGGTTCTGTCGTTCATGGCTATCCCTTTCGGTCATGCGCGGGCCCCGTCGTTCGTTTGCTGCGGTGCGTCCGCGCCGTGAGTAGTTTATACTAATTATATCATAGCTCCGATGTGATTTCAATCTTACGGGAGTATAAAAAATAAAAAAACGTATATCGGCTGTTTATTATTTTTTTCGCTTATACGAGCGCGCAGAGCCGTGCTGCAGTGCGGACCGGGTTTGTATCGAAAGTGTCTGTACTGAATAAATATTCTCTTTTTTTACCGCCGCGCCGGGCCGGATAGTGCGTTTTTGTTTCTTGAGTCTGTATGCTGCTGTGCTTAGATTTGGCTGTACGGGCCTTTATTTTACGCGCGTTTTGAGCCGAGTATAAAACGATGTTTTGCTGTAAACTAAGCGAAAAAATCGGCTGCGGAGAATTTATCGGCTGAGTTTCGTGCGATTCATCGCCCTTTTGGCCTTAACTTCATAAAATGAGGCCAATTCGTAAAAAGACCTTGACATTTTAAAAGAAATATTATAAAATTATTACAGTATTCTATAGATATTTACATGGTATACGGGTGCAGGAAGGCGGTTTTGCCGCAGCTTTTTCCTGCGATAAATAGACTGGCGTTGCGCCCCGTTATGTTCCCGGTATTGCAGCAGCGTTTGCCGGGATAGACAGGCGCGCGGCTTATTGGCTCGGCGTCTGATTTTTCGGGATATGGCCGTGATATTTATACGTATTGTCATAGAATAACTTATATTCGGGAGGTGTTTTGATATTCCGTCATATGCAATTGTCCTGATAGTCGTTGTGGGTTTGGTGTGTCTCGGCATCGGCATAATGCTGGGGATTATATACAGAAAACGTATAGCGGAAGCGACGATCGGTTCGGCCGAGGATAAGGCCAAGCAGATTGTCAACGAGGCGATAAAGCTTGCGGAGACCAAGCAGAAAGAGGCGTTGATCGAGGCCAAGGACGAGATCCACAGGCTTCGCACCGAGGCGGACCGCGAGATACGCGAAAGACGCAACGAAGTACAGAGACTCGAAAAGAAGTTAAATCAAAAAGAAGACATATTGGATAAAAGATCCGAACTTTACGACCAAAAGGAGAACACCCTTTCGACTAAGCTGCGTGAAGTCGAGGCCCTGCAGAAAGAGGTCGAAGACATAAAACTCGGCCAAAGGGCCGTGCTCGAGCGCATCAGCGGATTTACCGCCGATCAGGCTAAGGCCCAGCTTATCGCCGAGTTGGAGGGTACGCTGGCCCATGAGAGCGCGCGTCTTATACAGGATAACGAGCAGCGCACCAAGGAAAATGCCGAAAGCATGGCTAAGGAGATAATCTGCACTGCCATACAGCGGTACGCATCCGATTATGTCGCGGAGACTACGGTATCTTCCGTAGCTCTCCCCAACGATGAGATGAAAGGCCGCATAATCGGCCGCGAGGGCAGAAACATCCGCACGCTCGAACAGCTCACGGGCGTCGATCTGATAATCGACGATACGCCCGAGACGATAACCATTTCCAGCTTTGACGTCGTGCGCAGGGAAGTGGCACGTATCGCGCTGGAGAAGCTGATCCAGGACGGCAGGATCCATCCTACCCGTATCGGAGATATGGTGGAGAAGGCCCAAAAGGAGGTCGATCAGGTCATCCGCAAGGAGGGCGAGAACGCCGTATATCTCACCGGCGTACACGGCATACATCCGGAGCTTGTCAAGATTCTTGGGCGTTTGAGATACAGGACCTCTTTTGGGCAGAATGTACTGAAGCACTCTATCGAGGTATCGCACATAGCGGGTCTGATAGCTTCCGAGCTGGGTATAGACCCCGCTCCCGCCAAGCGGGCCGGGCTTCTGCATGATATAGGCAAGGCTCTCGATCAGGAAAAAGAGGGTTCGCATGTGTCCATAGGCGTAGAGGAGGCCAAGCGCTTTAAAGAACATGATAATATAGTGCACGCCATAGCCGCGCATCACGGAGACGTGGAGGCCAAGAGTCTTTTGGACGTCATAATCCAGGCTGCAGACGCCATCAGCGCCGCCAGGCCGGGGGCAAGACGCGAGGATATCGAGAGTTATATCAAGCGTTTGGAGAAGCTGGAGTCGATAGCCAATGATTTCAGCGGTGTCGAGCGCACCTATGCCATACAGGCTGGGCGTGAGATACGGGTTATGGTCAGGCCTGAGGAGATATCCGACGATCAGATGGTCATTCTCGCCAGGGATATCGCCAACAGGATAGAGAGCGAGTTGGAGTATCCGGGCCAGATTAAGGTCAATCTTATAAGAGAAAACAGAGTTGTCGAATACGCGAAGTAATGTCTGTTATTATTTGCCGAAAACGGGGAGCAGAGTCTTCCCGTTTTTTTTGCGCCTTTATGGTTCGGACGTTGTCTCGGCCTCTCGTCGCTTATGCAAATGATGGCGAACTGTGAGGTCTTTGCGCGTATTTTTGCGGTATTTTCAAGTTATTTGCGTTCTTTTTTCTGACAAGGTTTGTGCCTTTGGTATGATATACTTCTTATCAGATGGCAGCGGAACGTGCCGCCGCTTTCGTATATAAGGACGGAGGCTGTGCGTATGGTTATTTATTTGGACATACTTATATTGGTCAACCTTGCGGTGGACGCCGTTTTGTTGTGGATAACCGCAAAGGTGATACGCAAAGACCCGCCCGCGCTCAGGATGCTGTCGGCTCTGCTTTTGGCTGTGGCATACGGCACTATCGTGTGTATGCCGGAGTTTTCCGTGGCTCTCAATATCTTTTTCCGCATAGCCGCGGCGCTTCTCATTTCATTGATAGCGTTCGGGTTCCCGTCTTTTAAAGGATTTCTGAAGAATACGGCCGCTTTCGTAGTGGTTACCTGCGCGTATACGGGAGTCCTGCTGCTGTTGCAGCAGATCCCGGCGTTTGAAGACAGCATATATGTAAACAACGGTCAGGTGTACTATGATCTGCCCATACCCTGCGTGCTTTTGGGCATCGTGGTTTTATGCGTGCTGCACCTGGTCGTTTCGAGATTTTTGTCTAAAAAGTCTAGGATAAGCGGCCTTGCGCAATGTACCCTGACGCTCTGCGGCAAATCTGTTGATTTCCGCTGCTTTGCAGATACAGGCAATTTCCTTAAGGACGCCATTACCGGCCGCCCCGTGGTCATAGTGCAGGCCGATGTACTGCGCAAGCTCGTTGATATCGATTCCGACGGCGGCTTTAAATACGGCGAGGACAGCCCCATGCGCACCCGCGTCAGGCTGATCCCGTACCGGGCTGCCGACGGCAGCGAAGGTATGCTCAATGCTTTCAGACCGGATTCGTTCGTTTGCAACGGCAAAAAGCTTAAAGTACTTGTCGCCGCCAATACGCACCGCTTCGATACGGACGGCTCGTACGAGGGCATAATGCCCGCCGTGGGCGCATAGCTGATGGAAGCCGAAGGGAGCCTTATAGGAACTCTGCCGAGGAGAAGGTCTTTTTCTGAGAGAGAAAGGTGGAAGATATGCTGCTGTATAAGTTATTGAGATCATCTCTGTTTGCCAAGCTGCTCAGATTGCTGGGGCAGGAGGGCGTGTACTACGTCAACGGTCCCGATTCGCTGCCCGCGCCTCTTGCGCCCGAGCGCGAGGCCGAACTTATACAAATGCTGACCACCGACGCGCCGGCCGCGCGCAGGCAGCTCATAGAACACAATCTGCGCCTTGTCGTATATATCGCTAAGAAGTTCGACAACACCGGTATAAATATAGAGGACCTTATATCTATCGGCACCATAGGCCTCATCAAGGCCGTCAACAGCTTCCGTCCGGATAAAAATATCAAGCTGGCTACATATGCCTCCAGGTGCATAGAAAACGAGATTCTTATGTATCTGCGCAAGAGTACCCACAGCCGCTCCGAGGTTTCTATAGAGGAACCCCTTAATATAGACTGGGACGGCAACGAGCTGCTGCTGGGCGACGTGCTGGGTACGGACGCGGACAGCGTCTGCAAGGGCATAGAAGCCCAAACGGAAATAAATATTCTCAACGAGGCCGTTTCTAAACTCGATGAACGCGAGCAGCGCATAATGCGGCTGAGGTTCGGTTTAGACGGAAACCGTGAATATACCCAGAAAGAGGTCGCTGACCTTTTGGGCATATCCCAGTCTTATATATCCAGGCTCGAGAAGAAGATTCTGCACCGTCTAAAGCGCGATATAGAGAGCTTGCTGTGAGTCTTTAAGCGCCCCTTCTCCGCGCTGCGCGGAGAAGGGGTCGGCATTTTTTTATGAGCACGCATTCGTTCCGCACGCTGCTAAATATAGCTTTAATTAGTAAAAATTTAAAAATATTCTAAAAATAACGCTTCGGCTATTGAAAAGAAAATTAAATTATTATATAATACTTTTAACGTAACATTTTATATTCTAAGACGGCTTTTGAGGAGGATGACGTTTATTATGAAGAGGGCTATCGTTGTGTTGCTGCTTTCGGTCGGCATGCTTTTGGTCGGATGCGGCGACGCCTCAGAAGAGAATATAGATTTATATATGTCCAGGGATTATTATAATACACTTATGAACGGCCTTGAGACCGACTGCTCGGGCACGGTTAATGTGCGTATCAACGTACAGGATTACGGCTCTATCGATTTGGAGCTGTACGGTGATAAGGCACCCATAACAGTGCGCAATTTCGTCTATTTGGCAGAGCATGACTTTTACGACGGCCTTACCTTTCACCGGGTTATCCCCGGTTTTATGATCCAGGGCGGGTCTACGGACGGACTTGGCTATGAGGGGTCGGAAAATACCATAAAAGGCGAGTTTTCCGCCAACGATGTCGACAACGACATAAGCCATGAACGCGGCGTCATTTCTATGGCCCGTACGGGACAGTCTAAGGACAGCGCGTCTTCGCAGTTCTTTATATGCCAGGCGGACAGCACATATCTTGACGGCAGCTACGCGGCCTTTGGCCGTGTGACGGACGGCATGGACGTAGTGGACGCCATCTCGGAGGCCGAGTGCCAGTATTTCTGCTCTGCCTGCGGCAATATATTCTCCAGCGACGACGGCATATGCACCAATACTTCCTGCATCGTGCATACGGCCTGGACTGAGAGCGGGACCGACTATTCGAATACGTATTGCGAGAAGTCTTCGCCCGTAGACAAGATAGTCATCTCGTCGGTCGAAGTCCTCGGATAGCGCGCAGGGATAGAATAGAATGCGCGCACGTTGATTTTTGTATATTATCATTATTTGCCGGCTTATCCGGCGGGAGGTAGCATATTTATGATAAACGTTACTATTTGGAATGAGTTCTACCACGAGAAATGCGAGCCTGTAGTGCAGCAGATACACCCCGACGGCATACATAATACGCTTAAGCGGGGTATTGCGTGCGACGATTTCAATATCACTACCGCGACCTTGGACATGCCCGAGCAGGGACTGCCTAAAGAAGTGCTGGACAATACCGACGTGCTCGTATGGTGGGGACACGCCCGCCATGGCGCAGTTGACGATGCGCTGGTCGAGCGTATATTCGAAAGGGTAAACAACGGTATGGGTTTGGTCGTGCTGCATTCGGGCCATCACAGCAAGATTTTCAGACGTATGACCGGCTGCAACGCCAACCTTAAATGGCGTGAGATGGGCGAGGCCTGCCAGGTGTGGACCGTCACTCCGTCGCACCCGATAGCTCAGGGTATACCCGAGCATTTCCGCCTCGAGCATGAGGAGATGTACGGCGAGCCGTTCGTTATCCCCAATCCGGACGAGATAGTCTTTATGAGCTGGTTCCAGGGCGGCAACGTATTTCGCAGCGGCTGCACGTTCCATCGCGGGAACGGCAAGATCTTCTATTTCCAGCCCGGCCACGAGACTTACCGCTCTTATTATAAC
>CALXAN010000019.1 GCA_944386305.1 uncultured Clostridia bacterium
AGGGGCTTGTTCCCGTTCGGCATCGTCGTGGCGCACGTACATCACGGGCTGAGGAGCGAATCCGACGAAGAACAGCGGATGGTAGAGAGCTACTGCGCTGGCAGGGGCGTTGCGGTCGAGTCGATCAGACTCGGCGCAAAGGAGCATAAGCCCGACGGGATTTCGATAGAGACGTATTGCAGACAGAAGCGGTACGAATTTTTCGAAGCCGTGCGCATAAAGTATGACTACAGCCATATCGCCACGGCGCACAATGAGGACGACAGCATAGAAACGTTGCTTATGCATATATTCAGGGGCAGCGGCTCGGACGGCGCCAAAGGAATACCCGCCGTAAGGGGCAGAATAGTCAGACCCCTGATAAATCTGTCAAAAGCGCAGATCGACGAACACTGCAAAACGCGGGGAATCCCCGTAGCAATAGACAAATCGAATTTCGAGCCCGTATACACGCGCAATATATACCGAAACCAAATCATACCGGCGCTCAGACGGATAAACCCCTCTTTTTCCCGTTCCGCATACGGATTTATCGAAAAAACGCTGCAGGATTCCGATTATATAGAGCAGCAGGCGCAGGCCGTATACGCACGGGCGGCGGACGAAAAGGCCCATGCATTGGACCTGACATGTCTCAGACACGAGCATGAAGCGATACTGTCTAGATGCGTGCGCAGACTGTTCGCCACGGTTTCGGACAAGTCCGCGGGCGCGGCCTGTACGAAAGCGGTCTGCGCGATGATCAAAGGTCCCCGAACCTGCGCTCAGATATGTATGCCCGGCTCGATCAGGGCCATCAGGGAATACGACCGCCTGACGCTGACGTCAGATATACCGGCAGAGCCTAGAGCAATACGGCCGCAGCTCGGAGACAATATATACGCAGACACTGTCATTTCAGCCGAATATACGCATACGGGCGCGGATATAAGTCTCAAGGATTTCCGAAACGCAGTCATAAGACCATATCGTGATGCAGACAGCATATGCATACACCGTTCGGCAGGGACAAAGAGTCTCGGCAAGCTGTTCAGGGACGCCAAAATACCGCCTATAAGGCGAAAATATATTCCTGCGGTCGAAGCCGACGGGCGGATCATATTTGTTTACGGCTTCGGCACCGATATAAATTACCGGCCGAAAGATGAAGGAATAAAATTTACACTTAAAAAATAAGATTTATTTGAAAATTATACGAAAAATATGTATATAATTAAGAAGATCGGCTATATGCCGACGCGAGAGCGCGGGCTCGCAGACCGGATAAGACGCGCAGTTCTTCTGAGGCTCTAGGGAGCACGGGGAATCATTCAGTAAATTCATTGTGGAAATATAAATTTACTTATGGGAGTGAATTTCTTGAAAAAATACAGAACACTTATAACATACGTGATCATATTCGGTCTGTTCATACTGCTCATGTCGTTCATAATGCAGGGCAGCGGCGACAGGAAGATAAAATATTCTGATATACTCGGTTATTTCGAACAGGGACAGGTAGAGGAGTTTACAATAGACGGCTCTACTTTGGAGCTGCAGATTAAAAACGAAGAGGGGCAGACCGAGCGCATAAGCTTCATGCTGTACAGCGTTTCTCTGTTCCTCAGCGATGTGGAATCATATATCAAAACCACCGACGCCGAAGGAAACGTGACGCACTCGATGGACTACGACCTGGTAGTAGAATCCACAATCCCCTCATGGGTGACCTATGTATTCTATATTCTCATATCCCTTGTGCCCGTGATATTGATAATATTCATGTTCAGGCAATTTGCCGGCAGAGAAAACGGCAAGGCGATGAGCTTCGGCAAAGCGCGGCTGAAAATGGGCAATACAAGCAAACGGAGAGTAACTTTCAAAGACGTGGCCGGAGCGGACGAGGAAAAGGCTGAGCTGATGGAGGTCGTGGATTTCCTGAAAAATCCTCAGCATTTCACGGATATGGGCGCGCGTATACCCAAAGGCATCTTGATGGTAGGAAATCCGGGTACAGGTAAAACATATCTTGCAAGAGCCACGGCAGGAGAAGCGGGTGTGCCTTTCTTCTCCATATCCGGTTCGGATTTTGTGGAATTATACGTCGGCGTCGGCGCAAGCCGAGTGCGAGACACCTTCGAGCAGGCCAAGAAAAATGCGCCCTGCATAGTATTTATAGACGAGATAGACGCAGTGGGCAGACAGCGCGGCGCGGGGCTGGGCGGAGGCAACGACGAACGCGAGCAGACGCTCAACCAGCTGCTGGTCGAAATGGACGGCTTTGAAGAGAACGAGGGCATAATAGTAATGGCCGCTACCAACAGGCCGGACGTACTCGACAGCGCGCTGCTGAGGCCGGGAAGATTTGACAGACAGATAGTGATACACCTGCCCGACGTCGGCGCAAGAGAGGCGATACTCAAGATACATGCGCGCAACAAGCCGCTGGATGAAAAGATAGATTTCCGCAGCATCGCGCGTTCTACCGCAGGCTTCTCGCCTGCCGACCTTGAAAACATCCTCAATGAGGCCGCGCTGCTTGCCGCAAGGCGCAAACGCAAAGCGATAACGCCTCAGGACGTAAACGACGCGATACTTAAGGTCATGATAGGTATTGAGAAAAAATCAAATGTCATAACAGAAGAGGACAAAAAGGTAACTGCCTGCCACGAATCCGGCCATGCAATAGTATCATACTACACCGAACGAAATCAGCAGGTACAGGAGCTGTCCATAATACCCAGGGGCCTTGCAGGAGGATACACCTACTATGTACCCAAAGAAGACAGCGAGTATACGACTAAAAAAGAGCTGATCAACTCCATAACAGGCCTGCTCGGCGGACGCGCAGCTGAACAGCTGTATCTGGGAGATATAGGCACAGGCGCGTCCAACGACATAGAGAGAGCGACAAAGATCGCTTTCAATATGGTCAACAAATACGGTATGAGCGAACAGGTGGGAACCATAGCAACCAGCGGCAGCTCGCGTGACGAGGTGTTCCTGGGCAGGGATTTCACCACGCAGCAGAAGAACTACTCCAACGAATTTCAGCAATTGCTCGACAATGAGGTCAAACGCTTTATAGACGAGGCCTACGCCAGGGCGATAGAAATATTGAGCGAGCATATGGATAAGCTGAAAATGCTCACAGAAGAGCTTATAGAGCTCGAAAAGCTCTCGTCCGAGGACTTCTATGCGATAATGGACGGAACTTATGTCCGCAGAGACATCACGGATACGCAAAGCGAGTCCAACGACACTCAGTCGTCGGAAC
>CALXAN010000020.1 GCA_944386305.1 uncultured Clostridia bacterium
CTATACAGTAACTCAAATATATGTTGAATTTATGATATAACTCAGAACCATTGCTCAACTTTGGACAGATCCACCCGGCGTACGGTACCGTCGCGCATGTCCCGCAGTTCCGCACTGCCGGAATCAACTTCGGAATCGCCCAATACCATAGTATAAAGAGCCCCCGTCTTATCGGCATACTTCATCTGAGCCTTCAGGGATCTGCCCATAAGATCCGTGCATGCACCCAATCCTCGCTCACGCAGCCTCTCCGCAAGATTAAAGGCGAGACGGCTCCCCCGTTCTCCGAGCCCGGCAAGGTAGACGTCGTACGTCTTATGCTCTCCGAACGAAAGCCCCCTGTCGGACATTATCATTATCAGCCGTTCCAGCCCCATGGCAAAGCCGAGGCCGGGAACTTTGAGCTTAGGCTCAAGCTGACTGACAAGTCCGTCGTACCTGCCGCCGGCAAGTATCGTCAGTCCGCTGCGGGGGTCTATGAACTCGAACACGGTCCTGGTATAATAATCCAATCCCCTTACGATAAACGGGTCAACGGTATACTTTATATTCAGGTCTGCTAAAGTATCGCAGGTGTGCCCAAAATGCTCGCGGCACTCCTGGCACAGGTAGTCGGTTATTTTGGGCGCTTTTGAGGCTACTGCGGCGCATGAGGGACACTTGCAGTCGAGTATCCGCATCGGGTTGCGCTGCAGACGCTCTGTGCATGTGCCGCACAGCTCCGAGACATGCGAATCAAAATAGCTCTTAAGGGCGGCATTGTACTCAGCTCGGCAGGAAGGGCAGCCTATGGAATTGATTTTAAGTTCTATGTCGTTTAGACCCATGCGGCGCAGTATGCGGTCGGCCAAACATATGGTTTCGCAGTCCGCATGAGGCTCGGGCGAACCGTACATTTCTACGCCGAACTGATGAAATTCCCTGTATCTGCCCGCCTGAGGCTTCTCATAACGGAAGCAGGATATAGAATAGAACAGCTTCAGCGGCATAAGACCGGCGAACAGTCCGTTCTGTATGCACAGCCTGGCCACGGAAGCAGTGCCTTCGGGTCGCAAAGTAACAGAAGTCTCACCCTTTGTCTGAAAGGTGTACATTTCCTTCTGCACCACGTCGGTGGAATCACCCACTCCGCGCTTGAACAGCTCCGTCTTCTCAAATGTGGGAAAACGCACTTCCTCAAACCCGTAACAGGCCGCGGTATCGGCCGCAACCCGCTCGACATACCGCCACTTATACACATCAGCCGGCAAAACATCCTTCGTCCCGCGCACGGCTTCTATGCGCTCGCTCATAAAAAAACTCCTTCCCTCGCCGTCAGCCGCGCGTCCCTGACACGGGCCGCCGCGGTGCTCAATAATTTTCAGCCTTCTCCGCCCGCTGCTTGCTGTATATTTCGCGCCACTCCAAATCGCCGCGCTCCAAAGCCCGCACAAGGACCTCCGCGGTAGCGATATTGGTCGCCGCGGGAATATTGTGCGTATCGCAGAGCCTCAGCAGAGTGTTCTCGTCCGCATCTGTATCGCGGCCTACGGTAGAATCCCGGAAAAATATAAGCATGTCTATTTCGTCATAGGCTATCCGAGACGCGATCTGCTGATATCCGCCCGCAGCGCCGCTCATAAATCTGAAAACGTCCAGTCCCACCACGTCGGACACCATCTTGCCGGTAGTACCGGTAGCGCATACGCTGTGCTTGGACAGTATTCCGCAGTACGCTATGCAGAACTGTACCATCAGCTCTTTCTTCTTATCATGGGCTATCAGGGCTATATTCATAATATACCTCTCCTTATAAATATTTACCAAAACTTATACAAAGGCGTCTGTACGCCTGTAAGCCTCTGCGCTATATTGCTGTATGCGCGGCGCATTTTCAGCCTTCGGTCATCGCAGGCGAGCCTGCCCGTATTCGCACATGCGCTGATCGCCGCATTTTCGGGCACGAGGCCGATAAGCCTCACGCCGGTGCCGTCCACTATCTCGTCCATATCCGGCGCTCGGCCTTTTTTTACAAGAGACGGATTGATACGATTTATAACCAGGCGCGCGTCGGATATGCCGCGCCTACGCATTTCCATAGCCAAACGTTCGGCGTCGCGCACAGCCGTGCGATCGGGAGTGGCTACGCACAGTACGGAAGCGCCCGGCCAGGCCAGGGACAAAACGCCGGAACCTATTCCGGCAGGGCAATCTATAAAAACAAAGTCGTACACATACGATCTGTTGGCTGCATACCTGCCTATATATCTGTATACCGCCTCAGCGGGTTCCTGCAGTCTCATAGGCGCGGCAACAAACATCAAATCTGCGTGACCGGGCACCGCCGTCTCCGCCTTATCTTCAGAACAGCTGCCTCGGTAAAGGTCCTGAATATCGAAAAGAGCAGAATCCTGAACCCCGAGGACGAGGTCCAAATTACGCAGATAAAGGTCGGCGTCTATGAGCAGCACGCGCTTGCCCATGCGCTCCAGGCACGCGGCAATATTGGCGCTCAGGGTAGTCTTGCCTACGCCGCCCTTACCGGAGGCGACGAGTATGACCTTATTCATGATAAATCAACCCCCTCCGTCACGAGCGCCCTGTCGGCGCGCGTTTATCATGAGCTACTACAAAATACGCAATAATCTCAGCCGGCTGTCTGAGCCTGAGATGAAAAATAATAATTGAGCACTTCTTTTACCAAAGACGCCAAGTATCTTGTCACCGACGTACCGGAATGCTCCACAACTACGACGAACGCTATCTCAGGATCCTCCGCCGGAGCATAGCCGACAAGAAGAGCCGTGGGGAGTTCGGACGCATATTCGGCCGTGCCGGTCTTGGCACAAACGGTCGTGGCGGTGTAGTCGGCAAACGAATTGTACGCCGAGCCGCCCTGCTCCTGGGCACAGGCATACATACCATCGCGAATAAGCTGCATCGTGGACGCGCTTATGCCGAGAGAAACGCCCTCGGGTACACTCTGCTGAAGTATTTCACCCGTCAGACTGTCGCGCACGCTGTGTACGATATGAGGCGTATAGCGAGTGCCGCCGTTAGCCACAGCGCTGGTATAGACAGCCAGCTGCATGGGAGTCACAAGATTATCAGACTGGCCTATGCCTGCCAGCAGAGTGTCTCCGGAGTTCCAGGTCCCGTCCTGGGAATATCGGTATTCGGGCCCCGCGATTATACCCGGCAACTCGCCCGACAGCTCTATGCCCGTAACCGAACCGAACCCGTACAATTCAGCATAGGACACCAATTTATCTATACCCGTAAGTCTTACGGCGTCAAAAAAA
Source organism: uncultured Clostridia bacterium (assembly GCA_944386305.1). Classification (GTDB taxonomy): domain Bacteria; phylum Bacillota; class Clostridia; order Oscillospirales; family UBA644; genus CALXAN01. Next base: position 3,282 of record CALXAN010000020.1, read on the forward strand.
TAGCTGTTGCAGGAACGCTTAATCGCTTCTATGACGTCCACCTCGCCGTGTACGGTGGAATTGAAGCATGCGGGCTGATAGTCATTATAATATGTGTATCTGCCGGTACAGTCGTATATAGTCGAGGCGTTCACGGCGCCGGTCTCAAGAGCGGCGGTGGCGGTAACCATTTTGAACGTAGAGCCGGGAGGATACAGGCCCGCTATAGCCCGGTTCACATAAGGGCTGGACTCGTCCTTGCTGAGTATATCATAGTCCTCATAGTACGTGGACAGATTGAATGTAGGATAATTGGCCAAAGACAGCACCTGCCCGTTGTCGGGGTCCATTATGACCACCGAGGCGGAGGTAGCTGCGCTGTCCCCGTTGAGTGCGCGCACGTTCCGCACAAGGCGCTGCAGCGCGTCCTCTACGATAAGCTGCATGCGGGAATCGACAGTCAAAATGACGTCGCTGCCCGAAACGGCCTCTGTAGACGATATAACCGAGGTTATCACGCCGTCGGAATCCTTTGACACGGATTGAGACCCGTCTTTGCCGCGCAGGTAAGGCTCGTATATCTTTTCTATACCCGATTTGCCCACTATATCGTCCAGCTTATAGCCCTGTTCACGGAGCTGGTCGTATTCCGAGGCATATATACGCCCGACATAGCCCAGCACATGCGAACAGCTGTTCTCATAGGAATATACGCGCGTGGGTATCTGCTCCACGCTGACAGATTTAAGAGCGGAGGCATTTTCCTTTATCATTGTGGCGGTTTGTATGGATATATCTTCTGCAAAGGTAAAAACATTGCCCACACCGCGCTGCTCCAGCTCGTACCGAGCGCCTATTATGCCCGCGGCCTGCGCAGAAGTATAACCCTCAAGCTCATAATACTCGGCCAGCTGCTCTGCTATCTCTGCCGCCGAAGCCGCGGGGTCGATATCCTTGCTCTCAAGATAACCGGTCAGCGCAGCGGCTGTCTCTTCCTCCGAATACGACTCGTCGAACGAATATCCTTCCGACTCGGAATAACTGATGGGGAAAGTATTTATATACTCGTCTTCAGACGAGTCAAAAATCTCCACCAAGCGGCACAATTCCGCGTTTATATCCTCGGCAAGAGTCCTGTCGACTATCACGGACATGGTCTGCTTATCCTGAGCCAGCGGAGTGCCGTACCTGTCGAGAATGCTGCCGCGCGACGCCTTGATCACGGAAGTGGACACTATGGTATTGACAGACCTCTCCCGATAAGCCTTGCCGTCGATTATCTGCAGCTGAAACAGCCGGGCTATAAAGACGGCGCATATGCACAGTACCAAAACAAAAAGAAAAATTACCCTGCCCCGTTTAATATTCTTCATCTATGTTCCTCCACAGTCTGCACCGCCGCACGCCGAACACGACCAAATATATCACAAGCGAGGCCGGAATAGTCATAAGCAGCTTAGGCAGAGTAACCCTGTACAGTATCTGAAAAAAATCCGTTGCCGAACCCGCAGCTATCCGTATAAGGCAGGTAACAACGTCACGTACCAGCACTACAGACAGGCAGACCGCCGCGCAGGTATAAAAGCTGGCCGCCAAGGACCTGGTCATGAACCTGCCCAAAAAATACCCTATAGCCACAAATATAAGCGCGCTCACTCCGAACGGTTCGCCTGCGCAGAACCCCACCGCGAGCCCCGCGAAGAGACCGAACAAAGTACTCACCCTGCGGTTCTCAAGCATTGCCAAAGACACGACTGCGCACAGCAAATACTGCGGCGAGACACCGTTAAAGGAAAACGGCGTCATAACATATTCCAGCATAAACAGCAAGACAAACAGCAGCGTATACAGACTAATCCTGACTTTCATCCGAGATTTCCTTCTGTTCAAAATTAGTAATAACAAAAACCGTGCGGATCTCGTCCGTGTCCACCGCAGGGGTGATCACGGCGGTAACGGACAGGTCGTCAGGCTCGGAGATCAGCTCCGAGACTGTGCCTATCAGTATACCCTCGGGATATATTCCTCCGTACCCCGAAGTAACCACAGTATCGCCTCTGTTTACCGACGCGCTGGAGCTGAGATAGCGCAGGCACAGCAGGCCGCGCTGCATATATTCCACAGAGCTTTCGGCTATACCGACGTCGCCCGATCTGCTGACCAAAGCACCGACCGATACAGACGGGTCCGTAACGCAGACGACGGTCGACCAGTTTGGGCCGACGTCTTCGACTATACCCACAAGACCCTCGCCCGTGACGACGACGTCGTCTATGGCTATCCCGGCCGCGGTACCCCTGTTAAGGGTCAGTCTGCGTGACCAGCCGTCGGAGCTGCGGGCCACGACCCCGGCCTGAGCGTAACTGAATTCCGTGCGTGTCTGTGAAAAATCAAACAATTTGCGCAGCTGCTCGTTTTCATATTGCAGATAATACAGGTTGTCGTTCTCTATACGCAGCTGGGCCAGCTCGGTTCTCAAAGCCTCGTTTTCACGGACCAGCTCGTCGTATTTAAAAAACGTATCGGATATATCCGATATTTTGTTGCCGACCGCAGCCCCTGCGCTCTGTATGGGAGACAACAGCAGGCCCACCGCGTCCTTCGGAGGCAGATTGCTCACGCCGAAAGCCGCGCTTACAGCTATACCCGCAAGAAAGCAGACTACCAAAATAATGACCGCGGCGAATTTATTGCTCTTGAGCCTATATCTGAAGTCGCGTCTCATATCCCCTCACCACCTTAGGAAAATCGTTGTTCGCACCGCTGAATATACAGACCTCGGCCCGCAAAAAGCCGGCTGAGTGCGGCTCACCTTTTTGCAGTCCTTTTCTTGGACAGGCGCTCGGCAGTCTGTTTGGCTCCCGCCGCGCCGAGAGCCACAGCGTGAGACGGATT
>CALXAN010000021.1 GCA_944386305.1 uncultured Clostridia bacterium
CTCGTATATCTCTTTCTTATTTTTTTTTTATTTTAACATACAATTGGCCTACAGCCTACAGGCGAGCGTGACGTTATCGAGAACATTATATTGGGGGAACAGATTGAACGACTGAAACACGAAACCCAGCTTCAGCCTCTTCTGCCTGGCTTGAGCAGAGGTCGCAATCTTTTTATCCTCACCGCTGAATATAGGTTCGCCATCCAACACAATCAGACCGGAGTCCGCCGTCTCCAGCCCGTCTATACAGCGCAGGAGCGTCGTCTTGCCGCTGCCGGACGAACCTATAATCGATATAACCTCACCTTTTTGGATATCCAGGCTCACACCGTTGAGCACCTGAGTGTCGGCAAAATATTTGACCAGGTTCTTTACTTCAAGCACAGACATAACTCAACCTCTGTAATAATTCATTTTCTTTTCTATAAATCCAAACAACAGCGTAAGCAGACCCGTAAATGTCAGATAGAACAGACCCGTATAGAACAACGGCAATATTATACCCGAGCCCCTGATATATTCCTCTGCAAAAAATATCACCTCGTACACGGTTATTGTACGCGCCAGCGAAGTATCCTTTACGAGAGTTATTATCTCGTTGGACATGGGCGGAACGACCCGCTTGACTACCTGGAAAAGCACGACGTGAAAAAATGTCTGAGTCTTGGTCATGCCCAAGGCCTTGCCGGCCTCATACTGACCTATGGGTATGCTCTCTATGCCTCCCCTGTATATCTCGGAAAAATAACATGCATAGTTTATAATAAAAGTTATGTATACGGCGCTTTCACTGCCGAGCATCACTTGTCCGCCGGACAAAAGTCCCGGACCGTAATAGACGACTATCAGCTGCAGCATAAGCGGCGTGCCGCGTATGACCCACACAAACGCACGTGTAAGCAGGCTCAGGGGCTTGAAGCGGCTCATGGAACCAAAGCATACTATAAGCCCTATCGGAAGAGCAAACAGCAAAGTGACGCCGAAAATCTTGAGCGTCACCATGAAGCCCTGCAGCAGGTATAAAGTTACGGACAACAGATCTGTTCTCATCGGCTGATAAAACCCTCCACGTCAAAAAAAACAGGGTGCGCGGCATGAACGCCGCGCCGAGGTCTCAGTATTCAGGGCCGCTGCCAGCGGCCCTGAATACTATATCAGAATTACCTAAAAAATGATATGATTATTATTCGCCCAGCATGGAATTGGCCATAATATAATCTATCACGCAGGCGTCCGCAGAGCCGCTCTGAACCTCGAGCAGAGCGTTGCTCTGAGCCTCAACGGGCTTGTAGTTCTGAGACAGGTATTCGTCGGCTTTGACGGCATTCTCACCCGCAGATCCGGACTCGGCCACTATCGTCTTGCCCGCCAAAGATTCCAGGGAATCATAAGTCTGAGCATCCTTGACCACTACAACCTGGTAGTTTGTCAGATATGCTCCAGTGACGTCGGCCGCATTCTTGATGGCGTCGGTAACGGTCATGCCGTTCCATATGCAGTCTATGCTCTTGGACTGCAGCTCCATCTCCTTATTTCCCCATACTATCTGCTTGAACTCCACCTCGACCCCGAGCTTCTCGCCTACCATGCGCGCATACTCGGTGTCAAAGCCCGTCCACTCGCCGTTCTCGTCCTTGTAGTTAATGGGCTCAAAATTGGTTATGCCCACGACCATTACGCCCTTGGACTTGATATATTCATAGTCGCTCTCGGCCATAGGCTCCCCATGGTCGTCCGAAGGAATGAAATCCTCCACAAGACCGTCGGTCAAGCCGTACTTGTCAGCCAAAGCCTTCATGCTGCCGTCGGCAAACAGCTCAGCAGTTATCTCGTCTACTTTCTGCACCATATCCGAACCCGTCCTGAAAGCAATGCCGTAAACCTCAGACCCAAGCTTAACGCCCTCTATAACAGACAGGTCGCTGTAAGTCTTTCCGCCGCTGCATGCCCCAAACCCCAGCGCGCATATAACCGCGGCCAGTACCAATGCCAATACTTTTTTCATAAATATTCTTCCCTTCCCGGCGGATATCCGCCTCTTTATGCTATACCATTATACACTAAAGTGATAAACAAGTAAATCACTTTGTAAAATCTTACGATACATTTGGTTTATTTGTCAGATTTTATACTCGTCAGCCCGGCAGGATATGTCGCTCATGCACAAAGAATCTAAAAACGCTGCCGCCTTAAAGCGCTGCTGTTTTTTCGGCTATTGCAAGTCTACGCACTGAATTGCCAAAAAAATGAGAAAACAGGCTTTTACATAATTAACATACGGGTAGAATTAAGCGATTGCGGCAGCTATATGAATTCAAAAAAATCCCGCCTAAGAGGCGGTGAGATAAGAAAACTTTTGAGGGACGGCGCACAGCCGTCCCTCTCTGTCCCCTTACAGCAACGCTCTGAATGGCGGGACTTTTAAATCACAGTCCGTTCTGTATCTGAGCGGCCCGTAGAGTATTTTTCAGAAGCATGGTTATGGTCATGGGCCCCACGCCTCCCGGTACCGGCGTGATATATCCCGCCACGGGCTGAACCGTCTCGAAATCCACGTCGCCGCACAGCTTGCCGTTACCGTCGCGGTTCATGCCCACGTCTATGACCACCGCCCCCGGCTTTACCATATCGGCGGTGACAAATCCGGCGCGTCCGACAGCGGATACGAGTATATCGGCCTGCTTGGTTATGTCAGCCAAACCGACCGTTTTGGAGTGGCAAATCGTGACAGTGCCGTCAGCGTGCAGCAGCAGCATGGCCATAGGTTTGCCGACTATATTGCTGCGGCCTATCACTACGCAGCGTTTGCCGGCTACGGAAACCCCGGTAGAAGCTATAAGCTCCATGATGCCCGCAGGCGTACAGGGCAGAAAGTCATAGTCCCCTATCATAATCCTGCCGACATTATAGGGATGGAAAGCGTCCACATCTTTAAGCGGAGAAATATGCTCCGATATCTTCTTATAATCAAGATGAGGCGGTATGGGAGACTGGAGCAAAATTCCGTTTATGTCTCGGCGGGAGTTCAGGCTTTCGATAAGGTCGACAAGCTCGCTCTCGGTCTCGTCTGCAGGGCGGATATATTCCTCGCTGTAGAAGCCGACTTCCTCGCACGCCTTTTTCTTATTTGCGACATACACTTTCGAGGCGCTGTCATCTCCCACCAATATAACCGCCAGTCCGGGCGTTATGCCGGCTGCGGCCAGCTCCTGAGTCTGTCTGCGTATTTGAGCGCGGATACCGGCCGACACTTCCTTACCCGATATTATCTGAGCCATCCGCGTCACTCCTTTCCGTACTTTCGTCATCTGTCTGCGCGCCGCCGTTATCGGCCTCGGGAGCCGTCTGCGCTTCGGGCGCGCCGTCAGGCTGAATGGGGTTGATTATCACGTCTTTTGCGCTCTTTTCGGTAATGTCCGAAAACAGCGGCTTATACTCGCTCTGAGGCTTACTGTCCTCAGAGGACGTACCCGCGGCGGCCTGAACAGCTGCAGGCTGCGGCCTGCGCTTGCGGCTTTTTGCGCCGTTTATGGCGGCTTTGACCTTTTCGAGCCGTCCGAGACGCAGCAGAATGACGCACACAATAGACACAACCGCAAAGACAATGCCCAGTATCTGAGATATGCGCAGCGAAGTACCCGGGACATAGAGGCTGTCGGTGCGCAGGCCCTCGATAAAGGCTCGTCCTATGCCGTACCACGCAAAGTAAGCGAAAAACTGCTCTCCGCTGTTCTTCTTTATATATCTGCCGTAGAGCAGCAGCATCACGAAGCCCAGCAGGCTCCAAATGCTCTCATACAAAAACGTGGGATGATAAGGCCCCTGGCCGTTTATCATCATGCCCCAGGGCAAGGAAGTCTGCCCTCCGTGTGCCTCGGCATTGACGAAATTGCCCCATCTGCCTATGCACTGTCCGATGGGGAAACATACCGCGGCCACGTCAAATACGGCGAACACATCGATTTTCTTGCGGCGGCACACCAGCCAGCCGACGGCAAAGGCGACTATTATGCCTCCGTATATCGCCAGGCCCCCGTCGCGCGTATCTATCGCATCGGCCCACGAAAAGCGGCCGTTGACCACATATTTATCGAGACTGAACACGACGTAGAAAACCCGCGCGCCGATAAAAGCGGGGATAACGCATATGAGGACCGCGTCTATGATATCGTCCGCCTTGACCCCGCACTTCTTACAGTACCACAGGCCGGAAGCGACGCTCAGGAACAGGCCAATAGCTATTATGACCCCGTACCAGTAGACGTCCAGCCCGAATATAGAGAATGCGACCCGATTGATATCCCACGGGCCGAGCCCAAGCTCGGGAAATTCTATAGTGTTTGTATCAGACATACAGCATCCTTTCCTGCCCTGCAGAAAAAACCGCCGCGGCAAAATGAACTAATGATATAGTAACATTTTACCGCGGCAAAGTCAAGCCGTGTTTTTAAATTTAAATAAGATATCTGTATTCTGCCACGTGCGTGCCTCCGTCGAGAGGAATGGAATCTGCCGCCGTCCCGTCTACGGTAAGGCCTGACGGCGCAATGCGCGAAACCGAGAGCCGAATATACGTTCCGTCTATTTTTATCTCAGCCGAATATCCCTTTATATCATCGGGCAGAGACGGCTCTATATACAGCCTGCCGCCTCGGCGGCGTATACCGAGCATAGTCTCGGTAGCGACCTTAAAATACCAGCCTGCCGAACCCGTATAATGGCTCCAGCCGCCCATGCCGTTGTGAGCGGGGTTGGAATAAATATCCGCGGCCACCACATACGGCTCGAGCCGATAACGGCGCACGTCATTGACGCTCAGAGAATGTGTGACGGGGTTTATCAGGTCGAGTATATGCGATGCTTCGTTAATCCTGCCGTTTTTAAACAACGCCCATGCATACCATATCGCGGCGTGGGTATATTGTCCCCCGTTCTCCCTCACGCCTTCGGCGTAGCCTCTTATATAGCCGGGGTTATGGCCTTTGTCGTTATAAGGAGGGGTAAACAGTTTGACAAGCCGCGCATCTTCGTCCTGGAGATATTTTTTAGCAAAATCAAGGCCCTGAGACACCCTGGCTCCGTCGAACCCTCCTGCCACTGCGGCAAAAGACTGGGGAAGCACATCGATTTTACAGCCGTCGCTTTCGGCGGATCCGATTTTGGAACCGTCGTCATGGAACCCGCGCAGATACCATTTGCCGTCCCAGGCCTGGGACTCCACTGCGGTCCTGAGCTCGGCTGCGCGCTGCGTGCATTCTTCCGCAAACGCATCGTCCGAAACGCTGGCAGCGGCGATGCGCGCAAATCTTTCGTTGACCATTATGCTGAACATACTGCACCAAACGCTCTCGCCCCTTCCGGTCGCGCCGGCTTTGTTCATGCCGTCGTTCCAGTCGCCGCTGCCGAACAGGATCAAGCCGTGACTCCACGTCGCATAACCTTTGCGTATAGCTCGGCAGCAATGCAAATACAGGCTCTCTACGCATTGGGAGGGCTCGGCGTTGACGTATTTTTCACTTTCGCTTTCGGTCAGCTGAGGTGCGTTGATATAGGGCAGCTGTTCGTTCAGCACCGAGACGTCCCCTGTTTTTTCTATATATTCGCAGGCCGCGTACGGCAGCCACAGCAGATCGTCGCTGCACCGGGTGCGCACGCCGCTGACCTTGCCGTCGAGCTGCTCGTGCCACCAGTGCAGTACGTCTCCCTGCTCAAACTGCCGAGCGGCGGCTCGGAGCAGCTGACGGCGCAGATACGACGGGTCGGCGGTGCTGATGCACATACTGTCCTGCAGCTGGTCCCTGAAGCCGAAAGCGCCGCTGCACTGATAAAAGCCCGTCCGAGCTCTCAGCCTGCTGGACATGGTCTGATAAAGCAGGAAAGTATTATAAAACAGGTCGAATTCGGGTCTGCCAGTATCAACCTTGACGCACGGGATATGCTCGGAATATTTTCGGGCCTCGTTTTCGTACTTTTCGCAGACGGCGCGGTCTGACAGCTCGGCCACAAGCTTTTTAGCCTCTGCCTCATTGACGCCGTAGCCGAGGACGAAATAAGTGTCTGCACTGCTGTCCGCCCCGACGGACCACACCAGCCCGCGCCTGGATACCCCGCAGTCTGTGCCGAAAGCTACGCATACTCCGCCCGGAGCGAAGCGGCAAAGGGGATTGGACCAATATACGGCGTGATTGTCCGAAGTACGGTTTATGGCCGTCAGAGGCTTGTTTTGGCCGAGAATTACCTCGGTTTCAAAAGTAAAGACGCAGGGCTCCGCGTCAGGATTGCGTACGGACAGATGCACGACCTTGGCGTTTCGCTCAGAGCATACATACACGCCTACCGAGGCGGAAACGTTGCCGCAATACACTTTATAGCGGGCATACCCCGGCTCAAACAGCGCAGAGGCGTCGCGGATAAGGTCATAGACTTTATCACCCCTTTTCATAAATAACCGCTCGCCGCAGTTATCCTTTACGGGGTCGTTCTGCCAGGGGGTCAGCTTATTGAGCTGGGAATTGAAAGCGTAGGTGTAGCCCAAAGAGCTGTCGGACAATACGGTCCCGAACGAGTCGTTGCACAATATATGACACCACGGCGGACGGGAAAGCACGGCGTTCTTGTCGTCGATACCGAACCCATGCTCGGTAAACCCGCCCACGCCGGTCTTAAAAGCATATTTTATCCGCGCCGCACGGCCCTGAGTAAGCCTGAGCGGAGAATATTTCCTGCGATTGACCTTGACGTTAAGGCCCCTGCGCAGGTCGGCATAAAACATGCATACGGAAGCGAGCAGCGAAAACTCGTCCACATTCTCCACGTCAGCAAATATAATACCGCAGTGGCGGCCTATATACTCGCCCAAGCCCAGGCCTCGGGCCGTGTCGCTGAGACGGTTGTAGACCGGCCTGTCATAGCGGCCGCCCTCGGAGAAACAGAACACCATATCACAGGCAACCCTGTTATACTTGAGTAAGCGGAAAGCCTTCATAAACCCGGCACATTTATCCGTACAGGTTTCGTCGGTCTTGATCAATATAATGGGGTTATCGCCGGAAATGCCGTATTTCCATAAATTTTCCACAGTCAGGCTGTTGCGGTACTGGGAGGGACGGCCGGGCGACGGAACGCGGTTATACAAAGATGAATTAATAAGTTCAAAGAGGCATACATCCTCTTTTTTCAAATCAAATTTATTGTATATAGACTGCATGAGGGTCACGCGCGAAAGTTTTATATCGTCGAAGCTCTTTCCCGCAAGCCTGCGTATGCCGTTGAGGGCGGCCTGCTTGGTATCGGCGGCGCAGGTATACAGCGTCGCGAAGCGTACCTCGCGCGGACGGAGGTCAAAGTCGGCTCTCAGCGCCGCGCAGGCGTCCACGGGGCCTCGGGGGTCGTTTGAAAACTCCTTGGCGAACGCCGATGAAATATTTTCGAGGCCGCGTATGCGGTCCAAAACGTTGAAGCGCGACAGCTCAAAGCTGAACGGTACTGTCACAGTAACGGCCAGCCACATGCTCTCGCTGTCCCTATCCCTGACGCGCCTATGGAAAAACAAGACTCCGTCCTCGTAGAAACTCTCCAAAAACAGCGAAGCAAAAGCCGGATGGGCGGCCTCGGACGCGCGCTGAAGCATTACGGGTTCAAAATATATCAGCAGCTGCCCGCGCCGGGATTTGGAGGAGACGTTTTTTACGGCGATTTCCCTGACCTCACAGTTATATTCCACGCCGCAGCTTACCGACATGCGGCTCTCAATATCCCTGCGCCTTGCCGTAAAGGTCGCCTCTCCGTCGTCGAAGAAAGTGCGGTAGGACGTGCTCCCGTCGTACAGCGGCGCATAAGTCAGGCTCATCACATCGCGCTCGGAGCCATAGAACACAAAGGTCCCGCACGCATCCGAGCCGTCGCGGAATTTGGTAACGTCTCGGTCCGCGTACATAAGGTTGCCGTTGCCGCAGTCCGTGAGCAGGGAGACGAACGAACCGTTGGAAAAGCTCTTTACCGTCGGGTGTTCGGGATTAAGCACGCTGAACTCCTCGCCGCGGCGGTTATACCTTTCCTTGGCGCGCCTCGGCACAGGCGGATCGGCGTATCTGACGGCCGAAGACGGCAGCTTTTCCTCTATAAGGCCGGAAAACGCCTGCATCCTGCAGGACATAAAGCGCCGCTGCATAATATTATCGAACCGATAATTCAGACAGCTTATAAAGGACATGGCCAAATGGTGGGCCATATAGCTGCGCACTATGCAGGGATTGCCGCCCGTGCGAGTGGGCGTATAGTCTATGGCCTCAAAGAACCCGTATTCTCCATACATGTCCAAATCCCGCAGCTTTTTCAGATTGCGCACACATGCCTCGGGAGCAAACGGAAGCGCCAAATACGTGGAATACGGCGATATGACCATATCCTTGTCCGCGTCGGGCTTGAGCGCAAGTGCGGGCACGCCGCAGGCCTTGTACTGATAAGCAAGCGACTTGTCGAACGAATATATCCCGCATTCACTGATGCCCCACGGGCCGCGGCCTCCGTATCTCATCTGCTCGCTCAGCGCAAATCTGAGCATCTCGTCGCTCAGAGACCCCTTATATACGGGCAGCAGCAGGTTCGGCATAAAGTACTCGAACATAGTGCCGGTCCACGACTTTACTCCGAGGTACCCCCTGCGCTTTACTATAAATCGGTTTATGCTGCGCCAGTTCTTCGGGCTCACCTGTCTGAAAGCGGCGCAATAATAGCTGAGCAGGCGGGATTCGCTGGCATAAAGGTCATAAAAGCTTGGGGTATATTCGCCTTTTTCCACATCGTAACCGATATGGAAAAGGTGTTTTCTGCGATTGTACAACACAGAAAAATCCGTAGACCTGAGTATAAGGTCAATCCTTGCCACGCACAGGGAGAATTTTTCACCCAGGCTTGAGAGCCCGTTTCTGAGCGCATACAGGGCCGCCGCATAGTTGCCGTTGTCCACACTGGATACATAACGGGGATTAAGAGGCTTGAGATTGGAGGTATTGTACCAGTTGTAGAGATGTCCGTGCCATTTGTCGAGTTTTTCTATAGTATCCAAAGTATGGCTGAGCCCATGCTCGAGCTCAGTGTCGGTGATGAAGCCGCAGTCGTACGCACCCAGCCAGCACAGCATGGCCAAGCCGATATTCGTAGGCGAAGTACGGCGGGCAAGGGTCCCGAGGGGCTGGACCTGATAATTATCCGGCGGAAGATAATTGTTCT
>CALXAN010000022.1 GCA_944386305.1 uncultured Clostridia bacterium
AATAGCTCCCTGAAATACAAATACGAACGCCGCCGAAAATATCACCCCTGCGCCGAATGTAGCCGAGAGCATTATCGCCGAGATAAAATCCAGCACAGATTTGGCAAAAAGCGTGGAATTGTCCCCAAATCCCGCGTTAAGCGAGCCGACTATCGTCATTGCTCCCACGCAGAAAAGCAGGCATGCGCTCACAAATCCCTTTGCAATATCCGTATCGGATTCTTTACCCGACAGTTTGGCCGACAATTTGGCCCCGATACGCTGCAGCCCGCCGTCTATGTTCAACGCCGTGCCGATAGCCACTCCGAGCAGCATGGATATAGTCAGCAGCAGTACGCTCGACCCCTGCAGCGCTCCGGATATGCCTATATACAATACGCAAAGGCCTATGACTTTCATCATTATATCTGAGAATTTTTTCGGTATACTTTTTTTAAAAAGCAGTCCGAGGATGCTTCCGGCTATTACCGCCGCTGTATTAACGATTACGCCGAGCATTATCGTCCTCCATTTTCATCAATGATAAAATACGCCTTTGAGGCATACCGATAGCCGAAATATATTGCAGTTCGGCTGAGCTGTAATAATTAAGAGGCCGATGTGAGCGCGGGTCTGATTTATTCGGTCGCCGTCGCGGGTTCGGTTTGTCCTGTGCCCGCAGCCATGAATACAATGTCCAGGGTCCTTATATCGTAGGAATCGGTCACTTCCTCGTTTACGGAATAGTCGAGGTCCCTGGCCCAAAGGGAAAATTTCTGCGTCATTACCGACGAGGACATATCTGAGAAGATGTCCGCCGCGCGGGTTTCGTAGCACTCCTCGTTTTCGTTAATATCATAATTCTTTATTATCCATACGGCGGTGTCAAGCTCTATCATGTCCACCTCTCCGTTTTGCATTTCAAACACCCGTTCGGTTATCTCCGGGTCTACTACAGAGCCGTAGAGAGAGTAGACGGTATTGTCGTATATTCCGTTTTGGTCTATTATCAGGCCTATATTCAGCATCTGTTCATTGGTAGTTTCTTTTTCTTCGGCTTCATCCTCTGAGTCATCCTCCGACACCTGCAGGTATGCCTCGGAGTATTGACGGATTATATCTTCAAAGCTTCCTCCGGACTCGGCAAGCTCAAAAGCCTCGTTTATCTTGGCGTTAAGTTCGGCCGTCTCAGATACCGAAAGCGCGTTGCCGTCCTCGTCCACTTTTGAAAAGACGCAGTACTTAAATCTTTTATAGTTGTCTTCGTAGCGTTTGTGCATGCTCTCGTCCGTTATTTCCGACTCTCCGCCTTCTCCGACTATGGCGTTTGTCAGCAGCGTACGTTTGTACGAGTTGGCCACCATGCACGACTTAAGGTCCTCCGAAGTTATGCCTAATTTCGAGCATATTGTGCTCACGTTTTGAGTTCCGACACTGTCGACATAGGATTTGTATTGTGCGTCGATTTCAGCTTGCTGCGCGTCCGTCAGCTCCAAACCGTATTCGTCGAATTTGCGCTCGACGATTATATACTGTAAAAAGGATTCCATCGCGAGAGCTTTAAGATAATTATAATAATAGTCTGTTTCCGTGTCCGAAACCGAATATGTCTGAGATATATAGGCCTGATAGAAATCGTCCACGCTGTCGTATTGGGACTGGTAGGCGGTCCCGGTGTTGTAATAGGCGTACACCGTGGCATAGGTTTGATATGCGTAATAATTGACATAATACGCATAGATACCCTCGGTGTATTCCGTACCGTCGCCTGCGGTGAGTATTACGCGGCTTCCGGGTCTTTCGGATTCGGAGCAGCCGGCGGCTGCTCCGGAAAAGATAACCAAAGCCAGGCATACGGCGATAATCTTTTTTACTTTCATTAATAATCTCCATTCTGCCGCTCAAGAGTCGGTCTGAATAAGGTTATGTAACCCCCGACGGCGGCTGATGGGGACTACATCGGCATGCGCTTCTTCTTAAAATGTCTGACCGCGTTCCTATATTGCGAGTCTTCGGCGCTTGACCGTAATAATTTTCGTAATTAGTCCGACGGACGACGATGAGGACATGTATTTTGCGTTCGGCGGCCTTGATATAAGTTAATTATATCAGTTCTGCGTTTTTTTGTCCATACATTCCGACAAGTTTTCCAAAAATCGCTTAATCTGCGCAAGCTCTCCGCTGTCGTTGAGGGTAAAGTACGGCTGCGCTCCGGGGCTGAAAAAAAGTCTGCGCGGGTATTTGGCCGTGATTTCCGATATCGTATCCCAGTCGGGCATATCTTTGAAATAGAATAAAATGCCGGTGTCCGATGCGCTTATCTTGCAGATACCGAGGCTGGAAGCCATAGCACGCAGCCGCGCCGTATTGATGAGTGCCTGCACCTCCTGCGGCGGGGTTCCGAATCTGTCTATCAGCTCATCCGTCACGTCGTACATGTCCGCGTCGTCGGAGATTGTACTGATAGCTTTGTACGCTTCGACTCTTGCCGTCGCATCGGCTATGTAGCTGTCGGGTATATAGGCGTTTATTCTCAGGTCGACGGTGCATTCCGATTCATGCGTTTGGACGCCCTTTTCCTCGCTGACGGCCTCTCCGAGCAGCTTCATATACAGGTCGAAACCGACGGTATTGAGATGGCCGCTCTGTTCGGCGCCGAGGATATTGCCCGCGCCTCTGATTTCAAGGTCCCTCATCGCTATTCTGAGACCCGAACCAAATTCGGTAAATTCCCTGATGGTCATCAGTCTTTTGTACGCTTCAGCAGACAGCGCCTTGCCCCTTCGGTACGTAAAGTACGCGAACGCGCGCCTGTCTGACCTGCCCACACGGCCTCTTATCTGATGCAGCTGCGCTAGGCCCAGTCTGTCTGCGTCTTCTATGATGAGCGTGTTGCAGTTGGGTACGTCTACGCCGGTCTCGATTATGGTCGTGCAGACGAGTACGTCTATCTGACCCTGCACAAGACTTTCCCAAATCTTGGACAGCTCCTCCTGAGACATTTTGCCGTGCGCGGCTTGGACTCTGTAACCGGTCTTTTCGTATATCATGGACGCCGTCTTGTATATCGTGTCGACCCTGTTATGCAGATAAAAGCACTGTCCGCCTCTGCCGACCTCGCGCCTGATTGCATCCGCTATCAGGCCCATATCGAACTCCGCCACATATGTGGTGACGGGGTAGCGGTTCCCGGGCGGGTCGTTGAGCGCGGATATGTCGCGTATGCCCGACATGGCCATATTGAGAGTCCGGGGTATGGGCGTGGCTGAAAGCGTAAGCACGTCGGCGCTTTTTGATATCTCTTTGAGATGTTCTTTGTGCGCCACGCCGAACCGCTGTTCCTCATCTATGATTATAAGGCCTAAGTCGCGGAACTGCACATCTTTCTGCAATATTCTGTGGGTGCCTATTATGACGTCTATCCTGCCGCTTTTGAGGTCTTTGAGTATTTTTGTCTGTTGGGTTCCGGTGCGGTATCTTGACAGGAGCTCTACTTTTATGGGATATCCTCCGAAGCGGGCCGTCATCGTATTGTAATGCTGCATGGCCAAAATTGTGGTCGGGGCTAAGACCGCGGCCTGCTTGCCGTCCATTACGCATTTAAAGATAGCCCGCATGGCTACCTCCGTTTTGCCGAATCCGACGTCTCCGCAGAGAAGTCTGTCCATAGGCACGGGCGACTCCATGTCTTTCTTTATTTCCGCTATGCTCTTGAGCTGGTCTTCCGTCTCTTCGTATTCAAACGCGGCTTCAAAGTCTTTCTGCCACTCCGTATCCGCCGAAAATGCGTGGCCGCGTATATTGAGCCGCTCCTTGTACAGCTCTGCCAGCTCTTTGGCCATTTCTTTGACGGCTTTTTTTACGCGCTGCTTGGTCTTTTCCCATTCGCCGCCGCCTAATTTATTGAGCTTTACTCGGATATCCGAGCCGCTGCCTATGTATTTTGATATCCTGTCCAGCTGCGAGCAGGGGAAATACAGCACGTCCGTGCCGGCAAACTTCAGTTTGATGTAATCGTTTATTACCCCCTGAGACTCGACCTTGTGTATACCGTCATATATCCCTACGCCGTAACTTTCATGTACGACATAGTCTCCTATATTTATGTCCGAAAAGTTTTTTATTCTCTGACCGCGAGCGTTTTTAAATCTCTTCGGCCGCGAGGCCTCCGCCTTTTTGCCGTAAGAAAACACCGCAATTTTCAGTTCCGGGGCGACGAAGCCGTCGGGCAGCGCTCCGATTTCGACGCAGAGACGGGGATGAGAGGGGAGCTCTTTTTTCAGACTTTCCGCGTGCGCCTCATTTCGCGCGAGTACAAATATGCGGTATCCGTCTTCAAGATATCGTTTGCAGTCATCCTGCAGCACGGGCATGGAATTGACCGGAGCAGGGTAGAACTGTATATCCGCGATCTGCCCGATTTTAAAATCGGACAGCGAGCGCGCAAAGGTCTCAAATATTATGGGCGATTTGCATTTTTCTATAATCTGCGGCATGCTGAAAGCATATTGACCCTCAACGAACAGCTCTCCGTCCTCGGCCGCGCTCTGCATGTCGCTGTGAAGCCTGAACTCCGCTCCGTCCACGGATTCTCTGCATTCTTCGTAGTCGAAGAATATCAGCACGTCGTTTGCCTCGACATAATCAAGTATGCAGTGCGGATCGGCATAATACAGCGGCAGATATCTGTCGTGTCTCGGCAGTATGCCCGAATCGAGCAGCTGCAGCTCCTTTTCCGCCGACGGATTGTCACGGTGTTGTTCAAGAAATCGCCTGAGTTTGGCGGATACCTCTGCCGAATACTCCGTGGCAGGAGTTATCCTTACGCAGTCTACCGCTTCGACTCGTCTCTGTGTTTCGGCGTCGAAAATCGATATACTGTCTATGTCGTCTCCGAAAAATTCTATTCGGTAAGGATTTTTTTCCCCCGACGGAAATACATCGACGATGCCGCCCCTTACGCTGTACTGTCCCGTGCCCGATACTTCCGCAAAGCGCTGATATCCCAGTTGTTCTATATTCTTTATTGTATCCGCAAACGACGCTGAATCCGCCCTGTATAATACCGTCTCTTTGTATTCCTCGGGTCCGCGTACAAGTGCGGTCAGACTCGCGGCAGTTATTATTACGGCGTTAAAGTCCCTTTTCCTGATATGTGAGAGCGCGTCGATACGTCTGTCCTCGTCGAACTTCGATGAGGATTCTATATCTCTGAATGTGTAATCTTTGGCAGGGAATGTATATGCTCCTCCGCAGTATCCGTCAAGAAATTCGTATACGGCCCTGCTGCGTTTCTCGTCGGGTACGACGATGAAAGCTTTTTTGCCGCTCGTCTTTATCAGGCGTGCGGCAAAATATATTTTCTGCGTATCGACGCCGAATACGGCGCACGTCTTGCCGAGCCTGACGGCGTTGCTCATCTGCCTGAAGCCTTCTAACCTGTCGATATATTCCAAAATATCCGTCATATGCCGCCTCTGTCAATTGAATTTGGCCATGGCCGCGTCAATGTCGCCGTTTACGATAAGTTTAACGCTCTCGTATATGTCCGTGAATTTATCGCGCACTAACTTTTCGTCCTGCGCGGAAAATCTGCCCAAAACCCATTCCGCAAGGTCCTCGTTTTTGTCGGCCCTGTCCGAGACTCCGATCTTGATACGGGGGAACCTGTCGGAGTCGAGCATATTTATCAGGCTTTTCAGTCCGTTATGCCCGCCCGCAGAGCCTGACCTTCTGATGCGTATGACCCCCGCGGGCAGAGAGATGTCGTCGCATATACACAGTATATTTTCGGGCTGTACATCATAATAAGCTGCGGCTTCGCTCACTGCTATGCCCGAAGCGTTCATGTAAGTCTGCGGCTTCAGCAGCAGCACATTTTTGTCTCCTATGCGCGTTTGAGCGCACAGCGACTTGAATCGGAGCCTGTTGAGCTTTATGCCCAGTTCAGCGCTCACGGCGTCCATTGCCGCAAAGCCTACGTTGTGCCGGGTTCCGTCGTATTCTTTCCCGGGATTGCCTAAAGCACATATTATGCAGTCCATCTTGATTTCCCCATGTTTTCTGCGTCGGTATCGCAAAGAGGCATGAAATCTGACCCATGGTCCGTGTGTGCCCCTCGTCGCAAAGGGTCGCCGCAAATATCTTAATCTATTCTTATATTATCCTACAAAAAAAGTTTTTTGTAAAGAGGCATAAGGAAAATTTTTATCTTCCCGGCCCAGTATTGTTTAAAATTATGTTATTTTTAAAGCTAAGCAGTGAAAATTCCCGTAAAAACTATTGCCAGAATTTTTTTAATATGCTATAATACCAAAGGCTGAATTTTATGTTAAAAAAATGCAGGAGGTATAAATCGCATGGCAAAAAAATACGTTTATCTCTTTACAGAAGGCAACGCAGGCATGCGCGAGCTTCTCGGCGGAAAGGGTGCAAACCTTGCTGAGATGACGAACTTGGGTCTGCCTGTTCCTCAGGGCTTTACCATCACTACGGAGGCTTGCACTCAGTATTATGAGGACGGTCAGAAGATTAACGACGATATAATGGCCGAAATAATGGAATATATCGGCAAAATGGAGACGATCACCGGCAAGAAGTTCGGAGACAAGGAGAACCCTCTGCTGGTCTCCGTGCGTTCAGGCGCCAGGGCGTCCATGCCCGGCATGATGGACACCATACTCAACCTCGGTCTTAACGAGGACGTCGTACAGGTCCTTTCTGACAAGTCCGGCAATCCTCGCTGGGCATGGGACTGCTACAGAAGATTTATACAGATGTATTCCGACGTGGTTATGGAAGTCGGAAAGAAATATTTTGAGCAGCTCATCGATAAGATGAAGCATGCCAAAGGCGTCACTCAGGACGTGGAGCTTACCGCCGACGACCTTAGAATTCTTGCCGAGCAGTTCAAGGCCGAATATAAGTCCAAAGTCGGCCAGGATTTCCCCTCCGACCCCAAGGAGCAGCTTATAGGCGCTATCAAGGCCGTTTTCCGTTCCTGGGCCACTCCCCGCGCAAACGTTTACCGTCGTGACAACGATATCCCGTATTCCTGGGGTACTGCAGTCCGCGTACAGATGATGGCTTTCGGCAATATGGGCGATACGTCCGGTACGGGCGTGGCGTTTACCCGCGATCCCGCTACGGGAGAGAAGCATCTGATGGGCGAGTTCCTCATGAACGCCCAGGGCGAAGACGTCGTGGCCGGTATCCGCACCCCGATGAAGATAGACAAGATGGCCGGGATAATGCCTGATGTTTATGCTCAGTTTACCGATATATGCAAGAAGCTGGAGAACCATTACAGAGATATGCAGGATATGGAGTTTACCATAGAGAACCGTAAACTGTACATGCTGCAGACTCGTAACGGCAAAAGGACTGCCCAGGCCGCGCTCAAGATCGCATGTGACCTCGTCGACGAGGGCATGATAAGCGAGAAGGAAGCCGTGATGATGATCGATCCGCGCAACCTTGATACGCTGCTGCATCCCCAGTTTGACGCCAAGGCGCTCAAATCCGCCGAGGTTATAGGCAAGGGCCTTGCCGCCTCTCCCGGAGCTGCCTGCGGTAAGGTAGTGTTCTCTGCCGATGACGCCAAGGCGCGCAAAGATGCGGGAGAGAAGGTCGTGCTCGTTCGTCTTGAGACCTCTCCCGAAGATATAGAGGGCATGAAAGCTGCGGAGGGTATCCTTACTGTTCGCGGCGGTATGACCTCACACGCTGCGGTCGTTGCCCGCGGTATGGGTAAATGCTGCGTGTCGGGCTGCAGCGCCATAACTATGGACGAAGAGGGCAAAATGTTCGTTCTCGGCGGCAAGACCTTTAAGGAGGGCGACGTTATATCCATAGACGGCTCTACCGGTAATATTTACGGCCAGGCCGTTCCCACAACCGATGCCAAGATAGCCGGCGAGTTCGGAAGGATTATGGCATGGGCCGATAAGTACAGAAAGCTCCGTGTCAGGACGAATGCCGATACTCCCGCCGACGCCAAGAAGGCAAGGGAACTCGGCGCGGAGGGCATAGGTTTGTGCCGTACCGAGCATATGTTCTTCAACGGAGACAGGATAGCCGCTATACGCGAAATGATCTGCTCCGATACTGTCGAGGAGAGAAAGGCCGCTTTGGCCAAGCTGCTGCCGATGCAGCAGGGAGACTTTGAGGAGCTGTACGAGGCGCTCGAGGGCTGCCCTGTAACGATACGCTTCCTCGATCCGCCGCTTCATGAGTTCGTTCC
>CALXAN010000023.1 GCA_944386305.1 uncultured Clostridia bacterium
ATATACAAGCCGCTCAAAAGAGTGTTCCGCATAAAATAATACCGGCCGCCTGTAAAAATACGGCGGCCCGTCCGGCGCACTATCACAACGCTGCGGCATGAACCGGTCCGATACAACGGCCGTCCCGCCCGGGGAAGTCCCCGGGCGGGACGTTTTTTTAGGTCTGTGCGCGCTATTTGGCGAAGGTGGGCGCGGTGGAGAGTATGCCTATATTGTCCCTGTATATCTGAGGGAACTGCGAAAGAGGCAGAGGAGACGTGCCGCGTCCGACTTCTATAGTATAGCCGGGCAGATTATATTGCTGGATAAACCAGTCCTTATATCCCGCAAAGGCCGAATTATACGGGGTATCCTCTACGGAGTACCCGCTCAGCTCCGAAAATCTCTGCGCTATCTGCAGCGAATTTTCGGGGTTGTAGTCGGAAAACTTCCAGTATATTATCTCACCCTGCGAGTGATACGCCAGCACCAAAGACGGCGATATATTACCCGTAAAATCGGCCACGGCCCGCGACTCTGGCTCCGAAAACGGCGCTTCGCCCACATAATCCCTGGGGCCCGGCGAAGTGTAGCCCAGGTCGAACTTTATCTGCCTGGCAGTCTGCCACAGCGCGGGGTAATTGAGGTTGAGATCAGTTCCGCGGATATTGGCTTTCCAGCCCGAGGGGAAAGGCACCTGATTGCCGCGTATGGCATAGGCCTGCTTGTATTCGGGAGAATCTTTATCCGTCGCGCCCGTTACAAGATCCACGCCGTCGGGGTTGACCATGGGCATTATATATATCGACACATCGTCGTAAAGGGCCGACGGCGAAAACCCGTCTACGGTGACCCCGTTGACGTACGAATAGCAGAAATCCTCGGTAAATCTCATAAGCACCAGCGAGGTGATCCATTCGTTGGCGTGGTGCGAAGCATTGTAAAAGACGCATTTTTTGCCCTTGCCGAGCCGTATCCAGTACAAAGTCCGGCCCATTACGCTCTGCCCCGCCGAACCCGTCTCGATAAACGGATAGCGGCGCGCCAGGGACGATATATTGAGCTGCATGATTTGATAGCTGTAGCGCAGGTTTTCGGGCACGACGCGGCGCATGAAAGGCACGAGTATCTTTTGGCCTACCTGCAGGTTATACGGATCGGCGGTCGGATTGGCCGCCAGCAGGGAGTCGAGAGTTATGCCCATACGGCGCGCGATTTCGTAGAAGGTATCCGAGGCCTTTATCGTATACTCGTAGTTGCCGCTTATATACGGCTCGAGCGCGCGCCATGTGTCCGGGCCTATTATACCGTCGGCGGCAAGCCCGTTTTTGCGCTGAAAGCACTTTACGGCCTCAGCCGTACGCGGACCGAAGATATAGTCGATCTCGCCGGGATCGCAATCGAGGCGCGAAAGTATCTGCTGTACCCATCCGACCATCGGGCCGGACGAACCCTGTCTTAAAATCTGCATGTTGAGTCCTCCACGATTTATATTTTTACGGAACAAAACTCCGCGTTAGACAAAAAATGAGGGTTATTTAGACGAAAATCGCCTCTGTCATATTTACTTTTTTCGCATAATATGCTATTATAATAAGAAGCAAAACGCTCGCTCTGCAAGACCGGATATACAAAGCCGGACAAAGGATATGCGGAAAGACGCGTCCGCTCAAAACTATTGATATGTATCAAATGCCTCATATATGAATTTACGGGGAGGTCGGTTGATGTGAAGAGATTTTTTTCATCGGAGTCCGTGACCGAGGGACATCCGGATAAAATATGCGATCAGATTTCCGACGCGGTGCTCGACGCGATAATCTCGCGCGATCCCGACGCACGGGTAGCATGCGAGACGTTCGTCACTACGGGAATGGTCATGATAGCGGGAGAGATATCCACAGACTGCTACGTGGAGATACCCAAGATAGCCAGGAGCGTAATAGGACAGATAGGCTACGACAGGGCCAAATACGGCTTTGACGCTTCTACCTGCGCGGTGCTGACGTCCATAGACGAGCAGTCGCCCGACATAGCCATGGGCGTGGACCGAGCGGGCGCGGGGGACCAGGGCATGATGTTCGGCTATGCGTGCAAGGACACGCCCGCGCTCATGCCTGCGCCTATATACTACGCGCACGGGCTGGCAAAGAGACTGGCCGAGGTGCGCAAATCGGGGCTCATGCCTTACCTGAGGCCGGACGGAAAGACGCAGGTCACCGTAGAATATGACGACGGCGTACCCGCCAGGATAGACGCTATAGTCGTATCCGCTCAGCACGGTCCCGAGATGACTCAGCAGCAGATAGCCGACGATATAAAGAAAAACGTCATACCCCAGGTCATACCCGAGCGGCTCATAGACGCCGAAACCAGGATATATGTCAACCCGACGGGCAGGTTCGTCATAGGCGGGCCGCAGTCCGACAGCGGGCTGACGGGCCGGAAGATAATCGTGGACACATACGGCGGCTTCGCGGGCCACGGCGGCGGAGCGTTCAGCGGCAAGGACCCGACCAAGGTCGACCGCAGCGCCAGCTACATGGCCAGGTACATAGCCAAGAACATAGTCAGCGCAGGCATCGCAGACAAATGCGAGGTGCAGCTGGCCTACGCCATAGGCGTGGCCGAACCCGTATCGGTCTATGTAAATACAGACACGGACGCGGACTGCGAGAAGCTGGCGCGGGCAGTCAGACAGACTTTCGACATGACCCCGCAGGGCATAATCAAAACGCTGGACCTGCGCAGGCCGATATACCGCAAGCTGGCCACGTACGGGCACATGGGCAGAGAGGACCTGGGCGTGAACTGGGAGAAGTGCGACATGGCCGACGAGATACGCAGCGCGTACGAGAGGCTGTGAGTCCGCGCTTGCGGACAAACGCGCACGGGCAGCTTTCGGACAGCGAATAATGCGGCCGCGCGCGATTAGATTGGAGATACTTACTTATGGATTACGATAATATACTGTCAGGGAAAGTTCAGAGTATAAAGCCTTCGGGCATAAGGCGGTTTTTCGACCTGGCGGAGAGCATGTCGGACTGCATAAGCCTGGGAGTGGGCGAACCCGACTTTCAAACCCCCGAACGGATAAGAGAAAAAGGGGTGCAGATGCTGCGCCGTGGCGCGACGAAATATACCGCCAATGCGGGGCTGGCCGAACTGCGCAAAGCTATATCCGAATATATGTCGGGCCGCTTCGGCGTAAAATATGACCCGCAGACCGAGATAACCGTCACTGTAGGCGGCAGCGAGGGCATAGACGTGGCCATACGCGCGTGCGTCAACCCGGGAGACGAGGTGCTCGTGCCCGAGCCGTGCTTTGTATGCTACGCGCCTTTGGCGGAGATGGCGGGCGCGACGCCAGTGCACGTGGCGCTGAGGGAAGAAGACGAGTTCATCCTTACGCCCGAAATACTCAGGAAATATATCACGCCCAGGACCAAGCTGCTCATACTCCCCTTCCCCAACAATCCTACGGGCGCGCTGATGACCGAAGAAGACTACAAAGCCATAGCCGAGGTGCTGAGAGGCACCGACATAATGGTGCTGACCGACGAAATCTACGCCGAGCTGTGCTATACGGGCAAGGCCCCCGTGTCGTTTGCCCAAATAGACGGCATGAGAGAACGCACGATAGTCGTAAACGGGTTTTCAAAAGCATACGCCATGACGGGCTGGCGCATGGGCTACCTGTGCGCGCCCGAGCCTGTGATGAAACAGATGCTCAAGCTGCACCAGTACCAGATAATGAGTGCGCCGACCGTCAGCCAGTGGGCGGCCATAGAGGCCATAAGATACTGCGCCGACGACGTGGAGCGCATGAGACGCGAATACGACGAGCGCAGAAAATACCTGCTCGGCGCGCTCAGGGGCATGGGCTTTCCGTGCTTTGAGCCGAGGGGCGCGTTCTACATGTTTCCCAATATAAGCGGCTGCGACCTGTCGTCGGAGGAGTTCTGCCAAAGATTCCTCAACAAATACAAGGTCGCCGTAATCCCCGGCACGGCGTTCGGAGACAGCGGAGAAGGATTTGTAAGAATCTCCTACGCATACTCCATGGAGCACCTGAAGCGCGCCATGGAGCTGATGGGCCGTTTTGCGGACGATCTCAGGCGCGGATAGCCGGGATGAACGCATTTTAACACAAAAGCATTGGAAAGGTCTGCGCTTACAGATGAAATTTCACGCATACGCTAAGATAAACCTGACTCTTGACATCACGGGAGTCAGACAAGACGGATATCACGAGCTGAGCAGCGTCATGCAGCAGATATCGCTGTTTGACGACGTGGATATAACCGTCGAGCCGGCGGAGGAAAACTTTGTGTCCTTCGACGTGGCCAGCTGCAGGTTCCTGCCGTCCGACAGCCGGAACACCTGCGTGAAAGCCGCGCACGTTTTTCTCGAAAACTACGGGCTGGAACACGTAGGCGTATACATACGCCTTAAGAAGCGCATCCCGATAGGCTCGGGCATGGGCGGCGGCAGCTCGGACGCCGCCGCGACGCTTAAAGCGCTGAACTCCATGCTCGGAGTCGGGGCGCCGGCCTCAGAACTGCGCCGGCTGGGCCTGAAGGTGGGCGCGGACGTGCCGTTCTTCATAGACGGCGGGTGCCAGCTCGTACAGGGCATAGGCGACAGGCTCAAACCCCTTGATTTAAAATTTAAAGAATACTTTTTGATAGTCAAGCCCGCCTGCAGCGCTTTGACCGAAGATATATACAAAAAATTCGACGAAATATCGGGTGCGGATTATTCCTCGCGGCACACGGACGCGTTTCTTGCAGAGGCGGGCGCCGACGGGGGCGACCCGCTCAAATTTGCGGCCAACCGCCTGCAGGACGTCACGCAGCAGCTGCTGCCGCAGGTGGCGGAGCTGTACGAGGAGCTGCGCGGCTACTCGCCGCGCGCATGCATGACGGGCAGCGGTTCGGCGCTGTTCGCAGCGTTCGGCTCATGGTTTAAGGCAAACAAGGCTCTGCAGACTTTTAACCGCAGAGACGGGCTGTTCGCCAAGCTGTGCCTGGCCTGCGACGCCGATATAACGCAATGACGCGCGCTGCGCCCGGCAGGTGCGGAACGTGGGCATTAAAACAGAAAATAAGGCGACTTTAACATAGAAACACAGAGAAACAGGCCCGTTTTTCCGACGCGGGAACAGACGGCATAAATCGACCTCGTGCGGACGGCCTGAATATATATACAAAACGGATTGCTTTTCGGAGGGGTATGGACATGCAATATATGGGACTTAACGAGATACGGGAGGCGTATCTGTCTTTTTTTGAATCAAAGGGACATTTGCGGCTTAAGAGCTTTTCGCTCATCCCACGCAACGACAGGAGCATACTGCTCATCAACGCGGGCATGACCCCGCTCAAGCCGTATTTCACCGGTCAGGAACAGCCCCCGTGCAAACGCATCACAACCTGCCAGAAATGCATACGGACCCCGGACATAGAGCGCGTGGGCAAAACGTCAAGACACGGCACGTTTTTTGAAATGCTGGGCAATTTCTCATTCGGAGACTATTTCAAGCGCGAGGCGTGCGCGTGGGCATGGGAGTTTGTGACCCAAACGCTCAAAATGCCTGCGGACAGGCTTTATGTCACTGTATATACGGACGACGACGAGGCCTACGACATATGGACTAAAGAAATAGGGGTTGACCCCTCGCATGTATCCAGGCTGGGCAGAGAGGACAACTTCTGGGACCACGGCTCGGGCCCGTGCGGTCCGTGCTCGGAGATATATTACGACAGAGGCGAAGAGTACGGCTGCGGCAAACCCGACTGCAAGGTAGGCTGCGACTGCGACAGATACGTGGAGTTTTGGAATATAGTATTTTCGCAGTTCAATAATGACGGCCACGGCAACTACACGCCCCTGGAGCACAAGAACATAGACACCGGCATGGGCCTGGAACGCCTGGCGTGCATAATGCAGGGTGTGGACAGCCTCTTTGACGTAGATACGATAAAGAACATCACCCTGCGTCTCAGCCAAATGACCAATATCAAATACGGCCAAAACCATGATACGGACGTGTCTCTGCGCGTGGTGACCGACCACATACGCAGCACCACGTTCATGGTCTGCGACGGGGTCCTGCCCTCCAACGAGGGGCGCGGATACGTGCTGCGCAGACTGCTCAGGCGGGCCGCAAGACACGGCCGCCTGCTGGGCATAAAGGACGAGCATTTCCTCAGCCACTTGGCCGACACGGTCATACACGAGAGCGGGTCGGCATATCCCGAGCTCAGAGAAAAGGCGGATTATATAAAGAAAGTCATCGAGCAGGAGGAGGACCGCTTCAATCAGACCGTCGACCAGGGGCTGGTCATACTCGGCCAGCTCATACGGGCCGCCAAGGCGGAGGACAAGAACGTGCTCGACGGAGCGGATACCTTTAAGCTGTACGACACGTTCGGCTTTCCCGTAGACCTCACCAGGGAGATAGCGGCGGAAGACGGCCTGGGCGTAGACGAAGAAGGGTTCGAGCTGCTCATGCAGGAGCAGAAAAACAAAGCCAGGGCCGCCGCGAAAGGATTTGCCGCTTCGGCATGGAAGAGCAACGATATAACGGCCTCCGCGCCCGCGACGGAGTTTACGGGCTACTCAGCGCTTGCGCAGAGCGGAGCAAAGATACTGGCCGTG
>CALXAN010000024.1 GCA_944386305.1 uncultured Clostridia bacterium
CTCATAGGTGGAAGAAAGCCCCTGTTGGAGCAGTTTGTAGGTCAGTACGATGTCTTCGCCCAATACATCCTGCCAGCCTCCGATTTTGCGTACCTCGTCAGTCTGATATGCGCTGAAGGCACCCTGCGCCACCAAAGTGGACTTATAGCTGCCCTGGAACCGCTTTACGGCGGCAATGCTGAGCAGATAGTCGTAATTTTGCATTTTTGCCGCTAAAGAAGCTCTGGAATTTTGCACGAACAAGTTCCCTGCGACACAAGCGCTTTTGCGGCATACGATATGATTCATAATCTTTTGGACGGCTTGTTTTTCCAAATAAGTGTCGGCATCAACGGTAATGAAGTGCGGAGTGCAGACCCGCTGCAGGCCGGCATTAAGCGCATGCGCCTTGCCTTTCTGCTCGCAGTAAACGTATTCAAGCGAACGATTTTCCGGCACCGTCTGCTGCAGTTTCATAATTACGTTTTTTGTACAGTCGGTCGATGCGTTGTCTACGGCAAGTATGCGGATGTGTCCCTTGTATTGTTGGTCCATGACCGCCTTAATCGAGCGGGCAATGTTTTTTTCCTCATTGTGCGCGCAGATGATAACAGTGGTATCTTCTGCCGTATCGGGATATTTTTTCAATTTCCAGTGAAGGAGATTAGAGAAAAACATAGCGCTCATCAGAAAGCCCGGAAGAAGGGCGATTCCGATAATTACCCACCAAACGTATAGGTCGGGAAAAATATAATAGATGCCCTGTGCCCAGCCGATGGCAAACAATATTGAAACGGCAAGCCACAGTACACCGAAACAAATCGAAGCAATAAATTTCTTTTTCAAATAATCACCTCTTTAACAATGTACGCGCGTACAGGATAAGAGGTGACTTTTTTCGACAACAACAAACCGCTCTATATTGCCTCATTATGATGATTACAGGCGGTAACTTGCGATTATAGCGGGTATTAGTTGTCTTTTGAGACGCAGCTATTTTATTTTTTAGTTATTTCCGTTGTCGGATTTCAGTGCTAAACATTGATTTGTGAGCGACAATATGGTATACTAAATCTGTTATAATCGTATCGGGAAGGACTTGTTATGGATAAAAAAATGACTGAGGTCGAAAAAAGTATTCACGAGAAGTCTGATAAAATAAATAAGGTCAGGAAAATTATTAAACAGCGCGCTGTTTCTGTAGATTCTATCCCGCTCGCTCAGGAGGAATTGTCTACGGCCGACTGGAAAGCAAAAGCTTTCGCCTGTCCTGATAATACGGTTCGTCTCGGGACGGTGTTCAGCGGAATAGGGGCCATTGAGCATGCGTTTCAAAGATTGAAGCTGAAGCACAAAATCGTTTTCGCCGGAGATATAGACGCTAACTGCAAAAAGAGCTATTTTGCAAATTATGATATCAGCGAAGAAAACTGGTTTACCGACATAAGGGATTTTGATGCTTTAAAATATAAAGGAAAGGTTGATTTTATTGTCGGCGGAGCCCCGTGTCAGGCGTTTTCAATGGTGGGGAAGCGTTTGGGGTTCGAAGATGCCCGAGGCACGCTTTTTTATGAGTTTGCCCGAGTGGTCAAAGAGACGGAGCCCAAGTTATTTCTGTTTGAAAACGTTAAGGGTCTTTTGAACCATGACGGAGGCAGGACTTGGCGTATAATTTACGATATCTTTAATGAGCTCGGATATGACGTGCATTTCCGCGTGCTCAACAGCAAGGATTACGGCATACCTCAGAACAGGGAGAGGCTGTACTGTTTGGGCTTCAGGCAAAAGACGGAGTTTAAATTTCCCCGTCCGATTAAACTGGAGTATCAAATGTATGATTTCTTAGAGGATTATGTAGATACAAAATATTTTTTAAAGGATAAAGGCGTAAAATTCGTCACAAGCCGAAAGAACAGGGAAAAAAGCTACACGCAGGTAAACGGCGATATAGCCCTGTGTCAAAAAAGGAATCAACAGTTTAACTGGCACGGAGATTTTGTATATCATCCGCTTGCTGACGATGAGGAGCCGGGATTTGACGAGTTTATATTCGACGTCAAAGATGTTGAAGAAAAATATTACCTCTCCGAAAAAGTAGCCAATTATGTTCTCGCCGGCGGCACAAAAAACTTTAAGACTTCGACCAAAACGGATCTTGATGTGGCCAGGCCTCTGCTGCAGACGATGCATAAAATGCACCGTGCCGGGGTGGACAACTACGTCACGCATAAGGGGCGGATCAGGAAACTTACGCCTCGCGAATGTCTCAGGCTCATGGGTTTCAAAGATTCTTTTAAAATCGTCGTCTCGGATACCGCAATGTATCAGGAATCAGGAAACAGTATTGTAGTCGATGTGCTTATAGCCATATTGAAGCAATTGGATATTACGCTGTACGGAGAGCCGGAGGTATGAAGAGTGAAAATAAACGGTGAACGGCTTGCGACATTGGCAGTATTCCCCTCGATGATGACCGTCCCCGACTGTGTGGTTGTATCAAGCAATAAATTAGGCCACGGGCACGGTGAGGCTAAATTCTATATCGCGTCCAAGGATGAGATGTACAGCTTTTACGGCGGTGAAAAATTTAATGCGAAATGCTTTATGCTTAAAAGTGATCTCATCGCTTATATGGACGCTATAAAAAACGAGTATTTTGAGCCTTCTCAGGAGTATTCAAAGAAAGATGAACTCCCTCGGCTTTGGGGCGAGCGGATGCAGATGCTGCAGGGTCTTGACGACGTAATATTTTTTAATATCGCAGACCAGTATCAGATCGTCGGTCCTCGGGGATATATTAATTCGAGCGACAGCGGCTATCAAATAATTCGTCAAATAGCGCTTCCGCTCGTAAGTTATATTTATGTCGAGAAAGTCGGGCTGGAAAGCGACCCTTTGTTTTACTGGAAACTGTTTGTCGATTTTGAAACCATATGGGAAAAGCAAAACGGACCGCTTGTATTTAATTACGGGAAAATGAAAGACGCGAAACCCTCCTCTGCAAAGCCTGGGCAGGAAAGCGAAACCATGAAGATAATAAGCGCAAGGAACGGGCAGGGAAAATACCGCGAACAGCTCTTAGCGCAATGCCCTTACTGTCCGTTTACCATGATCGCGGACGAGCGCCTGCTCATCGCCAGTCATATCAAGCCCTGGGCCGCCTGCACAAAGAGGGAGAAAACCGATCCATACAACGGATACATACTTTCGCCGCTATATGATAAACTGTTCGACCGCGGATTTATTACTTTTACCGAAAAAAGACATGTCATACTCTCAGAGTTTATCTCTCCGTATACTTGGAAACAAATAAACTTGAAAGACGGCGCCTTAATAAAAGCTCTTCCTATGGACGAAAAGAGAATAAAATATCTTAAATTTCACCATCAATCCGTATTTAAGGGCTCTTACGAGGAATAAAAGAATCTAATCCGACGCTCCGCTAAAAAAATGCCGAGGCGGATAGGCTTAGATAATGTTTTGACTGTTTCATTTGGAGTAGTTTTGCATTGTAGGATAAAGGTGAGAGCAGTATGAAAAGGATAGGGATATTGTGCGCCGGCGATACCGAATTAAATCCGTTTTTCAGTTATATGCAAGCTTCCGAAACTGTAGATAAATCAATGCTGAAGTTCCATTTAGGTCGTATTTCGGATATGGACGTAATAGCTGTGTACAGCGGCGTCTGTAAGGTAAACGCTGCCGTTGCGGCTCAGGTTCTGATTGATGTTTTTGGAGTTGACGGAATTATAAATTCAGGAACGGCGGGGGGAATGAAGGAGACGGTTTGTCTTTTTGACACGGTTATAGCGGAGCGCATGCTTTATCATGATGTGGCAGAAGATATTCTGACAGAATTTCACCCGTGGCTGAAAGAGAATTTTTTCCGGGCGGATAAAGATTTCTTAGCCGCAGCTAAACGATATGGCGAACATTCGGATTTCCCTATATTATTCGGTACGACGGTTACGGGAGAGCAATTTATTGAGGATGAAAGAAGGCCGGAAATTAATCAAAAATATGCTCCGCTCTCAGTTGATATGGAAACGGCTGGTATTGCGCATGTCTGTTATGTAAACAGCGTTCCGTTTTTGAGCGTGCGGACAGTTACTGATACGGCAGAATATAAAGGCATAGAAAATTTTGAGCGTAATTGTAAATTTGCCTCCGAACGCTCGGCAGAAATTGTAATCGGGATACTAAATCAGCTTTAATATGTATTGAATTCCCATAAACGTGACAGAAACGTATTTTACGGCATAGAAAAAGCGTTCGTCAGATGCAGCTTTACAGCAATTATTTTTTACAAAAAGAAAAATACGATATGCTTTGAGAAATGCATATCGTATTTGCTTTTGCGTTAACCGAAATGTTTATCTGTCGTAAAGCATACGGTTATTGTCTTTGTTGAAATACGATATATATTTTATATCGTACGTGCTTGAGGGAAAAAGGTATTTGAATAGTTCGATAAAATAATCGTCGGTCATGCTGGCGATATAGTCCACTACTATTTGATCGGGCGGCTGCTGTATATAGTCTTCCGAATCGGTATAATGAGCCGCTTTTTTGTTTACAAAGTCTATATGATGGTCGAATATTACCGAGTTGCGATTGCCCGAAGAGAGCATATGCAGCAGTTCTACGTACATCAGCTCGATCATGGGAGATATGACCAAATCATATTTATCCGCTATTATTTTGTTGTTGTATATCAGCTCATAGTTTTCCGATTTACACAGCTTGAGCGCTTCGTAGTAGTCGGGGCTTATACGCAGATAATTATGTCCGTAGCTGTTCTCTATGATATTTACCGTAAGGTTGTTTATTATTTCCGCGTTATACCGTCCGAGTACGGTCTCGGTAAAGATATCCTCGGATTCTATCAGCTTTGCCCTTACCGCGTCCTGTCTGTCTTTGCCGAGATAGGCGATGATGTCGCATATGCGCATTACGCAGCCTTCGAGCGTGCAGGGGGTAAGCTCTTTGAGGTGTGCCGCGTCGGTATAGCATCTTTCCACTTCAGCGTCGAAGTCTTCGAAATCAGCTATCGGTTTGGGCATGTAACGTTCTTTCTCTATCTCTCCGTTATGGGCGATAATTCCGCTGAGCGTCTGAAGCGACAGGTTATAAGGCACTATCTTGTCCAGTACTCGAACGCTGTGAACGTTGTGGTTGAAATATCTGCCTGTGCGGGCGTGATACAGGTCGTTGAGCATTTTTTCTCCCGCGTGTCCGAAAGGCGTGTGTCCGATATCGTGCCCAAGCGAAATCGCTTCTATCAGGTCCAAATTGAGCCCGAGTATAGAGCCTATATTTCGAGCTATCCTCGATACAAGCTGGACATGGAGAGCTCGATGCGTAATGTCGTCGTTTTTGTAGAAAGAGAATACCTGCGTCTTGTCCTGGTAGCGGTTATAGTAGGCGCTGTTCATGATCTTTTCGGTATCTCTGACAAAAGGGCCTCTCCATAGATTGGGCTTGTCTCTGTCAGGGCGCCTTCTTACGGCCTGCGAGTCTCTGCACGACAGGTCGGGGCGGCTGCCCGTTCTGAGGTCGTATTCTATGCGCTGCTGGATTTCATTGCTGAGCTTATCGTATTTCATCGTTTCACCTCAAATCCCTTGCCGTCCGTAAACGAGTAGTCCTTACTCTTATCTATACGCCTTATATATGCGAAAGTCTCATCTTCTCCCTTTTCCTTGAGCATGTTCAAGAGAAATTCAAGCGCCTCGGAAGTATCGGCGTTGATGAATCTGCGGCCCTTTGCCCTCAAGAAAAATGCGATCGGATTCGAGGGGCTGTATTTGTCGCCCGAATATATTTTACTGGCCGCCACTCGGTCGCAGAACATTTCTATGAGATATTTTGTCGGCATTTTAACGGCGGTTACAAGCCCCGTGTCATGGTCGTAATCCGTCCAATATTCAAAGTGATGCTTGTTTCGGCCTTTATGATGCATCCAGGAGGCGGAATATCCGTTGACTTCTCTTTCCCTGTCATTGGGGCTGCGGTTGCCCTGATAGTATTTGCATCCGCGCAGAAATTCGGCAGGGGAGTATTTTGACAGGTCGTGCAGCAGTCCTCTGAGCGGTATGCCCGCCTTAAAGCAATGCTGTATTACTTTGTGCCTGTGGCGCGTGATGGTTGCGAAATGGCGTATGATATGCTGCATGTAATAACCTCGAAATCGGAGACCTTTCAGGTCTCGTATTGTTTTTTTGCCTCTGTGCGGAAAAGCGGCAGCGGATCAGACGGCGCCGCACAGAACGTCGGACCGATCCGAAAGTCTTTGGGTTTGAATCTGCCTGCTCGGGTGGCAGCAGAAATAGATTATCTGCCGCTCTGAGGCCAGCGTTTCGACTGCGTCAAGAACGTTCTTAAGATGCTTTTCATCTAAATGTACAAACGGGTCGTCCATTATCACGAACGGCTTGTTCTGCTTATATATGTTGTCTATGACGGCAAGCCTGAAGCACAGCGAGCATAGGCTCTTTTGTCCCTGGCTGAGATATGCGTCCGACCTGAGTTCGCCCGATCTGTCGAACGATATGCTGAAATCCCTGTCCATCTCGACTTTTTCACCGAGCTGTTCTTCCATTTGTTCGGCATATTTCACGAACGCTTTTTTTACGGGATCTACATATTTCTGTTTAAGAGCCTCCTGCGCAGCTTTGAGCTCGTATATGGTATCCATGTATAGCTTGAGGCTGGACTCATATTCAGACAGTTTGCCGCATTGCTGCTCGAGCTCTTCTGTCTTGGAGTCAAGGTAAGAGGTCTGTTCTTCTGTATTATATATTTCACCGTCTATGACTTTTAGCCGCGAGGCTTGAGACTCATATTCGCGCTCGATGGATTCGATATCATTTTCATCAGAGGATGCAGGCCTTTCAGACAGACCCTTTTCGGCATAATATTCTTTTGCCTCGCGTTCGTCCTGAGCCAATCTATCCGTAAGGGCCTCTAGATCCTTGCGGTCGTTGCGCAGAGCTTCCGTCTGCGGGGACAGCGCATTCTGCTTAGGTATTTGCAGCTTATCCAGCAGCTGTCTTGCTTCGGCGCGCAGTTCGGCGATCTGCACTTTCAGCGATTCGGACTCGGAATATTTCTTTACGGCTTGTTTGAGCGTAACTGCAGCCGTATGCATATCTGTTTCGACTAAACCGTATCTGCAAAAAATATCTTTTAATTTTTCCGTCTCTGAGTTTAATCTCATGTTCACAGATTCCGCGCGGCGGCTCTTGTCATTTATTTCGGCCTCAATTTCGGACAGCTTTTTGATATCTATGCTCAGTTTGGATATCGTCTCGACGACGGCGGACGGAGAATCGGGTATATCCGCAGGGGACAGCCATTGCTGCAGGATCTGTTGAATTTCATTTTTGAGTGCTTAGGCGTGTTCGGAGGCTTCTTTGCGCGCCCTTTTGCCTGCAAGTATTATCCATGCCGTCGATAGAGCAGCAAGGCAAGCGCCGACAGCGGCCAATATATATCCCGCCGTAATTGCCCTTATGCCCATGGCTGCTCCCGCCGCAAGAGACAAAATGCCGATAATCAGTAATACAAGCTTGATCGGACTCATGCGCGCTCTCGGTTCAGTGTTTGCGGCGCGGACCGCGAGAGCGTATTTTTCTGATTTTTGCTTTAAATTTGCAATATCGTCCTCGGACGGCAGCCCATGTGCACTTTGTGTTTGGAGTTCTTGTATCCGTCTGTTCAGAGAGCTGATTTCCGTGTTAAGATCGTCTATATCTCTTATGCGGCGTTCGAGCGTGGATAGGTCTTCTTCAGACGGGGGGCCGTATTCTTCAAAGCTTTTTTGTACGCAGCCCAGGTCGGCATGCAGTGCGTCGAGGTGGATATTCAATTTGTCGATTTCATTATAATATCTTTGCAGCAGCTCTATATCTTCTCGATCGGGCACTCCGGCGGGGTAGCGGGACGTTATGGCTTCTATTTGTTTTTTATCCTCGGCAATCTTTGAGAGATATCTGTCGTATGTATCCCAGTTCTGCAGCAGGGTCCGATCGGTCATGAGCGCGTCTTTTTTTGACGAAAGTTTTTTAAGCTCGGATTCAACGGCGCTGCGCTCGATGTACAGCTGCTGAAGCAGCGCGTCCA
Organism: uncultured Clostridia bacterium; assembly: GCA_944386305.1. Classification (GTDB taxonomy): domain Bacteria; phylum Bacillota; class Clostridia; order Oscillospirales; family UBA644; genus CALXAN01. The sequence goes on from CALXAN010000024.1 coordinate 8,104, forward strand.
TTTGGGTGAGTCGTCCGATTTCCTGCTGAAGATTGTTTATTTTTTCTTTTTGTTTAGATATCAGGTCGTTGCGGCCCTTGTCGGCTTTCAGTTCTTTGCGCTTCTTGTCCAAAGCTTTTATCGCGTTTTCAAAACTCCCGCCCTCGGCCGTGTCGTTTGTGTATCCGCTTATCTGAGCGTTTATGCATCCCGTAGACGCGATACTGAGGTCGTTTGCGTTTATAAACGCCGTACGGCTGAAAGATTCTTCGTCTATACCGAATATCTGCATACCGATGTCTGCATCATCTGCGACCTCGGTTTTTATATTGTCTATATACAGCGTCAGTTCGTCCTTAGACGGGCTTTTTTTGTCAAAAAAGCGTTCGATACGCCATCTTTTGCCGTTATGTTCAATGCAGATGCTGCCTCCGAATTTCCCGCCGGCAAACGGATAGAAATGTCTGCGGTCATTGAAATCCTTTGTTTTTTCCGTGACTTTCGGCAGGCCGTAAAACATAGCCCGTATAAACGACGCCATAGTCGTTTTGCCGTATCCGTTTTCCGCATAGATTTCGTTAAGGCCGGGGCAGAACTCATAGTCCAGGTTTTTCAGCGCGCCGTAATTTTCTATATGGCATGATATTAGCCTCATATATCCAACTCCCTACCGTTTAGCGCTCTAAGTCCCAGTGAAATGATTTTGGATCGGTATGCTTCGTCATAGCCGGTGTTCGAAAGCACTCTGCGTATGAACTCGCCCCTGAGAGATATATCGCCCCGGAGACGCTCTATGTCTATACGCCTTGAGGTCATATCCTTGGCCGACAGGAAATAGCACTCGTTCTCAAGCGCCTTTTCTATTTCGGCGGCAAGGCCCTCGGCGTCAAAATCTATTTCGCCGGTTAACTCCATTCTGACTATATCGCGGCCGAGCCCCTTTACGGCTTCCTCGGCCTTTCTGCATGCCGAATACAGGTCCGACGTATCGCTCAAATCGACTTGAAGCCTGTTTACGGTGCGTATAGAGTTTATGACAAACTCGTCCGATATTCCGTCATCTATCTGCAGACATACAAATCCTTTTTGACCCGCTTCGTCGAATCCTCGCCCCTCCAGGCAGCCGCTGTACACGCATACGCCCCTGTCGTCAAGAGGAAATTTGTCATACGAATGTATATGCCCGAGCGCAAGATAGTCTATGTTTTTGCCTTTCAGGCGGGGTATGCATATGTCGCTGTCCCGATAGTCTCCGACCTGGCCGTGGAGCATTACTATATTGATATCCGCCGCGCCGAGCTGCAGCGACCTGTAGAGAATATCTGCGTTATCGTCGGTCATTTCCGCTCCCGCTATACATATTCGCCCGTATCTGTAATACGACCACTCTGAGGAGAACGTTTTAAGATTAGCTATATCGGACTCTGTATATGATTCTGCTCTGTCATGGTTGCCGCGCAGGTAGAGAAAGTCTATGTCGGGATTGGATTTTATCGCAGAGTAGAAAAACTCCTTGTCCTTTTTAGACGGCCGGTCCGAGTCGAACACATCGCCGGAAAGCAATATAATCTTGACTCCCGCTTTTTTGGCATAGTCCAGCATTTTATTAAACGCCTGTCTCAGCTCTGTTTTTCGTTCGTCGGCCTTAGACTGCGGTAGACGGGCCTGCATGCTTGATCCGAGATGTATGTCCGCTGTGTGTATTATCTTCGTCAACGCCGTATCAACCTCCGTTTTTCAGCCTGTCCTCGGCAGAAATATTTGTGGACATAGTAATAAATCAATTATTATCCGTGATATTTTTGATTCTTTTCGGGTCGCCGCTGCATAGGGCGTCCATGTTTTTAAATATGGTTTCTGCGTCCCAGTCCCACCATTTGAGGTCAAGCAGATATTTTATGAAATCGTCTTCAAATCTTTTTCTTATCACACGGCACGGATTTCCGGCCGCGACGCAATAAGGCGGTATATCTTTTGCGACGACGGAATTTGCGCCTATGACGGCGCCGTCGCCTATATGCACCCCGGGCAGCACCGTTACGTTTTGGCCTATCCAAACGTCATTTCCGATAACGGTGTCTCCCTTTATCGGCAGGTCGTCTATGCTCGGCGTAAACTGTTCCCAGCCGCCGCCCATAAGGTTGAACGGATATGTAGATACGCTGTTCATTCTGTGATTTGCGCCGTTCATGATAAATTCAATGCCCTTTGCAATAGCGCAGAATTTGCCGATTATCAGCTTATCACCGATAAATTCGTAATGATGCGTCACATGTTCTTCAAAGCGTTCCGCTCCGTCTGCGTCGTCATAATAGGTGTAATCGCCTATAATGATATTTGGTCTAGTAATAACATTCTTTATAAATACTATCTGCTTGATTTTTTCGTTTGGGTAAATATCGTTCGGATTCGGTCCCATTATATCTCTCCTTTTTATCAAAAGAATCGGGTAAACATTGATTCGGGTTCGATATATTTATTTAATAAAAATTAGCAACCAATAAACAAGGCTTGTGTGAATGCAGAATCGCCTCTTTTTGGTTCCGAGGTCGTCGGGGCGGCTTCTTTGCGTTTGCTTCTTAGTTTAGGAAATATCAATAATCGTCCGATTCTATGCGTATTAACTCTATGTTATTGAAAACTAACGACTGCAAAAATGCCTCATTTTCGCTTATCGCTCCGTCGTCATTCATTTTAATCAAAACATTATCCTCTTCGTCGTAGAAGAAAATTTGTTTATTCTTGCCCCTGCCGAATTTGCCGTAACTTACGTCGGGCTCAATCGCTACAAAAGCTATCTGTCCGACCTTGGCGGTTTTATTTTTCCCGAACGGATTATAGTATGTATAAACTCCGTTTGAGTAGGTGAGCTTATTATAAAACCAAACATAAATTCCTATCGCGCATAAAAACGAAAAGAATAAAGAAAAGTAGCCGACCGTAAGTATTTCCGAAGATATCATGTTCTGATTTTCAAGATAAAGTATCGCTAAAAAAGCTATCAGGCAGCCTATCATTCCGATCAGGCATACCCAAAGCGCCCATTTGGGGTCTTTTATTTCAAATTCCTGTTTTGAGTAATGCGTTTGCTCGTCCATTTATCTTACCTCCCGTATATGATTATACTGCATTACAGGCGTTTTGCACTGTATTGTAAAAATGAGGCTGCATTTTATTTTTTTTGGACGTTAATATTGTAGAAGCTGCGGCACAGGCTCGGATTTTGTAACTGAGCAGGCGTGGCTGGTTGTTGAAATTTCTCAAGGGATTGAACGGTTAAAAACCGGTCAAATCGGGAGAATAAACACAAAAGCGCCCTAAAGCAGCATGATACGTTAAAGATTATTTTCAATCAAAGACTGTTTTGGGCAGCGAAGCTTTCAGCCTTGCAAGCTGTTCGTTGGAAAAATACCTGTTTTTAATATCGAACTCTTTTAATTTGGTCAATTTCGATAAGTCCGACAAATCCTTTTCTATATCCTCGTTTTTCGCAATGGCAAGACGCAGTATTTCTAAGTTCGACATAGTTTGAAATATGGACAAATCGTTTATCCGTGTCTTAGGCGTGAAGGACGACAGATAGTTGCACCCCCATATTTCCAAATGACTAACCGAGCTGTATTTAAGGCCTGAAAAATCACTTAATTTTTTGCAGGAATCGATGATAAGAGTATGTAGATTTTCGTTATCTTTGACATTCCAAAGCGCGGTCGCCTTTTGGTTCCAATAAATATCGATATATGTTAAATTCTCGCACTCCCGTATAAAATCAAAGGACTCAAGCCTTGGACATTTAAATAAACACAACGATTTGACCGTGTTTTTGATATACGGCAAAATCATGTCGATGTGTTCTTGAGAAAACCCCGTCAGAATAATGTTTGACGGGTGATTATTGTTTGATTCTTCAAGAAAAACGCCGAAGTCTTCGCTGTATAATTCAAAAGAATGACAGACATTTTCCCTTTTGCATACGGCAAATTGTACGTCCATTTCTTTTAAGAAATGCGCCGGTAATCGTTCCGGTCGTTTTGTAACCTTATAGTAATATTTATTCATTGTTGCTCCGTTCTCGTCAGGCAGACCACCGTCTCCACATGCGATGTCCTGGGAAACATATCGAACGGCTGTACGGCGCTGATTTTATATCGGCCTTTATCGGCCAGCTGCGTAAGGTCCCTGGCAAGAGTCGAGGGGTTGCAGGATATATATATCAGCGTACGGGGCATTTGGCGGATTATAAACTCAACGGCGTGGGGGCCGAGCCCTTTCCTGGGCGGATCGACCACGATAACTTCGGGGCGGCGGCCGATACCTTTCAGTATTTCTGAGGCGTTTTCTGCGTCTGCACAGTGAAATTCGGCATTAAAAATCGAGTTCGCGGCGGCGTTGTCCCTTGCATTGTCCACGGCCTGGGGAACAGACTCTATACCGATTATATACCCTGCGATATCCGCGAGAGAAAGCCCTATCGTGCCTATGCCGCAGTAGAGATCTAAGACCGTATCCGTTTTTGTTATTTGGGCATGGTCTTTTATCCATTTCAGCATCTGTTCTGTCTGCGGGCTGTTTATTTGATAAAATGAGTTTGGATGAATGGTGAACATAAGGCCGCACAATTGGTCTTGTATTTCCTTTTTACCCCATATGTGTATATATTTATGCCCAAGTATCACATTGGTCTTTGCGTTGTTTACGTTGAGATATATGCTTGTCATTCCGGGAACGGAGCGTGCCGCCGATATCAGCTTGTCCCTGTAGGGGATGTCTGCGTCAGATACTACCAAGACGAGCATTATCTGCTTCGTCGTATGCGCTCTGCGCATATACAGATGCCGTATCAGGCCTTTGCCCGTCGTTTCGTCATATGCGCTGACGCGGCATTCATCTATGTATTTCTCTACGGCTTTCTGCACCGAATCGAACGACTCGTCGTTGAGCGCGCAGCTGTCCGCAGTTATAACTGTATGGGAACGCTTCGCATACATGCCGAACTCGCCGAGAGGGGAGAGAGGCATCTGCGCCTTGTTGCGATATCTGTATATTTGCGGGGAAGGCACGACGTCGTTTATTGCGCATATATCCGTGCCTAAGGCTCTGCGGAGCAGAGAGGTTACTTCGTTTTTCTTTATCCGCAGCTCCTCTTCATATTTTATATGTCCGAACGCGCAGCCCCCGCAGCGGCCTGCCGCCGCGCATCTCGGCGTGATACGAAGAGGCGAGGGTGTGTATATGCGTTCGGTTATCGCTATTGCGTACGACGTCAGTATTTTGATGATCCTTACGTCTGCTTTTTCTCCCGTAGCCGCGCCTTTGACGAATACGACGAAGTCGTGCAGCTCATTATCCGAATATTTAGCTATCCCAAAGCCTTCCGAAGACATGGATACTATGTCCGCGTGTATAATGTCGTTTTTCTTAAGCATTTTATCTCCGTAAAATTCGCTGCTGCTATGCCTGCGCGGTTAAATATCATAAACTGTTGAAAAATGCGCAGCGGTCAATATTATATTCAATATATCAATTATATCTTAATATTCAGCGCATGTCAAGCAAAGGCCGCTTGATTTTAAAGCTGAAACATGGTACAATGATTTGGGGCGGACTTTGGGCCGAAATGTCGATAATTGAACATGGAAAAGACATTAAGGCGACCTTCTTGCAGATATCTTAATTCTCTAAGAAAGAGGCGTATTTGATGTACGATATCATAGCGACCTCCGCATTCGGAGTAGAGAGCGTAACGGCCAGGGAGCTGAAGAACCTCGGATATGAAGACGTACGGGTGTTCAGCGGCGGCGCCGAGTTCAAAGGCAGTGCGATAGATATAGCAAGAGCTAATATATGGCTGCGTACCGCTGACAGAGTGCTGCTCAAGCTGACGGAGTTCAGGGCAGACACTTTCGAGCAGCTGTTCGAGGGCGTACGCACCGTACCGTGGACGGATATACTGCCCGAAGATGCGTTTGTACACGTTACGGGCAGTTGTGTGCGTTCCGTTCTGCACAGCGTGCCTGCCTGCCAGGCGATAGCCAAGAAAGCTATTCTTGAAAAATTAAAAGAAAAATATGCCCGCGAAGTCTTCAGCGAAGCCGGCGCGGAGTATCGAATAAACATATCCTTACTTAAGGACATTGTCACGGTCACTATGGATACGAGCGGCAGGGGATTGCACAAGAGAGGGTACAGACGCCTGGCCGGAGCCGCGCCGCTTAAGGAGACCCTGGCCTGCGCGATGCTGCTGCTTAGCTATTGGAAAGACGGGCGTACGCTGGTCGACCCGTTCTGCGGCAGCGGAACCATACCTATAGAGGCGGCAATGATTGCGTCTAACCGCGCGCCGGGCATGAAGCGCGGCTTTGCTGCTGAAAACTGGGGTTTTATCGATTCTGCGGCTTGGCCCGAAGCGAGGCGGGAGGCGGCTGATAAGTTTGACGAAAATGCATATACGGATATCTGCGGCAGCGATATCGACTCGTCTGCGCTGCAGCTTGCCGCGCTGCACGCCGAAGACGCTGGGGTCGATGCAATGGTACGCTTCAGCTGCAGAGATTTCAAGACGCTTCGTTCGGATAAACAATACGGCTTTATCATTACCAATCCTCCCTACGGTCAGCGCCTCGACTCTTCCGCCGAAATGTATAGGGAAATGGGCCGCGTTTTTTCAAAGCTGGATACCTGGTCGTATTATGTCATATGCGACAGCCCTGATTTTGAAAAACTTTTTGGACGCAAGGCGGATAAGCGGCGCAAGCTCTATAACGGCGGCATAGAGTGTCAATATTATCAGTTTTTCGGCCCTAAGCCGCCGAAGAACCGAGACGGAAACTGAACCGTTCTCAGTAAAATTTTTAGACGAGCTGTTTGTAAAAAATGTTTCTCTTATGTAATTCTGCTCTTAGACATAAATAAGCACAAAAACTTTCCCGACTTCGATATACGGAGTCGGGAAAGTTTTTTGTATCTTTAAATTAGACTTAAGCTTCTATGTGTTTTGTTACATTTTGACCGCTTTGATTATCCTTACGACGACGGGGGCGAGCACTATATTGAGTACTATTTCAAATATAAAGTTCCCCCCGACCAGGACCAGCAGCATATATGCGACTACGCCCTGGCCCATAGCGGAAGCCTGCTGCGCTATCGCATCGATAAAGAATAGCCTGCAGCCGAGCAGGAAAACTCCCGTATTGACTATCGGACAGACCGCTCCTGCAGCGACCGCGCCTATATATGGGCTGCGTTTGCTGAACAGCTTGAATACGAGTGCTGCGCACAGTCCTGCCAGCATACCTTTTGCCAGCACGGTGACGACTGCGCCGAACGGACTGATAGCCAAATAACTCGCCGCATCTCCGGATGCGAGTACCGCCAGCCCGAAGGCAAAACCCAGCCATACTCCTGCTCCTGTGCCTGCCACTACGACGCCTATGATTATCGGTACGAGTACCAAAGATATCGAAAACTGTCCGAATCTTATAAAACTGCCTATAAACTGCAGTATAAAAACTATCGCCGTAAGTATGGCCGTAGTGGTTAGTTTTTCTATTTTTGAAAATTTCATGTAAGAATCTCCGTTTTTTTATTCTAAGTCGCAGCCTGTGCCGTACCCGTTATTTTCCCGGGAAATATGGCAGCCTGTTCCGCAGCGTTCGTCAGTGTCTTACAGAAAGGCTCTTATCCGCTCCATCATTTCCTCAGGCGCTTTGCCCGTGCATGAGGTAAACCTGGGCGTCTTGCTTTCAAGCTGAGCAATGGGGTAGGGTATATCAGTATTTGAGACTTCCTTAAGTCTGCGTATTATACCGAAAAAGTCCCCATCATCCTGGGCCTGCCCCGTAAGCGCCCTCAATACGTCCGCGCCGAATTTGTACGGGCTGGCCGTAGACGCTACTATTACGGGCGTAGAACCGTCTGATGAGTTCATCGCCGCATGCATCGCCACTGCCGTGTGGGTGTCTATAAGATATCCGTATGTGTCAAATACCTTTTTTATCGTAGCAAGCGTATCCTCTTCCGTAGCATAATATGCGCCGAAAACTGACTGTATTTTTGCTTTGGCTTGGGCTGAAATCGAGTAACTTCCGTTTTGGGCAAGCAGTCTCATGCACTCAGAGGTTTCGTCTGCGCCGCATGTCATATACAGAAGCCGCTCAAGGTTTGACGAAATCAAGATATCCATTGACGGCGACATGGTGGTGTAAAATGTCCTGTTCCTGTC
>CALXAN010000025.1 GCA_944386305.1 uncultured Clostridia bacterium
CGTGTTGTCAAACATATCCGCTAGCTTACGTCGGACCGAGAAACGGCGTGGAAGAATTTGCGGCTGCGTCTTGGCGGGTTGTGTTCACGACTGTTCTATAGAGCAGGGCAGAAGAGGCGTCTGTTCACCCCCGATTTTTTTGGAGCGGTGCAAGAAGGCCGCTGAATATGTAACAAGCGACCATTATCTCCGATTATATGTTTGTATTCCAAGGGCTAAAAACGCCGCCGAAACTTTCGGCACATTTTGTTAGATTGCCGGCAGCTTTAGCCGCGTGCTAACGCTTGCTTTGCGTTGTTGTGTATTTTGAATAATGCAGTTGCAATCGTGTTCGTTTGAAAAGTTCTAAGTGCCTCTGCATAAGTTATTATATGCGCGTGAAGCGCCGAGACAGCTGCGAGGCAAAGCGCCCCCGCAATGGGGGCGCTCGTTTAGTCGTGTATGTGAAAGACTGCCTTTAAAAATCCTTTCAGGAATTTTGGAGCAGTAACGACTACGATCTTCATCAGATCCAGCTCCTTTATCTTTTTATAAGTATAGCGCAGACGCATATCAGCGCCAGCGACAGCAGGGAAATGACCAGCAGTTCGGGGAGAAGTACGACAATCAGTATTCCCGCCGCAATAGCCATGATACACGTGCATATCCTGGCGACGCGCATTTTTTTTCTTTTGTTCATGACTTTTCCTCCGTGTAACCGGGTACAATACAGTATATGTGGCGGGGCTGTTTTGGGTTAAAGCGTTTTTTAGGAATGCCAAATTGTGTCAAATTTGTATTTTAGTATCTTTTTTGAAAAAAACTATTGACAAAAACTTTTTTTGGTGGTATCATTCTTTTAGCACTCGGGGGTGTAGAGTGCTAAACGGGTCTTCCCGCTATGTATATACTTATTGGGAGGATGGATAAGTCATGGCTCTTGATGAGCGTAAGCGCAAGATTCTGACGGCGGTGGTCAAGGCGTATATAGAGACCGGCGAGCCTGTGGGCTCCAAGACTCTTATGCGGCTGGACAGCGATATAAACGTGTCTTCGGCCACTATCCGCAACGATATGTCTGAGCTGGAACGTATGGGTTATTTGTGCAAGCCTCACACCTCGGCCGGGCGCATACCCTCGAGCGAAGGATACAGGTACTATGTAGAGACTACGGAAGAGTATTCTTTGTCCGAGTTTGAGCGCAAGACTCTTACCGATCATATGGAGTCGTGCGTGGGCTTATATGATACGATAAATGAGGTCGCCTCCAGGCTGGCCGATTTTACCGGCTGTGCGGTATTTGCCGTAGCGCCGACGGCGGGCAACGGTATACTCACTTTCGAAGTCCTACCTGCAGGTAAACGTACTGTTGCTCTGCTTGCCATAAGCGACAACGGCAGCGTTAAGACATGCCTTGCCAAGTCTGAGAAAGATATCGACGCCGACGATGCGCAAAAGCTTACAAAAGTGTTTAATTCCGTGCTGTCGGGTTTCCCGGCGGATCAGATAAACAAGCTGCGTATGTCCATGCTTGAGAATACCGTTGAGAAAGAGTTCGGCGGCTACAGGGGCGTTGTGGAGGCCGCATACAAGCTGGTGGAGCAGCTTAAGTCGTATGAGCTCACCATACAGGGCGGTTCCAATCTGCTCGCGTACCCGGAATTTGCGGACGCCGAAGTGGCCAGGGAATATGTGGATATACTTTCCAAGCACGAGCAGCTCATGCAGACTCTGCTGGAGCAGAAGCCCGAGGGCGAGTTTACCGTGCAGATAGGCAGAGAGAACAAGCTCTTCGGTTCGATGGGCGCGTCTTTGGTGTCTGTGGAGTGCAGGGCCAAGGTACCCGTGTATTTCGGCATAGTCGGTCCGTCGCGGCTGGATTATGTCAAGCTGAAATCCGGGAGCAAGTATTTGATGCAGAAATTGAAAAAATTTATAGATGAGGAACTTTGACATGTCAGATGAAGTAAAGATAGAACAGCCGGATGTCCCCGAAGCCGAAAAGGCCGAGCCGCAGCCGGAACCGGAAAAAGCCGCCGAATCCAAAGATACGGCCGCTAAGGAATCCAAAAAAGATAAGAAATCTGCCAAAGAAGAAGCCCGTCTGAACGCCGAACTCCAGGACGTGCGCATGCAGCTCGGAGACGCGCGCAGGGCTTTGGAGGCCGAGAGGGATAAATTCCTGAGGCTGGCGGCGGATTTTGATAATTACAAAAAGCGTACCGCGGCCGAGAAAGAGTCGCTGCGCGGGGTAGTCGTTTCAGACACTTTGCAGATGATGCTCCCGGTCATAGACAATATCGAGCGCGCCTTAGCCGCGGCCGGGGAGGAGAGCACCCCTCTCAGAGACGGCGTGGACATGGTGTACAATCAGGCGATGGACGCTTTTGAAAAGTTCGGCGTTACGCGCTTCGGCGCAAGAGGGGATGTGTTTGACCCCAATATACATAACGCCGTTATGACCTGCGAGGACGACGAGCTGGAATCGGGAGCCATTGCGGACGTTTTGCAGCCTGGTTATAAGATAGGCGACAGAATTATCAGACACGCGCTTGTAAAGGTCGTAGAATGATAAAAATGCAGACGCCGTGATTTGCCGCGGTGTTCTGTACGCAGGGCCTTTTAGAACAGTTAAAAATTAATTCACATATACGGAGGTAATAATTATGGGAAAAATCATAGGAATAGATTTGGGCACTACTAACTCGTGCGTAGCGGTCATGGAAGGCGGCGAGCCCACCGTCATAGCCAACGCGGAGGGTTCGAGGACTACTCCGTCGGTTGTGGCGTTTTCCAAGACGGGCGAAAGGATGGTGGGCCAGGTCGCAAAAAGGCAGGCCATCACCAATCCCGACAGAACCGTAATATCCATAAAGAGAAAAATGGGTACGGATTACAAAGTCAAGATCGACGGCAAGGAATATACGCCTGAGATGATTTCCGCCATGATACTGCAAAAGCTGAAGGCCGACGCCGAGGCGTATCTCGGTGAAAAGGTCACCGAGGCCGTCATAACCGTTCCCGCGTACTTTAACGACGCTCAGCGTCAGGCTACCAAGAATGCAGGTACCATAGCGGGATTGGACGTAAAGCGTATTGTCAATGAGCCTACTGCAGCCGCCCTCGCTTATGGCATCGATAAGGAAGCCGAACAGAAGATTATGGTTTACGACCTGGGCGGAGGCACGTTCGATGTGTCGATACTTGATATAGGAGACGGAGTTTTCGAGGTCCTCTCCACAAACGGCAATACCCGTTTGGGCGGCGATGATTTCGATCAGCGCATAATAGATTATCTCGTAAGCGAGTTTAAGAAATCCAACGGCATTGATCTGTCCGCCGACAAGATGGCCATGCAGCGTCTTAAGGAGGCCGCCGAAAAGGCCAAGATAGAGCTTTCGGGCATGATGAGCGCCAATATCAATCTTCCGTTCATCACCGCCGACGCCGCCGGCCCCAAGCACCTTGACGTTACGCTCACAAGAGCTAAGTTCAACGAACTGACCGCCGATCTTGTGGAGTCTACTATGACGCCTGTAAGAAAGGCTCTCGAAGACGCAGGACTTACCGTCGATAAGATAGACAAGGTCCTCCTCGTCGGAGGTTCTACCAGGATCCCGGCTGTCCAGGAAGCTATAAAGAAATTTACAAACAAAGAGCCTCACAAGGGTATAAACCCTGACGAGTGCGTGGCTGTCGGCGCCGCTATCCAGGCAGGTATACTCGGAGGAGACGTGCAGGGTCTCGTATTGCTTGACGTCACGCCTCTGTCCCTGGGAGTGGAAACTTACGGCGGAGTGTTTACCAAGATTATAGAGCGCAACTCTACAATCCCTGTAAAGAAGAGCCAAATATTCACCACCGCCGCAGACAATCAGACCAGCGTCGAAGTACACGTGCTGCAGGGCGAGCGCCCCATAGCTGCCGATAATAAAACTTTGGGCCGTTTCCATTTGGACAATATCCCGCCTGCACGCAAGCAGACCCCGCAGATAGAGGTCACCTTTGATATAGATGCCAACGGCATAGTCAACGTTTCTGCTAAGGACCTCGGTACCGGCAACGAGCAGCATATAACAATAACCGCATCCACCAACATGTCTAAGGAAGAGGTGGAGAAGGCTGTTCAGGAGGCCGAAAAGTATGCTGAGGACGACAAGAAGCGCCGCGAAGAGGTCGAGACCAGGAACAGCGCGGAGCAGGCCTGCTATCAGATAGAAAACAGTCTGACTGAAATGGGCGATAAGCTCACCGCCGAAGAGAAAGCTCCCGTCGAGGAGCAGCTCACCGCCGTTAAAGAGGCGCTGAAAGGCACGGATGTGGCGGCCATAAAGTCGGCTGCCGATGAGCTGCAGCAGCGGTTCTACAAGATAGCCGAAAAGGTATATCAGCAGACCCAGTCCGCGCAGCAGCAGTCCGAGCCTAACGCTCAGGCTGCTGACAAGGCTCCCGGCTCCGACGGATATGTCGAGGCCGACTATGAGGTCAGCGACGACGGAGATTCTAAATAATAATATTACTGTAGAGAGGCGTTTGCGGGGTTCTGATACTCCGCAAATGTCTCTGTATGTGAATAGTTTACAGAGGTTTTTCTTATGGCGGAAACGAAGAGAGATTATTATGAGGTTTTGGGGCTTTCAAAGGGTGCCTCGGACGATGAGATAAAGCGGGCCTACCGCAAGCTGGCCAAACAGTATCATCCCGATCTGCATCCCGGCGATAAGGCGGCCGAGAAAAAATTTAAAGAGGTCAACGAAGCGTACGCCGTTCTGTCTGATTCGGACAAAAAGGCCAAGTACGACCAGTTCGGCTTTGCGGGCGTCGATCCCAATTTCGGCGGAGGGGCCGGCGGTTACGGAACATACAGTACAAATATAGATTTCGGGGATTTTGGCGATATAGGCGATATCTTCGGGAGTTTCTTCGGCGGCGGTATCGGCCGCAGAAGCTCCAGGTCTTCCGCCGTCCCCGGCGAAGACATATCTGCGCAGGTCAATCTTACATTTAAAGAAGCGGTTTTCGGCTGTCAAAAAAAGATACGCATACGCAGGAGCGAGGATTGCCCCGACTGCAAAGGCAGCGGCGCCGCTGCGGGCTCTGAGCCCCAAACCTGCAGAACATGCTCGGGTACGGGCGTAGTGCGTCAGGTATCCCGTACCGTATTCGGCAATATGCAGACAGAACGGACATGTTCGGCCTGCGGCGGAACAGGCAAGGTCATCTCAGACCCCTGTAAGTCTTGCGGCGGTTCCGGTCAGGTCAGACGCGAACGCGTAATCACAGTCACTGTGCCCGCGGGCATAGCCAACGGCCAAACGATAGTCGTACGCGGCGAGGGCGGAAAAGGGCTGAAGGGCGGACCGAACGGCGACGTGCGGGTAGGCGTCTACGTAGGCACCGATCCTATATTTACCAGGCGTGACGCGGATCTTTACTGTGAGATTCCCATAACCGTGACCCAGGCGATTTTGGGCTGCGAGATAGACGTGCCTCTGATAGACGGCGAGTCTATGAAGCACAAGCTGGCTGAGGGCACGCAGTCGCATACCGTTATAAACTTTAAGGGTAAGGGCGTGCCGTATCTCAACTCAAAGGGTCGCGGCAATATGTACGTTACCATTGTCGTAGAGACTCCCCGCAACCTTACCGGCAAGCAGAAAGAGCTTGTCAGAAAGCTCGATTCCGAGATGTCGGGCAAGTCCTACGAACGCAGCAAGTCTTTTTGGGATAAGGTAAAGTCAAGGCTGTCCTGATGCAGTCTGATATACAAGCAGATGTAATAATTTATCATTACATATACAATATATTGTTTTGTGCATGTACAGGCGCGTCCGAAATAGGACGCGCCTGTACCTTTTGTGCACCTTGTTTGACTATTCACTGCTGTCTGTAAACTTTTTTTCAGAAATTCGCTTATGCTGTGTGTTGTACAGGTGTATCCCTTACGTTTATGCGTCTATAATATACATGATGGGCATTTACGGCCGGGCTTTGTTTTCACGTATGAGTACGGCGCTTTTTTTTATCTTAACAGATTGAATCCGTAGTTTTTTTTGATTAGACTTTTACCTTATCTATCGCATTTTCTACGCTCAGTAGACTTGCGTTGATTTCGCTCTACGGCTGTTTTTAATAATCGTTTAGTCCGCCGTTTATCAAGTAGAGGCCGATTTGATTGACTTTTTGTTTTCAGACGTATATACTTTAGCAAGCGAAAGCACGGTGCGGATACCGCTGTATCTTTCGGCGTCGGAAGCGGTGTTTTTTTGTGTTCGGTGCGGACTTGTGTCTCTTCGTCAATAATGCGCGTATAACTGAATATACGGGCTAAATTTTATAAAGGCAGGTATTCGGCAATGTTTGAGATATTTACCGACTCTTCGTCCAATCTTCCTTATGAATATATAGAGAAGAATGATATAAAGGTCGTTACGTTCACTTATTCTATCGGCGGGGAGCGTCGTGAAGGGTATGTGCGCGGCGAGGATTTTGACGGGGCGACATTCTATTCCGAGATGCGCGGGGGAGCGCACGTCAGTACTTCGATGATAAGTATAGGTGATTTCTGCGATGCCTTTTCCGCTGCTTTGGACGAGGGGCGCGACGTGCTGTATTTGGGTATGTCGGGAGGAATCAGCGGCGCTTTCAACGCCTCCGTATTGGCTGCAAAGGAGCTGGCCGACCGTTTCCCCGACAGAAAAATAATACCTGTAAATACCAGGGCCGCCTCATTGGGCGAGGGTATGGCGGTGATCGAGGCCGTAAGACAGCGCGGGCTCGGCGCGGATAACGAGACCGCCGCTGCTGCAGTGGAGAAATATTGCGATAACATATGCCAATACTTCATTGTCGACGATCTTAAATATCTCAGGCGCGGAGGCCGTATTCCCGCGGCGCTTGCCCTGGTGGGCAGCGTGCTTAACGTAAAGCCTATTCTTACGGGCAGCGCAGACGGCCATATCGTCAGCTGCGGCAAGGCCTTAGGCAGGAAGCGCGCGTTGGAGGCCCTTGCAGATAAGTATGCTTCATTGGCGGCCGATAAATCGTCCGATATATTCATTGCGCATGCGGATTGCTCTCAGCAGGCGGATATGCTCGTCGATATGCTGTCTGCCAGGGGCTTTGACGGACGCTGTATCAGGCAGATGTACGAACCTGTCACGGGTTCACATGTCGGCCCGGGAGCATTGGCTTTGTTCTTCTGCGGCACGGAAAAATAAAACGGGTTCGGTCGCTGACTTACACGGTAACGGGATAAAAAATACTGTTAATGCGGTTTTGTTCTTATTTTTATTATTATGATATTATAATACATCTGTCTCGTTTGGGCTTTCAGTATGGTTTTGCCATATTGAGCCTCTCATGCGGGGCCGGATACTTTAATTAATACGCTTTTTTCACAGCCCCTTTGTGCCTGCCGTGTATAGAAGGGGTATTGATTTTTATTGCGTACGGTGGTATACTTGTTGACATATTTTGCGCGCGGGGCATCGAGGCGGCGCGGGCGAACGGGGGAATATGTATGCGCGGCAGACGCGGGTTGCG
The DNA here is from genome assembly GCA_944386305.1 of uncultured Clostridia bacterium. GTDB lineage: Bacteria > Bacillota > Clostridia > Oscillospirales > UBA644 > CALXAN01. The sequence continues at coordinate 7,525 of CALXAN010000025.1, forward strand.
TTTGATCACGGCTTTGATAGTCGCCGTATTTGCGGCGGCTGCGGGCTATGGAGTATCTGTGCTCAACGGAGGTTCCGACGGTATGAGCGTGCATTTTATCGACGTAGGGCAGGCAGATGCTGCGCTTGTAGCCTGCGAGGGTCACTACATGATGATAGACGGGGGCAACGCCGCCGATTCCGATACAGTTTATAGTTATCTGCGCAAGAACGGCGTGGATAGCCTTGACGCGGTGATATGCACCCATGCGCATGAAGACCATGTCGGGGGTCTTTCGGGCGCGCTTGCCTTTGCTCGGACTTCTGCCGCATATTGCTCCGTGACCGAGGGCGACAGCAAAGCGTTCGACAGCTTCGTGGCCGCGCTTGACGCCCAGGGCATCGGCATAACCGTGCCTGAGCCGGGGGATTCGTTTATGCTCGGCAGCGCGGAGGTAGAGTTCCTCGGCCCGGTCGAAGAATATGACGACGCCAACAATTCCTCTCTTGTCGTCAAGGTGTCGTACGGGCAGACTTCTTTTCTGTTTACGGGCGACGCCGAGTATGAGTCTGAGACGGATATTCTCGAAGCCGGATTCGACGTGTCCGCCGACGTGCTCAAGGTAGGCCATCACGGCAGCGATTCGTCCACGTCATACCGCTGGCTGCGGGCCGTTGATGCCGATTATGCGGTGATAAGCGTCGGCAAAGACAACAGCTACGGGCATCCTTCTTCGGAGGTGCTTGACAGACTGGCGGACGCGGACGTGCAGGTATACAGGACGGATTTGCAGGGGGATATAGTGTTTGCTTCAGACGGCAGCGAGCTGACCGTCGACACCTCTGCGGGCGAGGCCTTAAAGCCGACTCAGCGCGCGGCTTTGTTCGGCCGGTTTTACGTATTTATGCATAGTGGGCGGGACGTGTGTCCCGCTTTTTTTCTGCTCGGCGTATAGGTAAAAATGAATGTTCAGTGCCTTGCGGTACGGTCGGTTCTGTCATGCAGCTTCAGTACGTTAGACCTGTGACGCCTGAGGTCCCCTTAAAGCTGCTTCAGATACAAATAAATTGTAAATCTTACTTGCAAAATCATTATGTTTTTGTTATAATATTGTTATATCCATACATTCGAGCCGAGACTGCGTTTTTTGCCGCGATTTTGGCTCAGGGTTCGTTCTTTTTCCGGGGTCGGGTTTTCGGCGCATTGCATGTCCTTTGCATCGTCGCGCCGTTCGGGTATGTATCGGGTCGTGGCCGTTCGTTTTTTGAGAGGGAGATGTGTATGCGTATTATATCCGGCAGCGCCAGGGGCGCTAAGCTTAACGTCCCCTCGTCGGACATGCCCGTTCGTCCCACGACCGACCGCGTGAAGGAGGCCCTTTTCAGCGCGATACAGTTCGATATACACGGGCGGGTGCTCGACCTGTTTGCAGGTACGGGCCAGCTGGGGCTGGAGGCCTTGAGCAGGGGTGCGGATTTTGCCGTCTTCTGCGACCATGACGCAAGATGCGCGGCTTTGATAAGGGCCAATATTCTCAAGGTCCGCTGTCAGGACCGCAGCCGTGTCGAACTGACGGATTATAAACGCTATATTCTCAGAACATGCACTGATAGGTTTGATATGGTTTTTGTGGATCCTCCGTATAATACTGGGCTTTCGGACAAGGCTTTGGAGTATTTGGGCCGGGGCGCTATACTCAGCCGGGACGCGCTGGTAGTCGTCGAGTGTGCTTCTGAGGAGAAGAAGCCCGACGAGGTCGGCGTACTGCGTTTGAGGAAAAGATACAGATATTCCAACGTATCCGTGCTTGTGTACGAAAGGTGCGTTGAGGATGAATAAGACTGCGCTGTGTACGGGCAGCTTTGACCCTATAACATGCGGCCATGAGGACGTTATCAGGCGCGCCGCCGCATTGTTTGACAAGGTATGGGTATGCGTACTGGTCAACGCGGACAAGACCCCGTCGCTGACCCTGAATGAGCGTGTGCAGATGTGCCGCGAAGTATTTGCGGATTTGAGCAACGTAGAAGTCATGTGCGACGAGGGTATGGCCGTCGACGTATTCGTCAAGGTAGGCGCGGACGTGATAATTCGGGGCGTCAGAGGGCCGGAGGATCTCGGATACGAGATGACAATGGC
>CALXAN010000026.1 GCA_944386305.1 uncultured Clostridia bacterium
TTTACCGCGCTCTTTTTCTGTCTGAAATCGGGAATTTATTCCTGCGCGCTTTCCTTAAAGACTCCCCTGCCGTACAGCAAAGAGTTTGCCGCCGCAGTAAAGCCGGTGACCGCCAGCTTAGAGACAAACATATCCCAAAACAATATACCGCGCAGTATGAATGTCAGGATAAGGGACAGGAAAAGAATAATGGAGCTTAAAACCATAAATCTCGGAAACTCGCTCGCCAAAATCTTGACCGTGAATTTTCGGCGCAGCTTTATTATGGAATGCGTGCCGTACCTTATGACTGCGTATGATATATATGACACGGTCTGCGCTATCATATACGGGACGTCAAATATTCCGCTTATAACAGAAAATATCGCTATATCGAAAAGGACGCAGCCAGTACGCACAAAGAATGCGGACATCAGCGTCCTTTTTATATATCCGTAAAAAATCATTGCGATATATATATTACTGAATCGCATTACGCCGAAAATTTCAATGACGTATCGGGCTTTACGCAGACAGAATACACCAGGCCCAAAGACAGCAGCAGGCTCAGCACCGACGACCCTCCGTAGCTTATAAACGGTAATGTAATGCCTATTACGGGCGAGACGCCTATGCACATGCCTATATTAATTACTGTTTGGACCATTATCATGGTCGCTACTCCGATACAGATCAAATACCCTTTCTGATTTTTTGCCCGCAAACCATCTTTGACTATAAGTATCGTGATAGTAAGTAAGATCAGGATAACGGCGACCGAGGCTATAAATCCGCCCTCTTCGCCTATTATGGCGTAGATAAAATCCGTTTGTATCTCAGGCAAAAGCGAATTTTGGCTCTGTATGCCCTGTCCGTATCCCATGCCGGTAAGCTGACCCGAACCTATGGCCATGCGGGATGCGAGCGGCTGGTAGCCTGTGCCGAGCGGGTCGAGCTCGGGCCTAAAGCCGTAGATTATCCTTCTGCGATGATAATCTTTGAGCAACATCCACCCTATCGGCAGCGCCGCGACGAGCGCCGATACACCTATGACGATATAGGTATAACGCAGCCCCGCAATAAACAGCATAACCGAAAACATAGCAAAATATACTATTGCCGTACCTATATCTCCCTGTAATATAATAGGGATAAAGTACATAGCGAAGTGCAGGCACAGCTTAAGAATATTCTTAAACTTATTCATATCCTTGCCCATAGACGCCAGTTGATGGGACATAGTCAGTATAAATATGGGCTTGGTCAATTCGGAAGGCTGTATGCTTACACCCGCAATGTATAACCAGTTGCGGTTACCGTTGCGATTTTCCGCTAAAAAAGCCGTGAGCAGCAAAACTACAAAAGAGAACAATACCAGCCACTTAGACAGCTTTGAAAGCATGTCGTAATCTATCCTGGACAGTATGAACATCGCCGTCAAACCTATACATATAGCCAGGCTCTGCACTACCAGGCATCTGACGTGCATGTCTTTGGTCAATGTAGCGCTGTTAACGGCCAGCATGCCGACGGCAAGCGCAATTAAAACGAATAAAAGTAAAACCTTGTCGAAACTGGCAGCATATTGCTTAAAGCTGCGGCTGCTGCCGAAGATAGTACGTCTCATAGCTGTAAGCAGACAGCACCCCACTATCCGTAATTATTTTACGACGGCTGTAACGGCCGATGAATATATTATACCACAGGCGTTGATTTAATTCAACCGTATTCAGCCAAATATTGCATTTTAAGAATTACGCCATATTCGTTACAAAACGCCTACAGAAGAAAATTGTCAAAAAAAGCTTTTCTGCGATATCATTCATATTGACATATCCGAGCCTGAAACGCCGTAAAATAATGGTGAGGGAGGCATTGAAATGACAAAATTCTACGCATATATAAAAAGGAAGTTATTATCGAATTTCGCATTGTCGGGCGTAGTTCAGCTGACGATATGTTTCTTTTTTCTGCTCAGCATCTGCGGCATAGCGCGCGCGGTTTCGGGCGCGTCGGAGCCCGGAAGCCTGTCGGTCGAATCGGGGTTCAACAGTCTGAAAAACCAATTTAACGATATATTCGACTCCGACCGCGTCGTATATGATTCCGTAAGCAGCAGATATGACACCGCTGCAAAAAAGACTTTGGGTCAGGCCGTAGAAGTAGGCGGAAGCGGAATAATAGAGTTTATTATGCCCGCTGCGGGACGCGTAATAGAGCCTCAGCTTCCGTCGAAGGAAAACGAAGACCTCGCCCTGACAATAGCCTGCAGCGGCGATAAAGTACAGGCTTCGGCAAACGGTTTTGTGTCGGATATAGCTCGTAAAAACGGAGAGTATGAGATACGTATAACGCATTCGGGAGGCTTCGTGTCCGTATATTCAAACTTAAAGCGAGTAAGCGTAAGCGCGGGAGACTACATTACAGCCTGCGAAACTATAGGGTATTTGGACGAGAGCGACTGCGTGCTGCGCTTTGCAATGACGCTTAACGGCAAAGAAGTAAACCCTTTGGAATATATAGATGAATAAACTACATATACACCCGTCGTTTATCATAATGTGGACGCTGTTCGTCATATGGGACAAAAGCAGCTTTATCCTGTATATATTCGCCGCCGCCGCGGTACATGAGATAGCGCACCTGTATGCATATCTCATATTTAAGGCTGAGATAGAGCGCATAGATGTGCTGCCGTTCGGCCTGTCCATGAAGCTTAAGGACGCCTCTGCGCTGACTCCGCGGCAGGAGGCTGTATGCGCGAGCGCGGGAGTGGTTATAAATCTGCTCACGGCGTTATGCACGTATTTGGCTTCGGGAACCAATTTTTTCTTTATGTGTAATTTATCGCTGGCGCTGATAAACTCTGTGCCCGTATTCCCTCTCGACGGAGGCCGTGTGCTGTACTTTGCAATGCTGAGTATATACAGCCAACCTACGGCAGAAAAGATATCGACCGTTGTATCCGCGGTGTCGTTGATCCCACTGACTGCAGCGTCGATTTGGCTGCTGCTGAAGACGGGGTTCAATTTTTCGCTTGCGCTTATAGACGCATTTCTCATATTTTATTTTATCTTCAGGCGTCGCATGGCATGATGTATTTAAAATAATGGGCAAACCCGCCTTAAGTCAACGGAATGCATATCGCACTGATGCGCGCGCCGAACAGATAAGCGCTCCGCCGTCAAAGAAATCTAAATACGTTTATTCTTTTTTCTATTGCGCTGAAATCCTATTGCTATTTAATGCGAATACTTTTTTGTTCAGGCTTGCTTTTTCGTCAATTTTGTTATAAAATATATGGGCAACCTTACGCGTTAGGTCGCATGGCTGAACGCATATAACGCTGATACGCGTGCCGGACAAGTCGGTGCGCCGCTATCGAGAGGACGGACAATGAAACCTCAGGAACTTATAAAAAGACATCTAAACGATATACAGAAGCCGTCTCGCTACATAGGCGGCGAGTTTGGGAGTGTCGTCAAAGACGCCTCTGCCGTAGATATCAGATATGCGTTTTGCTTTCCCGACCTGTATGATATAGGCATGTCTCATCTAGGCATGAAGATACTTTATCATCTGCTTAACGAACGGCAGGATACATGGTGCGAGCGGGTATTTGCGCCGGATACGGACATGGAAGCCCTGATGCGCAGATATTCCATGCCTCTATACGGACTCGAGAGCAAGGATCCGATACGGGATTTCGATTTCATAGGCTTTACGCTGCAATATGAGCTCTGCTATACAAATATCCTCAATATGCTGGACTTAGCGGGGGTACCGCTCCTGTCAGAGGAAAGGGATGATTCCTACCCCGTGGTGATGTGCGGCGGTCCGTGCGCTTGCAACCCCTCGGCTTTGGCCGACTATGTCGACCTGTTCTTTATAGGCGACGGTGAGGAATACTTTCCTGTCCTGCTGGATTTGTACAAAAGCTGCGCAGGCAAATCGGAATTTCTGCGCCGGGCAAGTCAAATAAGCTGCATGTACGTACCTAAATATCACGACCCTAACAAGAAGGTCGTCCGCGCCATGGTTGAGGACTTGGACCGCATGTATTACCCATCGCAGTTCGTCGTGCCGTTTACTGAAACGGTACACGACAGGGCGATGATAGAAGTTATGCGCGGCTGTACCCGCGGTTGCCGATTCTGTCAGGCGGGCATGATATACCGTCCTTACCGTCAGAAGAGCCCAAAGCGTCTGCTGGACTGCGCCGTACGTTTATGCGAAAATACAGGATATGATGAAATCTCTCTTTCATCGCTGTCTACCAGCGATTACGAGGGGCTTGCGGAACTGACGGACGACCTTCTCGATTACTGCGTGCCGCAGAGTATAAGCATCTCCATGCCCTCTCTGCGGGTAGATAATTTTACAAAAAACATATTGGACAAGATCAGCGCGGTCAGAAAAAGCGGGCTCACCTTTGCGCCCGAAGCGGGCACGCAGAGACTGCGCGACGTAATAAATAAAAACGTGACCGACGCCGATATAGAAAATACCTGCCGAATCGCTTTTGAGGGCGGAGCTTCGGCAGTAAAGCTTTATTTCATGATGGGCCTTCCTACGGAAACGGACGAGGATCTTGCCGGTATAGTAAATATTGCCAATCATATAGAAGATCTGTATTATAACATAAACGGGCCCAAGGCAAGGAAGCTGAAAATAAACATCAGTTTGGCCACGTTCGTGCCCAAGCCTTTTACACCCTTCCAATGGGAGGCGCAGATAACGGTTGAAGAAGCCAAGCGTAAACAGGACTACCTCATGTCCCTGCCGCACAGCGCAAATATAAGGATACATTGCAGCGACGGACGTACGAGCCGTATCGAAGGCGTGATGTCGCGAGCGGACAAAAAGATCGGTAAAGCGCTGTACGAAGCGTGGAAGCTCGGGTGCAAATTCGACGCCTGGGACGAACACTTCGACTATGACAAATGGGTGGAGGCGTTTCGGCGCGCAAACATATGCGCCGATGACTATGCATCCCGTACAAGAAGCGAGGACGAGCATCTGCCGTGGGATATCATAGATGTGGGGATATCAAAAGAATTTTTGCTCAGAGAAAGACGCCTTGCCTTTAAAGCGCAGACGACGCCTGACTGTCGGCGCAAATGCGCCGGCTGCGGAATCAACAAATACTGCAAAGGAGACGTATGCCCGTGAGGATCAGGTTTTCCAAGACCGACACTGCGTGCTTTATATCGCACCTTGATCTTGTGCGCTGCATGACCAGGGCGTTTCAGCGCGCGGGAATATCCGTACGCCGTTCGCAGGGCTACAATCCGAGGCCTCATATCGTATTCGCCGCTCCGCTCTCTCTCGGGATAGAGAGTACCGCGGAGCTTATGGACGTTATTGTTGAGCAGGACCTTTCCCCTGCCGAAATAATGCAGCGCCTCAACGGCGGTCTGCCCCGAGATATACGCGTCAGCGACGTGTACGAGGACGGCATGCCCTTTAGACAGATATCCAAAGCAAGATACAATCTGAAGTTTCCGGAGCAATATGCGCGCCTCTTCGACAGCTTTGTAAACGCCGACCGAATAATGACAGTCAAAAAAAACAAGCACGGTCCGATACAAACAGATATAAAACCATATGTAAATATAGAACGGTTCGACATCGGACCTGCGGGCGCTGACATAAGTCTGATACTGCCCACAGGCCCTGACTACAATATATCAATGCGCGTGTTTTTAGGCGCGTTCTTCGACTCATTTGAGAACGATGAACAGATATTTTACGCCTGCAGGACGGATTTTTTCGACAAAAACGGCAAACTGTTCAGATAAAGGCGCGCCGACCGTGCGGTTAAAAAAGTCTAAATAGAGTGAAAACAATATCGCCGGCCGCAGTTCTTGCGCAGGCGTCTATATATACACGTCAGTCGCAATTCCCTGACGTCGGTTCAAAGCCGAAAAACAAAATACGGAGATGAATTAAATAATGAAAAAGAAAATCAACAGAATTGTTTTTGCCGCTCTTATCGCCGCGATATACGCCGCGCTGACCCTGTCGCTCTCGTTTATGAGTTTCGGGACGGTGCAGTTCCGAGTTGCGGAGGCGCTCACGGTATTGCCCTATTTTTGGCCGTATTCGTCGCTGGGTCTGATAGTCGGCTGCTTGGCAGCCAACCTTTTCAGCCCGTATTCTTGGCTGGACATAGTGTTCGGTACGCTCGCCACGGGCGTCGGAGCCTTCGGGACTTACCTGCTCGGCAAAAAGAAAAACAGGCTTACTTTTTGGCTCGCGCCTCTGCCCGCAGTAACAGCAAACACTGTCATAATCGGTCTGATGCTTACATACCAAACTGCCGGGACGATCTTTTCGCCCGTTTTTATATACAATGCATTCGGCGTGTTTTTAGGCGAAGCCGTTTGCTGCTATATATTGGGCATACCTTTGATGTTTCTGATAAAGAAATATCTGCCCAAACTGAATAAATTACTGTAATATATTAGAAATGAGGTCTCTTATATGAGGATAAAAAAAGCTGTCATACTTGCCGCCGGATTCGGAACCAGGATGCTGCCTCAGACAAAGGCTGTGCCGAAGGAATTGCTTCCGATAGTAGATAAACCATCTATTCAATACCTTGTTGAAGAGGCTGCGGACAGCGGGATCACGGACATTCTTATCGTTATATCAAGAGGAAAATCTATTATAGAGGACCATTTTGACCGATCCCCCGAGCTCGAGTCCCATCTGCAGGCCAAAGCGAATGAAAGTCTGCTGCAACAAATAAAGGCCGTATCGTCGGTGGCAAATATTTACTTTATCCGTCAAACGGTCATGAACGGGACGGCCGTCGCGCTAAAATCCGCTCAGGAATTTACGGGCGGAGAACCTTTTGCGGTAATGTACGGAGACGATATCATTTTTAACCCTCACGGCAAGCCCGCGCTGGCGCAGCTCATCGACTCGTACGACCGCTACGGCAAAGGCGTCGCCGGGGTACAGCTCGTATCCGAGAATGATATACATAAATATTCATCAATGAAGGTCAAGCATATATCAGGCCATGATTTCGAGTTGTCTGATATGATCGAAAAGCCTTCGAAAGAGCAGGTATTTTCGCTTTATTCAATACTCGGCAGGCTTATACTGCCGCCCTGCATATATACTTATATAGACAATACACCGCTGGGTGTGAACGATGAATTTCAGATAACCGATGCCATGAAAGCTTTGGCAAGAAAAGAAGGAATGATCGCTTGTGAATTTGAGGGCAAAAGATACGATATGGGCAGCAAAATGGGCTTTATGCAGGCCCAGGTAGAGACGGCGCTGAGGCATCCGCTGATAGGCCGGGATTTCAAAAATTATCTTACAGAACTCGTAAAAGATATGAATTAAATTCCGCTTAATACACCGCCGGCCTTCATTTAGGGCAACGGTTTGGTTTATGTGAATTTAGCTGCATGCCTGAAGAAGCTGAACGTCGGATGCGTTAAAAAAACTGCTGAATCAGCGCAGAAAAAATCCGGTTTTTTCTCTATACATACAGCGCTATAAATTGGGGCGCGGACGATATATAAAAAAGCCCGGCTTAAAAACGCGGGCATACAGGAGGACAAAAATGAAAGTAAAGATACCGAAACACAGAGAATTTATAATCGATATTGATGAAAATGAAGAGCCGCGCCATGAAGAATGCTGGCAGGAACTCCGACAGATACTGTCGGATTATATGAAAGAGGGCAAGTCAGTATATACCCCCACATTTATCGAAGACAACGAGGATAAAGTGAAAGCCCTGCAGGAAAAGTATAAGTTTAAATATACGGTCGAATACCGTAAATAAGTTCAATGTATACAGCCCTGGATATGCATTAACAAAAACGACAAGGCATTTCATTATATCAAAAAGTCGGAAGACTCTGCGCAAATGCGTATCTTCCGACTTTTTGTCATATTCTTTTTTAAGGCTCGAGCAGCTGATAGTATTCCTCAAACGTGATGCCCAGCTCCTGTATGCGCTGCGCGTCCTTTTTGCCGACATATCTGTAATGCCAGGGTTCGTATATTATACCCGTAATGTCGGTCTTATCTTCGGGATAACGCATGATGAATCCGTATTCGGCGCAATGCTCGGTAAGCCACTCGAAAGCTTCGGTTGTGTCAAAATCCGAATCCAAAGACGTATAATCCGATGTCAGTATATCCACCGCCAGCCCCGTCTCATGCTCGCTGGTGCCGGGTAAAGCATTGATAGTT
>CALXAN010000027.1 GCA_944386305.1 uncultured Clostridia bacterium
GAGGAGGGCATGACCATCGCTATCGAGCCGATGATCAATCAGGGCGTCCCTGATGTAAAGAGCCTCAGCAACGGCTGGACCGTCGTCACAATGGACGGCAAGCTTTCGGCTCATTATGAGCACACCGTCGCTATCCGTAACGGCGAGCCGTTAATACTCACATCTCTATGACGGGTCAATATCCGTTGGGCATATCGGAAGTGTATGCGGGGGCGCTGCACCACGGTATGCAGGCTGATCGCTTAAAATGATCGGAGGATTTTATGAGCGATATTCACAAAGGCTGTTTGGTCGAGTCAATTGCAGGTCGAGATAAGGGCAAGCTGTTCTTAGTCGTGGGATTAAGTCAGGAAAGAGCGTCGATCGTGGACGGGGATCTGCGGAAGACCTCGAAGCCCAAGCTCAAAAATCTCAAGCACCTCAGGTTCGTATCCGACAACATGAATCAGCGCGTGCTGAACAAGATCGAGACGGATACCAAGCTTGAAGATGCGGAGGTTCGCAAGGCGTTAAGACTGTTTTTATCAGAGGAGGTCAATGATGGCTAAGGAAGGAATTATCGAAGCTGAAGGCGTTGTGGTCGACGTACTGCCCAATACGAGGTTTATCGTCGAGCTGTCCAACGGGCATAAGCTTAACGCTTATATTTCAGGCAAGCTCAGGGACAACAACATACGCATCCTGCTCGGAGATACTGTCGTGGTCGAGATTTCCCCGTACGATCTTACGCAGGGCCGCATAAAGTGGAGAGGCTCGCAGAGATAGTCAGACAGTGATTCCGTCGATATTTCGGTTATGTAATTATAAGCCATGCGAGAGGCGTGGAGTTTACTAAAGGAGGTTTTTTGTCATGAAGGTACGTCCTTCCGTGAAACCTATGTGCGACAAGTGCAAAGTTATAAGGCGTAAAGGCAAAGTTATGGTGATCTGCGAAGATCCCAAACATAAACAAAAACAGGGCTAAAAACAGGAGGTGTATTTTAGGATATGGCAAGAATAGCAGGCGTAGATTTACCTAATGCCAAAAGAGTAGAAATAGGACTTACTTATATATACGGTATAGGCCTCAGCACATCCAAGAAGATACTGTCCGCCACCGGCGTGGATCCTGACAGGAGAGTCAAGGACCTGACCGAGGACGACGTGTCCAAGCTGCGCGAATATATAGACCACAACATCACCGTAGAGGGCGATCTCAGGCGTGAGGTAGGGCTCAATATAAAGCGTTTGGTCGAGATAGGCTGCTACCGCGGCATAAGGCACCGCAAGGGCCTGCCCGTAAGAGGCCAGCGCACCAAGACCAACGCCAGGACGCGCAAGGGCCCGTCCAAGACCGTGGCCAACAAGAAGAAATAAGGCGAGGAGGAGTTAGAAGATGGCACAGGCAAAATCAGGTAAGAGACCTGCCGTAAAAAGACGCAGAGACAAAAAGAATATAGAAAAAGGCGCGGCGCACATCCGCTCCAGCTTCAACAACACCATTGTTACGATATCCGACGTCAACGGCAACGCCGTCTCTTGGGCCTCCGCAGGCGAAATGGGCTTCAGGGGTTCCAAGAAATCGACTCCGTTCGCAGCGCAGATGGCGGCAGAGACCGCCGCTAAGGCTGCGATGGAGCATGGCATGAAGACCGTAGAAGTGTACGTTAAGGGGCCGGGCACCGGCCGTGAGGCGGCTATAAGAGCGCTGCAGACCGCGGGCCTTGAGGTCACGATGATCAAGGACGTCACCCCGATACCTCACAACGGCTGCCGCCCGCCTAAGAGACGCAGAGTATAAGGAGGATAACGCGATGGCTAGATATACAGGCCCCGTCTGCAAGCTCTGCAGACGTGAGAATACAAAACTTTTTCTTAAAGGCGACAAGTGCTACTCCGCCAAATGCCCGATAAACAATCCGCGCGTACAGGCTCCCGGCCAGCACGGCGCCAGGCGCAAAAAGCTCACCGAGTACGGGGTGCAGCTGCGCGAGAAGCAGAAGGCCAAGAGGTACTACGGAGTTCTTGAAAAGCAGTTTGCCACCTATTTTGATATGGCAAACAAGAAGAGCGGCGTAACCGGCGACAACCTCATACAGATACTTGAGAGCAGGCTTGACAACAACGTCTACCGCCTCGGGTTCGCCCAGTCCAGGGCAGAGGCAAGACAGCTTGTCACGCACAGGCATTTTACCGTAAACGGCAAGCCGGTAAATATCCCCTCCTATCTTGTTAAGCCCGGCGATGTAATTGCCGTAACCGACAGCTTTAAGGATTCCTCCAAGTGCAAGGTTATTGCGGAGGCTATTGATTCCAGGCCTCTCCCCACTTGGCTGGAGCTTGATAAAGAAAAACTTTCCGGCAAGGTAGTAAGGCTGCCCGAACCTTCGGAGATAGATATCTCTCTCGAGGTTCACCTTATCGTTGAGTTGTACTCCAAATAACGGCATTGTTTACGCGCGGCTCGCCCTATATATTCTGCGCGGGCCGCGGTCGGTTCAGGCCGCCGCATTTATCGCGGTATTATATAAAAGCATGATTGCTTGGAAAGGGTACGAATATGATTGAAATAGAAAAACCGACCATCGAAGTAGAAGAGTGTACCGAGGACGGAACCTACGGCAAATTTGTCGTCGAGCCGCTCGAGAGAGGCTACGGCATCACTCTCGGCAACTCGCTGCGGCGTATCCTTTTGTCTTCTTTGCAGGGAGCAGCGGTCACGTCTATAAGGATAGACGGAGTACAGCATGAGTTTTCTACTATCCCGGGCGTAACCGAGGATGTGGCGGAGATCGTTCTGAACATGAAGGGCCTTATCGCCAAACTTCACGGCAATACGTCGAAGTTTGCGTATATAGACGTGCAGAACGAGGGTGAGGTGACCGCCGCCGATATAAAGGCGGATTCCGATATCGAGATACTCAATCCCGACATGCACATCGCCACTTTAGGCAAAGATGCTAGACTGTATATGGAGATCACCATAGGGCTCGGCCGCGGCTATATCCCTTCTGAGAAGAACAAGCCCTCCGACGCACCCATAGGGCTGATATCCATGGATTCTTCGCATTCCCCGGTCAGAAAGGTCAATTTTACTATAGAGAATACCCGTGTCGGACAGATCACAGACTATGACAAGCTTACGCTCGAGGTGTGGACAAACGGTACGATTTCCGCCAAGTCCGCAGTGTCGCTTTCCGCTAAGATAATGAGCGAGCATTTGGCGCTCTTTGTCAACCTGGCGTCCGATACCGAAGTGGTAGAGGACGTGTGGAAAGGCGACGAAAGCGAGGTCAAGGAGCAGATACTCACCAAGACTATAGAGGACCTCGACTTGTCGGTAAGATCTTTCAACTGCCTTAAGCGCGCGGGTATAAACACTGTGGGCGATCTTATCAGCAAGTCGCCCGAGGAAATGATGCGTGTCCGCAACCTGGGCAAAAAATCTCTTGAAGAGGTCATAGCCAAGCTTGAGGAATACGGTCTTTCATTTACAATGGACAGAGAATAAGGAAGGAGGCTGCTGTTTACATGGCTAAGAGAAAACTTGGCAGAACCACCGACCACAGAATGTCTATGCTCAGGGGCATGGTGACATATCTGTTCGAAAACGGTTCTATTGAAACAACAGTTACGAGAGCCAAAGAGGTACGCTCGCTGGCTGATAAAATGGTAACGCTAGCTAAGACCAATACATTGCATTCCAAGAGACAGGCGCTGAGCTTTATCACCAAGGAGGATGTGGTCAAAAAGCTTTTTGACGAGATCGCTCCCAAGTACGCAGAGCGCAACGGCGGATATACCCGTATAATCAAGATGGGTCCCCGCCGCGGCGACGCTGCCGAAATGGCGATAATACAGCTTGTCTGATCGCAGATATTCGTTTTTAGGAGCCGGTCGGCCCCCGCTGCATATAAGCTCGGGCCGTTCGGCTCGTTTTTTTGCCCTTGCTGTCGGTTCGGCTCGGTTTGTGCGTTTTGTCTTGACATTTATAACAGTGTATGATAAAATTTAGACAGTATAAAATTGGAGGCATATAAGTATGAGAAAAAATGCAATGCGGCTTGTATTCGCGTTTGTATTCATTTTCGCACTGTTTGCGTTCACCGTGCTTTTTAACGCGGAAGAAGAGCAGCCGCTGACTTTTGGCCCGTTTGAGTATACGGTCGACGAAGACGGCAACGCGACTATTACCGCATATACTTCCCAGGAGCCTAACGTGGATATTCCTGCAGAGATAGTCGTCGACGAGGAGCACAAGTATCCGGTGACCGTTATCGGTGAAAAGGCATTTCAAAACTCCTACGCTCAGGTAGTTACGATGCCCGACAGCGTAAAGCGCATAGAGGCGTACGCCTTCAGCGGTTCGGCCCTGAACCAAATCACGCTGAGCAAGAATGTGGAATTTATCGGCAATCAGGCGTTTAGCTACACAGCCCTGACGTCGATAGACATACCCGACAGCGTCGTGACGATGGACACGACAATTTTTTGGCACTGTGAGACTTTGGAGGACGTTACGATCGGCAACAGTGTCGAATCCATAGGCGACTACTGCTTTGAGGCCTGCTATATGCTCAGCGATATCGCGCTGCCCGACTCGCTGAAGACTTTGGGCAATTATGCGTTTTTGGCCTGCGACGGTCTTAAAACGATTACTTTCGGCACAGGCCTGCAGACCATCGGCAATAACTGCTTTGAGGCCTGCGCGTCTTTGGAAGAAGTTATGTTCTATCCAAACTTAAAGTCCATAGGTTCTGAAGCTTTCAAGAGCTGCGAAAATCTCTATAAGGCTACGTTTGACTGCAACGCGCCTCAGATAGGCGAGAATGCATTTGACGGAGTCAATGAGATTTTTAAGATATATTATGCTGACTGCGCGTCGGGCTGGGATTCCAAAGATCTCAGCGGCTATTCGCTCGAAGAGGTGCAGATGCATGTGTTCGGAGACTGGCAGGTGCAGACCGCGCCTACTACGGACACCCTGGGAATAGAGGCCCGCACCTGCTCAGGCTGCGGGGAAGTGGAGCAGCGCACCATAGACATGCTGCCGTCCGATGGCGAGACTCAGAACTCTTCCGCGTGGGTGCCTTATGTAGTGGCGGGGACGATAATCGTGGTTATCGCCGCGTTCATCGTCATATATCTCATATGCGCGCGCAAGAAGAAGCTCTCCGACAACGCCTCTAAATGACCCATGGCTTTGTTTGAATCGGTTTATTAAGCTTCGCCGTATTTTTTAAGAAATCTGCCGAGAGTTGCCTTTCTTGATGCGGATATTTGCTGCGCGCCCGCAGCCGCTTTGAAATGTGCCGTATGATCGGGCGCGGGAATCGTATTCGCGGGACGTGAAACTGCGGAACATCCGCCTGCCTGAGGGCGGTTTGAGCACGGTACAATAAGCGCATCAGGTACGGCGCAGCCGCCGCATGTAGTCAGTACATGCGGCGGCGTTTTTTTTGTATAAAAAGCGCGAGTCTGATCGGCAGGGGGAAAAACTCAGTTTGCGGCAGACGGAAACGTATACCGAAAGCGTAGGATAGCTTACGCCTGCGAAGCCGAAGCTGCCCGCGCAGGATTAAGACACGACGCTCAGACATTTTGCATATAGAGCGAATCCGGGGTCGCAGAAAACTGAGCCTTTAAATATGCGTATAAAGCGGGTTTGTCGGCCGGATAGGAACCGGCAAGCCGCAATAGGACGGACGCCGTGAAATGTCCCAAACTGCGGCTTTGCGGGCGGATATTTACGGCTTTCGGCGGCAAAAATTCGGGACAGGCGTTTGGTACTGCGTTTTGATACGGTAAAAAAAATATATGTCGCTCGGAGAGAGCTTGCGCCGTATCGGGGATAGCTGCGCGGGCGGCAGAGATGAACGCCATGCTCCTCCGTCTTTGACGGCGGAGCACGTTTTTATGTTTAGTGCGTGAATTTTGGAATAATAAGCTTTATGTATTTTTTGCGATTTTAATTTTTAAGTATGCGCGCAGAAACAGCGTGCAGGCGGGGGAGAGGTAAAGTTTTTCATTGACTTTTATCTTAGTATATGTTATGATTATACAGACAGGAGGGATGTGCGCAGATGAGGAAATTGTCGATTTTTTTGAGCGTATTCGTTGTCTGTATGTGCATGGGATTATCTTCCTTTGCCGAGCAGAATGACACTTATATATACACTGTCTCCGACAGCGGAGGCGTGTCCATACAGGGTTACCTCAACGAGATCAGCGGGGATCTTGTCATCCCGTCTGAGATAGACGGCCATCCCGTCACCGCGATCGAGCGCTATGTCTTCATGAACTGCGACATTACCTCGGTTTTTATCCCGGCCAGCGTCTCTTATATAGGTCCAGGCGCGTTCAGCGGCTGCACGAGCCTTACGAGCATCGAGGTGGAGGAGGGCAATGAGACATTCTCTGTCTCGGACGGAATATTGTACAGCTCTTCGGGCAAGACCCTCAGCGTGTACCCCGCCTCGCGCACCGATACCTCGTATACCGTGCCTGAGGGCGTGGACACTATAGGCGCGGGCGCGTTCAGCGGTAACCAGTACATAGAGCAGATATCCATGCCCAACACTGTGGCCGTTATAGACAGCCGCGCGTTCTACGACTGTCCTAACCTGAGGTCGGTGGATTTGGACGATATAATATATATAGGCGATTCGGCTTTTTATAATTGCCAAAATCTCGAGGCCGCAGAGTTCAGTTCCTCGCTCACTACCATAGACAGCTATGCGTTTGAAAACTGCGTTTCCCTGACCGATATCGAGCTTCCCGACTCTCTGATCGAAGTCAGCGAGGCTGCCTTTAGGTCCTGCACTTCGCTGAGCCGCGTCAGCTTTGGCGCTCAGACGCAGAGGATAGGGTTTCAAGCCTTTTACGGATGCACGTCTCTGCAGTCCGTAGACCTGCCCGATACCGTTACTTCTATCGTGGACAGCGCGTTTGCATACTGCACCTCACTGTCGCAGGTCAATGTGGGCTCGGGCCTTGAGAGCATCGGCTCGACCGCATTCCAGGGCTGTACGATGCTGGAGTCGGCCGTGTTTAGCGGGGAGCAGTCTCCGCAGGACGTGGGTGAAAAAGTTTTTGACGAAGCTGAAAACGTGACTATATCGTTCCCGAACTCTCCCGAGGCTGAGGCTGAGTTTGAGGACAAGCTGTCCGCTTCCGACGCCCCGTCTACCTCAGAGGTTCAGGACGTGATAGATTATAACGAGGCTATCTCTTCGGGTCTGTCCCAGCGGGCCAAGACCCTCATCGTCGTGGGCGTGTGCGCGGCCATAGTTATCGCCGCCATCGTCATAGTCTGCGTGGCAAACAGGGAGAAGAAGGACGATTTCGACGGTTATCGCAATACCATAGACCAAAGCGTGCTTGAGCCCTCGGATGAAACTTCTTCAGCCCAAAGCGTGCCTGAGCCTTCGGCCGAAACTTCTTCTGTGGCGGCTCGTTCGGCTGCCGCCGAAGACGCAGAGCAGATAGATTCCGTATCCCTGCCCGATACTCCGGAGGAATTTAGGGTAGAGGATTCTTCCGCAGAGGCTGAGGAAAAGATAACTGAAATACGCGAGTATATAGACAGCGTGGAGATTCACGGGCAGCTGCGCAAACGCCGCAGGAATCCGGACCCCGTCCGTGAAAGCGAGGACGGCGCCCAGGCTCCCGAAATTGCCCGCGACCCGGCTGAGCCGCCCAGGCCGCGCCGCCGCGAAGTGCGGCAGGAGGATGAGGAGCAGTGAGCCTGCATACGTATCAGATCATCATAGCCTGCGTCGTGGGGCTCATGGCCGTCATGGTCATATACAGCTTTGTGCGTATGGCCGTCTACCGCAGACAGGGCAGGCAGGATAAGGTGAACGGCTGTCTTAAGTCTGTCATTTTATACGTCGCCGCGGGTATAGTGTCCGCAGTAGTGGGGCTGATAATATCGCACCTTATAGATTGATAAAATACCGCATCAGTCGCGTTGTTTTTAGAAAAATATATGGGGACGGCAGTGTGCCGTCCCTCGTTTCTTGTCGGGGTATCTTTTGTCTTTCGCGGCTTATACCGCGCGTGTAAATGCGTCCGTATGTGTCGCTGCGCTTGTCTGTATGTTTTTTTGTGTCGTGTTTGAGATTTACCTGTCTTAATGCCGAGAGCGGGCGCGTTTGTTTTTTAGTTGGGTACGTTTTTTGCACAAATGAAAAAAAACGCCGTGCGCCGTAGCTTTTTGTTTTCCCCGCCGCATAAATGCGGCGGGGAAAATTCTTGTTGTAAACTCAAAATGCGGTTCCGTTTTTTGCCGCGCCGGCCGCACGTCAGTCAGTGATTTTTGTTCGGGATAGATTTGCATCGCTGTGTCCGAGCGGCGGCGATTCGGCGGCAAACAATTTATGTTCTGCTGTAATGTGTCAGGAAAAAATGTTCTTACGCTCTGATAAAAATCGGGGGACGGCCCCGTCCCCCGATAAAAAAACACAGCGCTCAGTTACAGCGCGTTTATATTTTCGTCCAGCCATGAGTATCTGAGCTCAAGGAACCTGAGCAGCCAGTCTACGTTGCTCTGCAGCGTTTTGTACTGCAGGGTAAATTTCGGTTCGCTGCCCAGCTGCTTGTCGACCTGCCAGATGCTGAAGTTACGCTCCCATGCGCCCTCTGCCAGCAGCGCCTGTCCCTCATCGACTGCTTTAAGCGCCTCGTTGTAGAGGTCTTGCTTTATTTCGTTCCATCTCTGCTTATACAGCGCTCGGAAATCTTCGTCCGCCATGAGGTAGTTGAACCACGTTATGATGACATAGTAGTCGTCATAGGTGTAGTCCGAAATATCCAAATTCTTCAGCGTTTGCGCATCCATTATGTCTTCCGTGTCGGGGCCCACGGTGGCAAAATCGTCGTAATTCGGGTTGTCTTCGAAGAAATTGCCCAACGCAAGGTCGAAATCCCATGCGGGCCCCATTTTCAGCAGCCCGTCTTTATCCTTTACAAAATAGCAGCTGCGGCGGTAGCAGGAGTCGAGGTTATAGGTCAGCTCATGCAGTATGGACCAGTCGATAAAGGACATTACGTCTATATATTTCTCGTAGCCGTCTAGCGATCGTATAGCCTTGTCCGTCTGAACAAAATAATTTTTGATATAATCGAACTGCGCCTTTGACATCACGTCCGTGTCGGGACTCTTTATCCTGACCCATTTTGCGCAGCCGGCCGAGAAATAATCCTCGCCCTCAACGTCCACATCGGTGTCCGTTCCGCCTATTTCCAATAAATATCCCGTGTTCACGTCCGGATAGCTCTCGTCTATGTCTATCCTGTCCTCGCCTACCTGCAGCTGCTCGCCCATGGTGTATACCCCGCGGTATCTGCCGTTGAGATATACCTCGACAAGATACTGCGTGGGGTGGTATGCGAGGTTCTGCAGCACTTTGCCCATGCGGTGTGCTACATAGTTGCGCATCAGCGTTTTGTCGGCTATGTTTGCTATCAGCACCCATTGCCGCGCTTCGGCCAGTCCGAGCACGGAGACTTTGCTGTCAAACTTAATTTTGTAAGGCTTCTTATCCTTTGTCCATGATGTGTGACCTCTGCCTTTTATCTGAGCTGTCTGCACAGGCAGGGATTCAAAGCCGCTGCCGCGGGCGTCTATGCTTACCGTGCATGCCACATAGTATTCCTTTGAAACGATATCGACGTGTCCCTGCGTCTCTATATAGACGGCCGGCAGCGCCGAGTTTTCGTCTCCTTTGATGTCATCGGGCGGCTCAGGCAGCTCGGTATTGGGTTCCTCTGTTTGGACGGATCCGGGCTGTGTCCCGCTGTTCTGCTCCGTGTCGGGGTCGTCGGTTTGTCCGGGAACGTCGGGCTCGGTGCAGCCTGCTAGAACCGACGTAGTGAGTGCGGCCAGTAAGGTCAGGCATATGAGCCGCAATGTTTTGTTTATTTGTCGCAAATACATTCCCCCCCCCGATTATTAACTCTCAGCTCGTCCTTACGGCGGATGAATGCCATTCCCGCCGTACTTTGACGTCCTGCTTTTTCTGCGTCTGCTTTATACCGCTCGTCTCGGGCTGCGGTTTATATTCCTACTGACAGCTTACGCTTTTATTGTGATACGGCCGTGATTCAGTTCAGCAGAAATGCCAGTCCGTAGGTGCCTTTGCACTTTCCGCTGAGGTCGAGCAGCATTCCCGACGGTTCGGTCCTTGCGGTTTCCGACAGATCGTCGCCGTATATTTTGCCGTCCCGCACGAATCCGTCGGGTGTAAACACCTTGCCGTCGAGCGTCAGTTCGAAGCTTTTTTTGTCCATGACTACGGCGTAGTTGTTCTTGTCTATGCCTCGCAGATATTTGCCGTATCCTTCCGGCGAGCGTCCAGCGGCGCGGCGGACGGTCCGCAGAAGCTTGGGTTCGTAGCCGAACCGTGCGTAAAATGTATACAGGCTCTTTGTCTCTGGTACTGTGATGATACAGTCCGCGCCCTCCCTGCGCAGTTCTTCTTTGGCGTATTCGTGCAGGGAGGTAAAAATTCCCTCGCCCCTGAGCTGAGGTTTTGTCGCCGCGGCGTACAGATAAGCGGCGCTGAGGGTTTGGCTGCCGTTCTTGATCCTGTACGGCAGCATGAACAGCATTCCCGCTATTTGCCCGTCTTCCGAGCGCGCCACATAGCAGTCCTCAACGGTAAAAAACGAGTCTAGAAATTTGTTTATGAACTCGGGTTCGTCGGCTCCGAAGCATTCCCTCCACAGGTCGAATATCTGTTGTCGGTCCGTCATTTGCGCATGTTCATTGGTTATCATAGCGGCCTCCCAGCGCGGCAAGAATATTTTTTTATCATTCGGCACGGGCAGTAAGAGCTTTTGGACTGTCTCAGCCCGGGTATGCCCATGTCTTCCTCTCTGTTTATATATATGAAATCCGGGTTGTCCTGTGCGAACATCGACGCCAGGGTCGGATATGCGCCCCGGACTTCGTCGTCGGCCTTTTCTATGTGTATCACTGCCGTCTGAGGGTGGCACGCGCATCTTTCCGCTATCGTAAATCCGCATATACGTCCGTCCACTCTCAGCACGCCGCCCAGGAGCCCCAGCTGATCCGCGCATGACAGCATCACGTCCAGCACATGCTCCTCCTTGTCCGTGCCTATCCCTTTCTCAGAGGCATGCTTTGCGCCCCAGTCTGCGGCAAATTCGGCGCATTCCGCGGCATTTGACCTCTCAAGCTTCTCATAGGCCCACCTGCCGCCGTACGTTTTTATAAAAGAGTTGTAATGATTTCTTTTTGCATGGAGCTTTTTGCCCGAATACGTGCGGAAGTTATCCGCCTCATAGAGATATTCGTCGTATTCGTCGTGGTTGTGGAACTCGAATGCGCCGGGGAACAGTCTGTCCAATCGCTGCCGCTGCGCTTCGTTTATATATACAAAATGGGCGTGCGTGCCGTCTCTGTGCAGCTGTATGCCGTCCATGATCCGTATCGCACGGGCAAAAGCCTGTTCGTCCTCAGCTATCGGCATGGGCCACAGCGTACGCTCTCCGTCCGTCTGCTGCAGATATACGCATTTGTCCTCGTATGCGATATACGTCGGGTAGATATCCGACCACGCGTATATGTTCCCGAAGCAGTATTCGCAGCTCTCCGCTTCCGCTCCGTGCAGGGCTGACAGATATCTTGTTCTGTCGCCCAAGTTTATGGGTTTAAAATCCGGCATAAAGGCCGCCGTCCTTACCTGTCTTTTTGTGCGCGCCTCGGTACGGACTTTATGCGACGCCCGCTGATATTCGACCCCGAATATCGCTGCGCTTCCCCCGAGGCGCAACTGCTCTTCACGGCCTATATTCTACACTATTTTATTATTAAATTCAAGCCCCTTTATATATTTGGCCGTGCGGTTTTTTGCCTTCGCCGTTTTATTGCCGTTATCACGCACGGCCCGGCGTATTGCAGTATGCGTCAAATCTTTTGAATACGGCCTGCGCCGCTTGACAATACATGTGAGCGTATGATATATTATTAGATAATTCTTATGATAATAATCGCATATTTTATTCGTCCACGGAGGTATGTAATAATGGTAAAAAAAGCGATTTGTACTGCGGTTTTGTGCGCGGCGGCGGTTTTCGGCGTAATTTTGTCGGTTTCCTGTACCAAACGTCCCGAAAGCGTGGACGTCTATATACTCGAACCCTACGAATATCTGCTGCGCGACGAGACGCCCGAAGATTATGACGGGCCGAGCGGCATGTCGGCTTCCCTGGCCGGCAATGAGACGGAGAGTCTTCAGTTCGTGCTCAATTTCGGATTTGACGCCACCGAAGTGCGCGCCGAGGTCGGACAGCTGCGTTCCGATGCGGGGGACGTGCTGGATACGGAGCTGTTCAGGCAGCATTATATCGAGGTCAAGACCCCTA
Source organism: uncultured Clostridia bacterium (assembly GCA_944386305.1). Taxonomy (GTDB): domain Bacteria; phylum Bacillota; class Clostridia; order Oscillospirales; family UBA644; genus CALXAN01. The sequence continues at coordinate 12,373 of CALXAN010000027.1, forward strand.
CGACCGACGACTTTGAGCCGGGCTGGTACCCCGACGCGCTGATACCTATGTACGACGGCTCCGACGGAGGCTTTGCAAACGATTCCTGCGACGTGCCGCAGGGCCAAAACTGCGGTTTTTGGATAAATGTCAATGCGGCGCCCGACCAGCCCGCGGGTGAGTATTCGGGTACGGTCAGCGTGAGCTGTGCGGAGCTGGACGAACCGGTGCTGATTGATGTGACGGCGACGGTTTGGGATTTTTCTCTGTCTGACCAGACCGAGAGCTCGACCTGCTTCGGAGTGTGGATGGACCATGTGCAGAGCTACGGGGAGTATAAGGGCTACGAGGATGTGGATTACGGGCAGCTGAGTGTGGATTACAGTATGTTCCTGCTCGATAAATACCGCATCTGCCCCACTTATGCTCCGTATTCCATAGACACGCAGCTGGCGGAGTTTGCCGAATACGTGTCTAATCCGCGTGTTTCACAGTACGCCATACCCTGTGCGGGCCAGTACGATGAGGCAAACGGCGTGTTTACGCCCTCGGAGGCGACAGTGCGCTTTGTGCAGATACTGCGGGAAGCGGGACTGCTGGACAAGGGCGTGTTTTACGTGACGGACGAGCCCGCCGACGACGAGGCGACCAACGCTAAGCTCGCGGCTATAAACCGCGCTCTTAAAGAGCTGTGTCCCGAATGCCCCAATATTGTCACTACCGCGCCTCGTCCCAGCTGTTACGGCGGCGTAGTCGACGCCTGGTGCGGCCTGTTCAACGCTCCCAGTATGTATGAAGAAAACATACGCTACCGCCAGTCTCTCGCAGAGACGGTGTGGTGGTACGGCTGCGTCACGCCCGAATACCCGTACCCGAACTATCAGCTGACCAACGACCTGCTCAATATCAGGCTCATATCGTGGATGCAGCGCGATTATAACATATCCGCCAATCTGTTTTGGTCTACTACGGTCATGCGTAAATTTTTGGCCGATCAAGAGATATATACGGACAGAGATGTTTGGACCGATCCCAATGCGTTCGGCTCCTCGCCCGGAGACGGTTATCTGCTGTATCCCGGCTTTGAAGGAGACGGGATAGTGGGACGCAACGAACCCGTGCCTACAATACGCATCAACAATATCCGAGACGGGATAGAGGATTATATTTATTTGGAAATGGTTGAAGCCAAGCTCTCCTCCAAGCTGCAGGCCCTGGGCGCTTCGGCTGATATCGATATGCTGATGGACTCGTTTTACGACGCTTTATACGACAGCGTGGGCAGTATAAACTACGACGGAGAGCTTGTAAAAACCGCTCGCGCAATCGCGGCCGAACAGATCCTTTCGGACGAGCCCGTGATAATTTCACACAGACCCTATACTTCCGAGGATATAGTAAACGGCCGCCGCGTCGAAGTATACGCCGAACCCGGCCTGAAAGTGACCGTGGACGGCTCAGAAGCCGAAGAGATACCCATGGGTTCGTACAGCCTTTATGTCTGCTGCACGGACGTTGCAGAGGGGGTGCGCCGCGCCAGCGTAGAGGTGGACGGGCAGTCCTATTCGCTGCTGCTGCCTGCCAATACCGACGAGTCCTGGATAAACGAACTTGTCAGAAAGGTCTATTCTCATACCAATGCGCTCGGACTGTACGGGGACGAATATATACAGAATTATAAAGATAATTTTGCCGGGGATGGTCTCGCTTCCGACCCCGCCCGCCTTTCTTCGATAGCCTCGGAGCTGGCCGTGGACGTTCCTGTCGTCGTGCAGAACAGTCTTTCGCTGACCTCCTCCGACGGCAAACCTCGTCAGAGCATGCGCATATACGTGCCCGAGGGCGCCTCTGTCGAGGTCGACGGACAGCCCGCAGAGCTTGACGGAACGGAGGACGGGATATCTGTATATCTTTACGAATGCGTCTGCGAGGGGGCTTATGTCGAGGCCGATATTACCGTATCGTACCGGGATCGGACTCAGACTCTGACCAAATATATGCCGTGCCCGATATCGGAATTTACGGCGATGTACGACATGTCCTCCCAGTCGTTCAAAAGCGCTGTTTTGGCCGCCAATCCCAATACGGAGTTAAGTTTCGGCAGCGACGGGCTTACGGCCCATATCGGCATAACTTCCTTATCTTTGACCGTCCCTGTCAGCGGCACGGCCGTGCTCAGTGATCTGCGGGATTACGACGTGATGTATATAAGCGTCCGCAATTCCTCAGACTCCGATATGCAGGGACTGACCGTAGAGCTTACAGGCGCGTCGAGCGCGGTCAGCGTCGCCGAATGCGGCGCTTTGGCTCCGGGGCAGAGCGCTTTGCTGCAGATTGATTTGTCCGCGCCTACTCTGCCCGAACAGCTGCTGGGAGATCTGCTGCAGATATGGCTGACGCAGGGCGGCACTGATATAAGGGAGGATGTGCTGACCCTGCAGTCCGTCAGCGTCGCTAAGCTTCAGTGAGATTTTTTCGCATATTTTTAATTTCGTATATTGCCGTTTTTGCCGCTTGAAAGCTGAGGAGTAAGTTTCGGTTAAGATATTCTTGATATGAACGGAGGTTAGCCGCCGAATGCGCGCAAAATTTATCGTGACCGTATTCTGCCTGATAATGTCAGTGTGCATGATGTGTTCGGCCGCTCAGACAGCCGCGGTGTCTTACCGTATGCCTCAGGTAGGTCTGAGCGTGGATATACCCGAGGAGTACGACGTTTTTTCCGCGGATCTGTCAGTCTACGAGGCGGAAAACGCTTTCAGCGTATCCGACGAGGAGCTTATGCAATATTTTGAAGACAACAGCATCCTTTTGGAAGCGCTCAGCCCCGACAGAAATGTGGACATTACCTTTACCGGAGTAGGAAACGTTTGGGACGTAGACTCGTTTGCCTCGCTCAGTGACGAGCAGCTTAGGGAAACTGCGGATGAGATAGCCCGCACGATAACAGACAGCGCAGAGTCCGTGCCGGGAGGCGTGCGCCTGCTTGAGGTGCGCACGGAGAGATTTTCGGATACGGCCGTATTCGCGGTTATAGAGTATACCGCGGGCGGTATATACGGCATGAAATATTACACCGCATGCAACGGGTCGGCCGTGACCATGTCCGTGTACGTCTACGACGGTATGCCCGACGCATATTTGGTGCAGACTGCGGACAGCGTCGCTGCCAGTTTTGAGTTCGATTCGGACAGTCTTTTGGATCCTCTGTTTATGTCCGCGGCGGCCGGGCTTGCCGTGACGGCGCTGCTTTTTGCGGCGCTCGGGCTGGGCTTCGGCTGCATCTCGGCGCTGCAAAGCAGGTCGCGGAATGTCGAAAAACGACGTTCCGGCGCATCATCCGATGTCTAAAAAAAATATATATGTGTTTTTTATTTTTGGTAAATTTACAGCCTACTTTTTATTTTCAACGGCTTGCAATATTTATTGAATTGTAGTATAATAAATAACATATGGGCGGAGTGCGCCGTTTTTTAAGCTTAATTTTTAAGGAGAGTTTTTGATGAGGATCGTAAATCGCAATATGGCCGGCAGACTTCTCAGTGCCGCTCTTGCGCTTATGTTTGTCTTTTCTTTCGCCTCCGCTTTTTGCGCAGAGGAACAGACGGATTATTTTGATCTGTCCGCCATAAGCAGGACGCCCGCAGGCGCGTACGGCTCGCTGTCCGTTTCCGACGAGGGCAACCTTGAGTTCGTGTCCAACAACGACAGGTCGGACGTGCGCTTCTTCGGAGTTACATATGACCTTGCGCAGGGCATACCCGACCAGTCTCAGGCGCAGGCCATGGCTCAGACTCTTCATTCAAGAGGCTTTAATCTCATACGTGTAGAGAACGTCTACGCGGCTCTCGGCAGCGGCAATGCCCTCAACGAGGCCGCCATGGCTGATTTCGACGTTTTTGCCAATGAGATGTATGAGAACGGCGTGTATTTGTATTTGGAGATGTTTTCGCCCGAGTCTCTCGGTACGTCCGGGGCGGGCATGTATATAAGCACCACGGCCGTAAGTACCGCGCAGAGGTTTTTGCGCAATTTCTTTACTCATGAGAATGCCCGCGGCGTCATATATGCCAACGACAATTCCATAGCCGTGGTCCAGTATTCCACCGACGCCTGCGTGCTGCTGGAGCCGGACGGCGACGTGTCCGAGTATTCCTCGACGCTGACCGACAGGTTCAATACCTGGCTGGCTACGCGCTACGACGATTCCGACACCGCTCTCGGCACTGCGTGGACCGACCGCTACCTTGACAGCGCACTGCGCGACGGCGAGTCTCTTTCTGCGGGCAATATAGCGCCCGGTTCGGTCATGTCCGGGGACACTGAGACGCCTGTGGACTGGCAGTCCGTGTCGGGCAGGGATATGGATTTCAGACTGTTTATGATAGAGCAACAGCTTTCGGTAGTATCCACCGTGCAGTCCACGCTCTCCGAGCTCGGTTACAGCGGTTTGTTTATCACCAACGGTACGTCAAGCGGCCCGGCTACGGCCAGGCTTGCGGGCAGCGCGGATGCGTCGGTCAAGACCCTGGTCTATGATTCTTCCATGTCTCTTTCGGACGCCTTGGGCGTTCTTGCGGGAGGGGTCATATCAGGCAAGCCTTTCTTCATGCATTGGGATACCGAGGCTTCGGATGTAAACAAGTCGGAGGCTCTCATTTCTCTGTCGGTATATGCGTCGTTTCAGGATTGGGACGCGGTGATACTGGGCTCTTATGAAGACGTGACTTCGGACCCCGAGCTGTGGAATGAGATTAGCTTTGCGGCTTCTATTTACCGCAACGGGCGCGTCTCCCCGGCCATCACCTCTGCCGACGTAGTGTACACCGAGGCCGACATGCTCTGCGAGAGCGGCGCTTTCGGTGTGATAAACGGTCAGCTTGCGCTGTTCTCCAAGGTGGGCAACGTCTTTGTCGAAGACACGTACGCCGGAGACGCGGATATCGCCGTATCTTCGGGCAATACGGCGTCGGGCGACTATACCGGCGCAAACGCGGCTATCCTGTATTCGAGCTCTTCGTTTTTGGACCAGTATGAGTCCGAAGCGGACAAGAGCCTGTGGTACAATACCCAGGTAGAAGCCAAGATAATGACTGAGACCGAAGTCAACGATTTGAGCGTGTATGTGGGTGAGAAGCGCGCTATAGTGACGGACGGCGTTGTGGCAGACCTGGATACTCTCGGTCAAATTATATCCATGCTGCCGGCTTACGACGGCGGCGTATATGACGACGGCGTCGTGACCTGCGACAACGAGCAGGTCATCTATGACTCGCAGACCGACTCCGTCACTGTCGACGGCAGTATGCTCATATATATGAGCGACTTTGCAGGGGACAATCAGTTCGAAGGCTTTACCGTCGGCACGTCGGGCGAATGCAGCCTGATAGTTATTTCCATAGACAGCGCAGCTTCTTATCTTTCCGTTTCTTCCAATATACTTGTCTCCGCTTTCGGCGCTGACGGCGCCGCGCCTGCCGTAACGCTGGATATCAGCAGAACGAGCGTGGACGCATACGCCTACGGGGTGACCTCGGACGGAGCCCGGGCCGATTCGGTGCAGGCTGCCGAGGACACAGAAAACGGACTGTGGTCGATGCAGCTGGACGGATACGGCAAGTATGAGATATTGTTTGTGGAGCGCGAAGTCGACGACAATCTTGATAATTATGTCATAGAAATCAACAGCCGCCCCAATCTGCTTTTGGTCATAGCCATACCCGCGCTGGCCTTTATCGCTTTGGCTGTGGTGTTCGTATGGTACAGCAACAAGCGCAAGCTCAAGAGAGAAGAAGCTCTCAGGAAAGAGACCCTTGAGATCAAACGCCGCGAGAATGCCGAAAGGCTCAAGAAGACCTATCGTCCGTTTGACGACGAATAATGGCTGTTTTTATCGGCCCGGCTCTTAACGAGCCGGGCTTTTTTGCTCCCTGCGCGCTTTCTTTGTACTGCACGGCAGGGTCAAAACTGGACTTTAATGTTTCATGTTGAATATTGGCGGTGAAAAAAATCTGCTGATTATTGAATTAGAACCTCGTATATGTTATAATATCCTATATAAAATCATGCATTGTCTCATGCTGTGCTTTACGGTTTGGGCCGCGGATGTTTTTTTCGGCTTGTCTTGTAGAAACGAGCCGGATATTTAAAGGAAAGGATGGTTTTTTTGTTTGTGAAACGCGCGTTATTGTTTCTGCTCATGCTTGCCCTGAGCCTTTCCGTCCTTGCCTTGCCCACGTCGGCGCAGGAGCAGACTGCCGTACCCGGCACATCTATTCCCGAGACTCCCGAGGATGACGGCGAGTCGGACATGCCGGACGTGTCCGACGTGACGGGGTCAAACATAGTCATATTCAATATGGATACGGGCGTGACCATATTTGACCGAAATGCGGACGAGCCTGTATACCTTGGATTTCTGCCTCGGCTTATGACGGCGCTTGTCGCGTTTGAAAATATACCCGATCCGGACAGCCGTATGGTGACCATTACTTCCGAAATGCTCAGGCTTACTCCCCAGGTCAGCTCTGCGGGCTTGTCGCAGGGTGAGACTTTGAGCGTTTCGGATCTGATAAAGTGCGTGTTGGTAGGAAATTCTCAGGAGGCATGCGTGGCGCTGGCTTTTGAGGTCGCGGGCAATATAAGCGGATTTTTGGCCATGATGAACGATAAGGCCGAGCAGCTGGGCGCATATGATACGCGCTTCAGCAACGTGCACGGTTATTATTCTCCGGGAGACGCTTTGAGTACCGTCAGAGACGCGGCGTATATAGTCAGGGCTTTCTGCGAGCATGAGATGCTGGAGAGCTGGGCGAATCTTTCCTACGCGGACCTTACGGTGTCGGGTCGGACGAGGCGGATATACGCCCGCAACAGCATTATCGTGTCGAGCAGCGAGTTTTATGTGCGCCGTGCCGTCGGCCTGGCCGCGTACTCCGGTTCGGGCGCGCCGGTCAGCGGGGCGAATTATATAGACGACTCCAATATGCGTCTGCTGTGCATAGAGGCGTCGGACGGCAGCGTAGGGGATCTGTATGCCGATATGGCGGTGCTGCTCAGCTTTTCGGCGGAAAAATATATCACGGAGCTGATAATAAAGGCCGACGCCGCGGTATGCGAGGTTCCAGTTGAAATGGGTTCCGACCGCGACAGCGTGGTGGCCGCGGCCGCTCAGGATATATACGTGACTCATCGGGACGATTATACCGTGGACGACTATGAGGTTGTTTACGACGTGGTCGACAGCGTTACGGCTCCGTTCGACAAGGGCATCGAGCTCGGCTCCGTCAGCGTCTATTTCGGCGGAGAGCTCGTCGGTTCGAGCGTGCTGGTAGCCAAGACCGGCGCGGAGGTCGACAGATTGGATCTGTTTACTCAGAATCTCAACAATTTCTTCTCAAATCCCATACTTTGGATAATTATAGGAGTAGTAGTATTTTTGGTTCTGCTGTACTCTATATTGCTCTACAGGGCTTCCAGGCGCAAGGCCAAGAGAATGAAGAGCGCCAAGCATGAACGCATAAAAATGGATATAGAATGACGGTATGTATGTTATAAATGATTACGGAACGTATCTTAAGCGCAGATACGGCCAAAAGGTATATAAACTTCCCGTAAGCCTGCCCGTATCCTGCCCTAACAGAGACGGCAGCAAGGGCAGGGACGGCTGCACGTTCTGCGCGTCGGGCGGCTCGGGCTTTGAGACTATAGACCGGTCGGTTCCTATCAGGGGGCAGCTGCGGATAAACCGCGAATATATGGGCAGAGCTTATAAGGCGCGCAAATTTATCGCCTTTATGCAGAATTATACCAATACATATATGCCCTTGCCCGACTTTGAGGCTGCGCTTAACGAATGCGCTGCAGACGACATTGTGCAGATTTCCGTTTCTACCCGGCCCGACTGCGTAGGGGAGGAGTATCTTGAAGTCAGTGAGCGGGTCAGCCGAAAATACGGCGTGAACATATCCTATGAGCTCGGCCTGCAGAGCAGCAATCCCGCCACTCTGCGGCGCATAAACCGCGGCCATACTCTCAGCGACTATATAGACGCCGTACTCAGGATAAAGGCGCGCGGCTTTGACGTAGGCACGCACCTGATACTGAACCTGCCGTACGACGACGAGGGCGACACGGTCGAAGCGGCTCAGCTGCTGAGCGTACTGGGTACGGATACGGTCAAACTGCACAACCTTTTCCTTATACGCGGCACCGTGATGGCCGACGAATATCTGCGCGGCGAATGGGAAATATGCAGCCGGGAGAGATATTACGAGCTGGCGGCGCTGTTTGTGAGACATTTATCGCCGGATATTGCCATAGAGCGTTTCTTTGCAAGATGTCCCGAGCCCGGCTGCGTGTTTTCGAATTGGGGCAGTTCGTGGCGCAGGCTGCATAATGAGCTTTTGGAGTATTTTGACCGCAATAACGTAGTACAGGGCAGCCTCGTCTGAACGCCTTTGGAACCGCAATGATTGCGGCAGGGCGCTGATATTGCGCGTCGTTTTGCCTTGTTCGGCCGGATAGTCTTTTATATTTTTACGGGGTTTGCGTACGTTTTGGAGTTTATTTGTACAAGCGCGATGCGCGGAGGCTGAACAGGATCATATGAGTTTGCGCAGGGGCGGCGCAAATTTTTTTGATATTATAATAAAAAACCTTTTTCGCCGCTATTGCAAAATATTTGAAATTGTGATATAATGTTGCTACCTTGTGTAAAGGTGCTTTGTTTTGTTGCCCTTAAATATGGGCGGCTTGACCCATTGCCGACAAGACGGGGGTTCGGTCCGTGCGCAAATATTTCGGCCGCGGCTTTGATTTCCCTGATCCCGGCGGCGGAGCACGCTTTGCGTTAAGGGAGGCAGTTATAAGGAGGTGCCGACAATATGGGTAAGGATAAGGTTGTTTTGGCTTGCACGGAGTGCAAGCAGAGAAATTACAACACTACCAAGAACAAGAAGAATGATCCGGACAGGCTTGAGATGAACAAGTACTGCAGATTCTGCAGGAAACATACCTCTCACAAAGAGACGAAATAACAGGAGGGCGCGCTGATGGCTAAAAAGACAGAAGCTTCCGCAAAAAACAAGAAGCCCGGATTCTTTGCCAAGATAGGCAGATTTTTTAAAGAAGCTCGAAGCGAACTCAAGAAGGTTGTATGGCCCACACCCAAGCAGACGGCCAACGATACGCTCGTTGTTTTGGTGATAGCGCTTATCGCCGCCGTGTTTATCGGTGTGGTCGATTTCCTGTTTAAATCTGTGGTCGGGTTTATTCCCGGCATATGAGGTGCGCAGATATGCGCCCGGGGCGTTCGGCCCTTTATGTTGTTTACGGAGGATATTGACAGATGTCACAGGCTCAATGGTATGTTGTGCATACTTATTCCGGCTATGAAAACAAGGTCGCTACCAGCATAGAGAAGATCGTGCAGCTGCGCGGGCTTCAGGACGTTATATGCGACGTGCGTATTCCGATGCATGTGGAGCAGGAGGTCAAGGACAGCGGCGAGGTAGTGGACGCAGAGCGCAAGCTGTTCCCGGGCTATGTGCTCGTCAATATGGTCGTAAACGACGACACCTGGATGGTGATAAAAGGTATCCGCGGGGTTACGGGGTTCGTGGGCCCTGAGGGCAAACCCGTAGCGCTCAGCGATGCTGAGGTCCAGGCTCTTAATTTTACAAGAGAAGTTGCCAAGGCGCCGTTTTCTGCAGGCGATAGCGTAAAGGTCTGCAGCGGGCCAATGGCGAATTTTACCGGCGTGGTGGAAGATGTGGATATGGCGAGCGGCAAGGCCCGCGTCATGATATCCATGGGAGGCCGAGGCATTCCCACGGAGCTGGATATAGATCAGCTCCAGCTTATTTGATTTCGCCGCGCGGTTTTTGACAAATTTGTTACGGAGGAACTTATAATATGGCACAGAAAATCACAGGCTATATAAAGCTGCAGATCCCCGCCGGCAAAGCTACGGCCACGCCGCCGGTAGGTCCTGCGCTCGGCGCGCAGGGCGTCAATATAATGGCGTTTATAAAGGAATTTAACGAGAGGACCAAGGCGGACGTAGGTCTGATAATCCCCGTGGTCATCACGGTTTATGCGGACAGGTCTTTTTCATTCGTTACCAAGACGCCTCCGGCAGCCGTTCTTATAAAGAAGGCGTGCGGGATAGAGTCGGGTTCCGGCGTGCCCAATAAGACCAAGGTGGCTCAGATCACCCAGGCTCAAATCAGGCAGATCGCGGAGCAGAAGATGCCCGATCTTAACGCAAATACCGTCGAGGCCGCCATGTCCATGATCGCCGGTACTGCCAGGAGCATGGGCGTTACCGTAGTGGACTGACGGGCGTCGGTCATATCAGTGGGAGGATTTATTTCCGAATAACCACATAGGAGGATTTTTGTAATGAAAAAAGGTAAGAAATATATAGAGAGCGCCAAGCTCATAGATACAACCAAGAATTACGAGGTCGAGGAGGCCATGTCCCTGGTCTGCCAGACCGCTAAGGCAAAGTTTGACGAGACGGTAGAGGTCCATGTAAGACTGGGTGTCGACTCCCGTCACGCAGATCAGCAGGTCCGCGGCGCGATAGTATTGCCCCACGGCACGGGTAAGAGCGTAAGGGTTCTTGTCTTTGCAAAGGGCGACAACGTTCAGGCGGCTCAGGAAGCCGGCGCCGATTATGTCGGAGCTGAGGATCTCGTCACCAAGATAACCAAAGAGAACTGGTTTGATTTTGATATTGTCGTCGCCACTCCCGACATGATGGGCGTAGTCGGACGTTTGGGTAAAGTGCTCGGTCCCAAGGGCCTTATGCCGAACCCGAAAGCGGGAACCGTCACTACCAATGTCGCTACGGCTATCAAAGAGATTAAAGCCGGTAAAATAGAGTACAGGCTCGACAAAACCAACATCATACACTGCCCCATAGGCAAGGCCTCTTTCGGCGCGGAGAAGCTTGCAGAAAACCTCAGCACGCTTATGACGGCTATCGCCAAGGCAAAGCCTGCCGCGGCTAAGGGTACTTATATACGCAGCTGCGTAGTGGCTTCCACTATGGGCCCCGGTATCAAAGTAAACGCACTCAGATTCGGCGCCTGATCGGATTTTGATCTAAATATATACGGGTTTCCCGCGGCGTATGCCGCGGGAAACTTTTTTTATGCGCGGCAGCTTCAAAGACATTTGTTTTTTGGCTCGTACGTCAACTTGTTCAGTTTTCGCATACCTCGGCTTTTTGAAAAAATGTGGCAATAGTATGGTAAATGCCGTATTCGCGCTGAGTATATATTGACAAATCGCGTAAATGTGTTATACTCATTAAGTATTTAATTGTTAAGCAGTTAATTTTTAAAAGGGTAGGTGTGAAAAGAATGTCGGACAATGAGCAGCTGAGGTATATAGTATATTTAATACATTTAGCCGACCGGCTGCATCAGCACTGCATAGACCGCAGGCTTCAGGATATAGGCATGCTGAGGAATCAGCACCAGATATTGATGTACCTGCACCATCACCGCGACAATGTGTCTCAGCGCCAGATTGCCGATCGCTTCGGCGTAAGCGGCGCGGCGGTTACGTTCGCCTTAAATACGCTGGAGAAATCGGGCTTTATTGTACGCAGTCCCAGCTCTGAAGACGGCAGACGCAACGTCATAACGCTGAGCGATAAGGGCGAGCGGATAGTGGAGAAGACGCATCGCGAGTGCGAATACGTAGACAGCTCCGCTTTCTGCGGCATGGATGAGGCGGATATGCAGATGCTCTCTCGCAGCCTTGAACGCATATGTGATAATCTCAAAAATGCGACGCCTCAGGCTTAGATAACAGCCGTTCCGCGGCGGTAAGCGCGCGGAAGGACACGGTAAATATTTGATTTATACTTCGATGGAGACAGCTTATGAAGAAATGGTACAGATACGTCAAACCGTATTTGGCGTATTTTATTATCGGGCCGGTATGTATGCTGGTCGAAGTGGCGGGAGAGGTCATAATGCCCAAGATGCTCTCCGTCGTCATAAACGACGCCAACGCGCAGCAGCTTACCGTGGCCACGAGCCTTACTACCATGGCGCTGATGATTCTGACCGCTGTACTGATGCTGCTGGGCGGGGTCGGCGGCGCGTATTTTGCCAGTAAGGCCTCTGTCAATTTTGCAGCCGATCTGCGCGCCGACGTTTATTCTAAGGTACAGAAATTTTCATTTGCAAACATAGATAAATTCAGCACCGGCTCGCTTGTCACAAGGCTGACCAACGACGTGACGCAGGTGCAGAATTTTGTCAACATGCTGCTGCGCATGGCCCTGCGCGCGCCGGGCATGCTGATAGCCGCGCTGATAATGGCCATAGCCATGCAGCCTACTTTGTCGGTCGTATTTGCAGTAAGTATCCCGCTGATGCTGATAGCCGTATCGTTTATAATTTCAAAGGGCTTTCCGAGGTTTTCCGTCATGCAGCGCAAGGTCGACGCGCTCAACACCTCCGTGCAGGAGAACGTGACGAACGTGCGCGTTGTCAAAAGCTTTGTGCGCGAGGAACATGAGGAGCAAAAGTTCGGCGTCGCCAACTCCGACCTCAAAAACAGCAGTATGGCCGCCATGCGTATAATGATATTTATGCAGCCCGTTATAACGCTGTTTATGAACCTCACGGTTCTTGCGGTGATATGGTTCGGCGGCAGCATATCGCTTTCGGGCGGGATGCAGGTCGGAGACCTTTCAGCATTCGTAACCTATGTTACGCAGATACTTTCATCGCTTATGATGGTTACCGTGCTGCTTATGATATCCTCCCGCGCAATGGCGTCCGCCAGGCGTATAACCGAGGTCCTTGACGAAGAGCCCGACCTCAGCGACGAGCACGCGGCGTACCCCGATCTGCGGGTAGGCAGAGGCGAGATAGAGTTCCGCCACGTGTCTTTTAAATATTATAAAAACAGCGAGGGCAAGGTGCTGGACGATATCAACCTGCACATCCCTGCCGGCGCCACTGTGGGCATAATAGGCTCTACCGGCAGCGGCAAGAGTACGCTGGTATCGCTCATATCGAGATTGTACGATGCCGACGAGGGTGAGGTGCTCGTAGACGGGGTCAACGTCAAGGACTACTCGCTGTACCATCTGCGCGAGGGCGTAGGCGTGGTGCTGCAGAAGAATACGCTTTTTTCGGGTACTATAGCGGAAAATCTGAGATGGGGCGACGAGTCCGCGACCGACGAGGAGGTCAGGGCTGCCGCAGTGAGCGCGCAGGCGGACAAATTCGTATCCTCCTTTACCGACGGGTACGACACCATGCTCGACCAGGGCGGTACGAACGTTTCGGGCGGGCAGAAGCAGAGGCTGTGTATCGCCAGGGCCCTGCTCAAGCATCCTAAAGTGCTTATATTAGACGATTCCACCTCTGCAGTGGATACCGCTACTGAGGCGCAGATACGCAAGACGTTCGTCAACGAGCTGTCCGATTCTACAAAGATAATAATAGCCCAGCGCATCACCTCCGTAAAAGACGCTGACGAAATAGTGGTCATGAACGAGGGGCGCATAACGGGCGTAGGCACTCACAGCCAGCTTCTGGCAAACAATACCGAATATCAGGAGATATATTATTCTCAGAACGACAGAGAGGAGGGCGGCGCCGATGGCCAGGACTCTGCAGCAGCTCCGCAGACAATATAACAGTTCCGCCTCTTCTTTCGGCGGGGGAATGATGCGCCGCGGCCCCGGAAAGGGCGGGCGCGGTCCGCGCGGCGCGGGCGGAAAACCCAAGGATGTAAAACGGACCGTCGGCCGCATCATAAAATATCTGTCGGCATATAAGCTCAGGTTTGCCGTCGTGTTCCTGTGCATGATAATAAGCACGGCCACGTCTCTGATCGGCTCGTATATGCTCGCGCCCATAATCGACAAGATAGCCTATGAGGTCAATCCTGCGGCGGTCATAGACATGAGCCCCCTTGAGCAGATGGCAGACAGGGTCATTTCGCGCTTTACCGATCCGCTCGGCAGCTTTATAGGCAGCCCTATATTGGCTTATATTTTTACGGCATTGCTGCTGCTGGGCATAGTCTACCTTGTGGGGATAGCCACTACATATCTGCAGGGCCGCGTGATGCTGTCTATATCTCAGGGCGCGGTGGAGAGGATACGCAACGACCTGTTCTGCCGCCTGCAGAAGCTGCCCGTGCGCTATTTTGACTCCAATCCCACGGGCGAGATCATGTCGAGGTTTACCAACGATATCGACAATATAGACGTCATGCTCAACAACTCGCTGACTTCTTTGGTGTCCGGTGCGATAACTCTGATAGGCACGTTCGTGTTTATGATAACTACTAACTGGATTCTGACCCTGATAACCGTGGCGTTTATTCCGCTCATACTGTTCGGCGGCTCGGCCATAGCCAAGCGCAGCAGCAAATATTATGCGGGACAGCAGGCGGCTCTCGGCGCGGTCAACGGATATATGGAAGAGACCGTCACCGGACAAAAGGTCATAAAGGTGTTCAACCATGAGCAGGACTGCATAGACGAGTTTTCGCTGCTCAATGATGATATGCGCGACAAGCAGTTCCGCGCACAGTTTTGGGGCGGCGTAATGGGCCCCGTGATGGGCAATATATCTCAGATATCGTACGGCGTCACCGTAGGTATAGGCGGCGTAATGATGTGTCTGAGCGGGCTGACGCCGGGTGCATTGACTGTGTTTGCCAACTATTCGCGGCAGTTTTCGATGCCGATATCTATGATTTCTCAGCAGATGAGCACCGTATTTGCTGCGCTTGCGGGAGCCGAACGTGTGTTTAACGTCATGGACCAGGAGCCCGAGCAGCTCGACGCGCCCGACGCTTCCGCCATGCCCGAGATGCGCGGGGACGTAAGGCTTGAGCATGTTAGCTTTGGCTATAACCCCGATAAAACGGTTCTTAAGGATATAACTCTCTACGCCCGCCCAGGTCAGAAAGTTGCGTTCGTCGGCTCGACAGGCGCCGGCAAAACTACTATCACCAACCTGCTCAACCGTTTCTATGACATATCCGAGGGCAGCATTACGATAGACGGGGTCGATATAAAGCACATAAAGCGCGACGTCCTGCGCAGGAATATCGCCATGGTGCTGCAGGATACGCATTTGTTTACAGGCACGGTAATGGAGAATATACGCTATGGTCGGCTCGATGCTACGGACGAGGAGGTTGTCGCCGCCGCCAAGACCGCCAGCGCGCACAGCTTCATCATGCGTTTGTCCGACGGATACCAAACCGTGCTCGAGGGCGACGGCTCCAATCTGTCCCAGGGCCAGCGGCAGCTGCTCAACATCGCCAGGGCCGCCCTGTCCAAGGCTCCCATTCTCGTGCTCGATGAGGCGACCTCCTCCGTCGACACCCGTACCGAGCGGCATATAGACCGCGGTATGGACCGGCTTATGCACAATAGGACAACGTTTGTCATCGCGCACAGACTCTCCACCGTGCGCAATGCGGATGTGATAATGGTGCTGGAGCAGGGTCAGATTATAGAGCGCGGCACGCACGAACAGCTGCTGGAGCTTAAGGGCAGATATTACGAGCTGTACACCGGCGTGCGCGAGCTTGACTGAACATTTTTTCCGCAACGGGGACTTATGTCCGCAGGTACCGTGTGGTCGCCGAGTACCGTGTGATTTGTCGCATATGTTCACAGGTACCGTGTGTTCGGCGCTTATGTCCGCAGGTATCGTGTGTTCCGCAGCATATATTCTCAGATAGTGTTTTTATTCTTAGAGAGCTAAGCGGCTGCGTCCCCTTGGGGACGCAGCCGCTTAAGCTATGAGCCGCATCTTATGCCGAGATAAAATCAAAGCGTGTTTCTGTCAGCGCGCGTATGCGCTGGTGTCGGGTTTCCCGAGAGATACGGAGAGGCTCTCTGCAGTTTCGAATCGCTGAAAAGTCGTTCTGCGCTATTTTATGGGTATGAGCTTCGACCTTTCCAGCGCGAACAATACAGCCGGTACAATTATGAGCTGCAAAATTATTCCCGGCACGGCGTTTACAAACGCTTGCGTGACGAATATGCCCAGCGAAAAGGGGAGGTTCTGCATAAATCTGCTCATTATCAGTCTGACCACGGCCCATATCAGCCTGCCCCCGATCATTGCGCCTATCAGTGAGGCGTAAATATGGGGTATTCTGTGCTTATTGGGTATGACTTTGAGCAGTACTGCTATCAGCACCCCGTATGCCGCCAGCTCGAACATCATGGGTATGCCTGTATTGATTATAGCGCCCGGCATGAATAATGCGAATCTCAGTATCGGCGTCAGCGCCCCTACCGCCAGTCCGTATTTCCAGCCGCATATGGCCCCGCAGAGCAGCACGGGCAAGTGCATGGGGCACAGCATGTTGCCTATCTGCGGCACGTTCATCGTCAAAGACGGCAGGAGTATACCTATTGCCAGCAGCATTGCGGCTGCGGTTAGTTCTTTTACGGATTTTTTCATTTTGTCTGTCATGTTTGTCCTCCCATAAAAAAAGACGCCGCGCGCCTTTCTTGAAAAGGCAAACGGCATCTTTTGATGTCCTGTACGGTTGCTGTGTATGAGTTGAGGCATTTTTTCAAGGGGAGTCTTGGACTCCCGCTTTGCCGCTTGTGCGGCCTTTTGGTTATTACATGTCCCCAATCTCTGATATGCGGAATTATTATATCAAAAAAAGCGATTTCTGTCAACTTCCCGCATTTATCGTTTTTTATGCGGCAGGCGGTACGCTGCCGCTTTCGCTGTTCTTTGATTTTAATGTTAGATAGTATTCAGTGTATAGGGCAGATTCATGTAAAAAATAGCATCTGAGGGGGGGGACATTAAGCCCATGTTCATACTTTAGGCCGGAGAAAATCGTTTCATTTTCTTTTTATTACATAAAAAATGTCAGTCGGAATCTGTCGGTATTCCCGTGCGCCGCCTGTGAAATACGTTCTAAACTCGATTTAATATATCTCTTATATAAGCCGGCGGGAGCCGAACAAAATATTGCCGAAAACGCGCTGCAGCGGCGACTCCGACGTATACCTGTGGGGCTGCAAAGATTCGTCCGAGCCGTTTATCGGTACTGGCGGGAGATGAACAGAATATACGGAAAAGTGTGCCGTTGCGGCGGCATACCGCAGTTCTGCAAAGGAAAATAACATTGTAAGCTTGTGGTGCGTTTTAAGCGAGCATATTTTTGTGCGGACAAGGCACAAAACGCAGTTAATCCTTTTCGGATTAAAATGCAGTACGTGCGCGAAAATCAGCCGCTTAAAGCCATATTGGGTTCGGCATTTCGGCAGCTAAGCTGTCGGGTGTCGAACAAAATATGCCGAAAACTCACACGGCGTCTTTAACGTATTACCTTCAAATTGAAGATACCCGCAAGCACAAAAAATACACATGCGCCGTTTTTCGGTGCGTTTTAAGCGAGCGAATTTTTGTGCGGACAAGGCATAAAACGCAGTTAATCCTTTTTGGATTAAAATTAGTACGTGCGCGAAAATCAGCCGCTTAAAAACATATTGGGTTCGGCTGCCGTCAGCTTAAACAAGTTTTACTCTTTAGCCTCTACAAACCATCGAGGTTCTTCATAAAACAGATAGCTCTGTCTGCCGCGTATTTTGACCGTATATCGTATCCCTGTTCCGCCGGCCTTCAGGGAGGCTGCGCGCCGTACGTCCGTTATTCGGTCTATTTCGTATACCGTTCCGTCTTCCCACAAAAGGGACAGTGGCGTTATTTTCCCTTCTGTATCAAACTTTGCGGTCACTTCCACAAATACTTTTCTTGCCATAAGCACACCTCAATAAAAATAGTATTTCATTTTTTGGGAAATACTATCCCATATAATGAAAACGAGGTGTTTGTATGGCAGTATCACACAGAGGCGCCATTTCTTTCGGCATGGTGCATATCCCGGTAGGTCTGTACACCGCTACGCAGGATAACGATATCCATTTTAATCAGCTGTGCAGAGAGGACGGCTCAAGAGTCAGGTATAAAAAGGTATGCTCAAACTGCGGAAAAGAAGTGGGTGCGAAAGATATTGTAAAAGGCTTCGAATATGAGCCGGGGAAGTATGTCACCATGACGGACGACGACTTTGAAAAAGCCAAATCCGAAAAGGATAAAACCATACACATCATGCTTTTTACCGATTTGGCCGCTATCCGCCCGATATACTTTGACCAAACCTATCATGCCGTACCCGAACAGGGCGGCGATAAAGCTTTTGAACTGCTGCGCCGCGCAATGAAAGACGAGAACAAAATCGGCGTGGCAAAAACCGTAATGGGCACCAAAGAAAAGCTGCTGGCACTGATCCCGACCGATAACGGCATTCTGATAGAAACTCTTTTCTTTGCAGACGAAGTCAAAGAAGCGCCGAAGGAAGCGGCGCATACCGAGGTGAGCGCTGAAGAGCTGCAAATGGCAAAAACGCTGATCGGCGCCATGGTAAAAGAATTTGAACCCGAACGGTACAAGGACGAGTACCGCGAGAAGCTGTGGCAGATCATTAACGGTAAAATACAGGGCAAAGAAGTAACAGCGCCGCAAGAGTCCGTCGTCAATGTCATCGATTTGATGGAAGCGCTCAAGCAGAGCCTATCGCAGGCAGGTGTCAAGTGAGCGACCTGTTTGAACAAAAAAACATAAAACCGATGCTCATCGGCGCCGAAGGGGAGGCGTTTGACTCTCCCGATTATCTGTATGAGTTAAAGTTAGACGGTGAGCGCTGCATTGCTTACCTTGACCCGGCTGAGGGCACGGAACTGCGCAGCAAGCGGAATATCAGAATGCTGACCAAGGTGCCGGAACTGAAAGACATTCATAAACAGGTCAATTGCCGCTGCATCCTTGACGGAGAGCTTGCGGTTATAAAAGACGGCAGGCCGGATTTCTACGAGATACAGCGGCGGTCTTTGATGAGCAGTCCTTTAAAAATCGAGCTTGCCGCCCGGCAGTATCCCGCTTGCTTTACCGCTTTTGATATTCTGTATTATGAGCGCAGAGCCGTCTGCGGGCTTCCCCTGACTCAGAGGAAGGAACTGCTCCTAAAGGCCGTTAACGAACAAACGGCGCGCTTGGCGGTATCAAGGATAGTTGAAAACAGCGGTATCGCTTTTTATCAGCTTGTCAAGGCTCAGAATTTAGAAGGAATTGTGGCCAAGCGCAAAGACAGCCGGTATTATTTCGATAAACGGACAAGGGACTGGATAAAGTGCAAGAATCTCAAGGACGACGACTATGTCGTCTGCGGGTTTATTCCGAAAGATAACGGCATGACGAGCGTCGTACTCGGACAGTTTGCCGACGGGAAGCTGAAATACAAAGGTCATGTGACGCTCGGAGTAGGAGGCGAAAGCTTCCGCAGAATCAGGCGGCTGCCTCGGATATCCGTCCCATTGTTTGAACCGCCCGCCGGGAATGAAGACGCCGTGTGGGTCGAGCCTGTTGTCTGCTGTACTGTAAAGTATATGGAAAAAACAGAGTCCGGCCTTCGTCAGCCCGTGTTCAAAGGTCTGCGTGAGGACAAAGCGCCTGAGGATTGCGTGGAAAGCTGAACGGATCAGCTTTTGAAGAAAGATTCAGGATGTATTGTATGGTCGTCTTTGGGGTTCAGCGAAGATAGCTGCTTGTCTTTCAGCAGCAGCCCGTTTTGGATAGAAAAATGGCCGAAGCGTTTTCTTATATCATCTACCGCGCTTTCCAATATTTCCTGTCTTTGAAGCGTTGAGATCTCCGGCAGCAGAGAAAGCTGCTCGTTTTCGTTGAGTGAAAGGTTTCAGGCGCGCACGCTGAGCGAGCGAACCGGTTTGCCGGACGTGTGATGGAGCTTATACATCTCAAATGCTTTTTGGAACAGCGCCTTTGCCGTACGGTTCGGATAAGAGAGTTTGCCCTGCCGTTCATAGCTGTGCAGCTCATTGTCGCGCACGCCGATCTGTACGGTATTGCAGACAAAGCCGTACTCCCGCATGCGTGCGGACACGCTTTGGCACAGTATCATCAGAGTGATGCGTATATCTTCATCGGTTACCAAATCCCGGGGTGCGGTCGTGCTGTTGCCTATGGATTTGATTAAGGATTTTGCACCTATATTGGATACGGGCGAAGTATCCAGTCCGTTGGCGAACATCCACAGCTTTATTCCGTTTTGGCCTAATATGTGGTGTAAAAGGTCTTTGTCCGACTGCGCAAGGTGCCCTATTGTTTTGATGCCGTATCGCTGCAGCTTGCTGTGTGTGGCGCGGCCTACATAAAGAAGATCGCTGACAGGCAGCGGCCAAACAATCTCGCGGAACCGCTCGCTTGTAATGACTGTCGTTGCGTCCGGCTTTTTCATATCGCTGCCGAGCTTTGCAAATATCTTGTTGTAGCTGACGCCCACGGACGCCGTCACGCCCAATTCAAATTTAATCCGTTCCCGCAGCTTATCCGCAATTGCCTTGCCGTCTCCGAACAGGCGGGTGCTTCCGGTTACATCCAGCCAGCATTCGTCCAAGCCGTAAGGCTCTACTTGGTCGGTGTATTCGCTGTAAATTTCTCGTGCAATCTGCGAATATTTCATGTACAGGTCATAGTGCGGCGGTACGAAGACTATATTTGGGCATTTCCGCCTCGCCGCCCACAGCGGGTCTCCGGTTTGTACTCCGAGGGCTTTGGCGGCGTAATTCTTCGCAAGCACGATACCGTGCCGCGCTTCCGGGTCACCCGCCACTGCCACGGGTTTGCCGCGCAGCGAAGGGTTGTACAGGCATTCCACCGAGGCGTAGAAATTATTCAGATCCGAATGCAGAATAATCCTTTGCATATATATCTCTCCGAATTGAAAGGTATATCCGTATTATATCAAACAGCGTCTGCATATTCTATCTGTAAATATTGGAAGTCTGAAATAGTTATTTATAATAAAAAGCGGCGCCGACTTTTTTCGGCGCCGCTTATGTTTCTTTCGGTAATTATGTCTTTTCCGACGGCTGCAGACTGTTTCCGAGCGCTTCGGAACGATAAGCCGTACGGCAGGAATCATTTTTGCCTATACCAGCTGTCCCGGCAGCTTCAGCTTAACTTTGGGCGGAAACAGCTTGTCAAATTCTTCGGCTTCGTCCTCGTCCGCAAAATATCCGGCGGGCGGTTTATACACTCCCGTGATTCCGTCAAGGAAACCTGTGCGCAGCTGCTTCAGCAGAAAGTACGGGACGATATTCTCCCGAGGCTCGGCATAATAATGGATACCGCTTTTGGAAGCGATATCAAAACCGCATTTGCCGTAAAACGCCATATTCCCCTCTATGCATACAGCTCCTGCTCCCATCTCTGCAGCTTTTTTAAGAGCATGGTCGAGCAGGATTTTACCGTATCCTCTTCGCTGAAATTCGGGGTGAATGCTTATCGGGCCGAAAGTCATGACCGGCAGTATATTGCCGTTATCCGCCTTTATTTCGGCCCGTGCAAACATGATATGTCCTATTATCCGTCCGTTGAGCAGCAAACACAAGTCAAGCTCTTTGACGAATTCGGGCCTGTCTCGGAACCGGTGCAGAATATAGTGCTCCGTACACCCCGGGCGGTAGACGTTCCAAAATGCTTCTCTTGTAAGATTTTCTACCGCACGGTAGTCTTCGGCGGTTTCATTGCGTATAATGCAGTCTTTGTTCATAATCGATAGCTCTTTCTGTTTAAGTCTTTTTTATTATGAGATTCGGCCGATTGATGATGTATTTGGTAAAATGCTGTAACTGTCTTACGGTTTCGGCGCCGACTGGCGAGCTGTCGTGAGGGCGTTTGCAGCCTGAACGCCCTGGATTCGCAAGTCATACCGTCTAAGCTGCATGGGAAGGATAATTTTGGCTTTTCAGTGGAAGAATCCGAACTCGCAAATGATGCGACAGCGAACCGTTGTGAGGGCGTTTACAACCGCGCAGGCTATTAGGTTCCCGCAAAGTCTTTACCTCTTTGCGGGGTGAGGAGAAACAGCGTAGCGGGCGAGTAGTTTTTATTTAAAAAAATCGGAGAAAGCGCAGCTTATTT